>NZ_JAMBEP010000001.1:333997-667995 GCF_023374055.1 Luteimonas galliterrae | reverse complement strand
CCGATCTCGGCGCGTTGGCCAACTTCGAGGGCGTGACCAAGACCGGAACCGGCACGTTGAACATCAACGGCCCCGGCACGACCGACCTGCAGGATGTGCAGGTGCTGGGCGGCACGCTGAACATCGGCGCCGGGGCCAGTGTGGCCGCAACTGCCGGCAGCGCGTTGAACACCGTGGTCGGCAGCGGCGCGACGCTGAACGTCGACGGCGACTTCGGCTGCGGCAGCGAGAACGATGCGATGTCGGTGGCGGGCGCGGTGACCGGTGGCGGCGCGATCGACCTGTGCGGCGGCGACGACGTCCTGATCGTCAACGATGGCGCCGACTTCACCGGCTTCACCGGCACGATCAGCGGCGGCGCCGGCATCGTCGGCGACATCATCGTGCTGAACAACGCGGCGGCATTGAGTTTCGGCCCCGGCAACGTGACCGGTTTCGAGTTCTTGGAGAAGGAGAACATCGGCGAGGCGACGCTGACCGGCAGCCAATCGTACGGCGGCGGCGTCGGCCTCAACGTCGGCACCTTGACGGTAGGTGCGGGCGCCACTCTGGCGACGCCGACGTTGGTGGCGGCGAACGGCACCACGTTCAACGTGGCCGGCAGCTTGCAAGGCCTCGCCCCGGGTTCGGCGGCGAACGTCCTCGGCGACGCGGGCGTTCAAACGATCCATATCACCGGCACGGCCCTGGCGACCGGCAACCTCGGCAGCGGCAACGACACGCTGGACGTGACCGGCACGCTGGACACCAACGGCGGCATATTCAACCTGAGCGACGGCGACGACAACTTCGTGGTCCACGACGGCACGCAGATCATCGGCACCATCGACGGCGGCGGCGGCTTGGACAGCCGTACCTACGACATCAACGCCACTGCCGATCTCGGCGGGCTGCTGAACTTCGAGGGCGTGACCAAAACCGGCATCGGCGTCTTGAACATCAACGGTCCGGGCGCGACAGATCTGCAGGATGTGCAAGTGCTCGGCGGCACGCTGAACGTCGGCGCCGGCGCGAGCGTGGTGGGCAAGCCCGGCCTGGCGCTGAACACGGTGGTCGGCAGCGGCGCGACGCTCAACGTCGACGGCAGCTTCGGCTGCGGCGACGCCAGCGACAGCCTGACGGTGGCGGGCACGGTGTCTGGCAGCGGCACGATCGACCTGTGCGGCGGCGACGACACGCTGACCCTGAGCGACGGCACGGTGCTGGCGAACACGATCGACGGCGGGGCGCACAGCACCGCCGACCGGGTGGTGCTGAACAACGCTAGCGCGATGACCTTCGACGGCACCAACACCATCAATTTCGAGATACTGCAGAAGGACAACACCGGCGCGGCCACGCTGACCGGCGCTGCGGCGTACAGCGGCGGCACCGTGCTCAACGGCGGCATCTTGACCGTGGCCGGCAGCTTGACCACGCCGACCGTCACGATGGCCGACGCGACCACGCTCAACGTGGACGGCAGCCTGCAAGGGGCCGGCGGCGCGGCGGCGATCACCGGCAGCGCGGGCGCCAACACGATATCGGTGGCCGCGGGCGCCACGCTCAACGCCACCGGCGACCTGGGCGGCGGCAACGACGTGCTGGATGCGGCCGGCACGATCGACACCGAAGGCGGCGTGTTCTCGCTGGGCGCGGGCGACGACATCTTCAACGTGTACGACACCACCGACACCAGCCTGGCCACCATCGACGGCGGCCTGGGCAACGACCTGCTGGACGTGAACGTCGGCGCCGGCAACACGGTTCCATTAGGCGGTCTGACGAATTTCGAATCCCTGGGCAAGTCCGGCGCCGGCACGCTGGAGATCCACGGCGCGTCCAGCTTCATCGACGTGAATCTCAACGACGGCACCTTGCGCGTGACCGGCACGGGAAGCATCGCGGCGAACAACACCACCATCCTGTCCGGCGCCACGCTGGAACTGGCCGATGGCGGCGCCTACGGCGGCACAGCGGGCGACGATACCTTCACCGTCGCCGGCACCATCGTCAGCACCGGCAGCCCGAACACGGGCCGGATCGACCTGGGCGACGGCAACGACACCTTCACGATCCAGGACGGCGCGAACCTGTCCGGCCTGGCGCCGGAACCGGTGAGCGGCGGCGCGGGCACGGATACCTTCGTCGCCGATCTGGCGGGTACGGCCACGCTCGGCGGCGCAGTCGATTTCGAAACGCTGACCAAGACCAACGCCGGCACCCTGATCGTGGCGGGTCCGGCTACGTCCAGCTTCAGCACGGTGAATGTGCTGGGCGGCACGCTCGACGTCGGCGCCGGCGGCAGCTTGACCGGCGTGCAGAACGCCACCGTGGCCAGCGGCGCCACGCTCAATATCGCCGGCGCATTCGGCTTCACCAACGGCGCGGACAACTTCACTGTTGCGGGTACGGTGACCGGCGCCAGCGCGATCGACATGCTGGATGGCGACGATACTTTCACCATCCAGGACGGCGCGGATTTGTCGGGACTCGCCGGACCGGTCGACGGCGGCGCGGGCAACGATACGTTCGTGTCCGATTTGGCCGGCACCGCTACGCTCGGCGGCGCGATCGGCTTCGAAGCCTTGAACAAGACCAATACCGGTACGCTGATCGTCGCCGGCCCGGCGGCCTCCAGCTTCAGCACGGTCAATGTCGCCGGAGGCACCCTGGATATCGCCGCCGCCGGTTCGATCGGCGGCGTGGTGACCGGGACTGTAGCCAGCGCCGCGACGTTGAACGTCGATGGCAGCTACGCCGGCTCGGCCGGTAACGACAGCTTGACGATCGCGGGCTCGATTACGGGCAACGGCAGCATTGCCTTCGGCAACGGCGACGACACGCTGACACTGAACGACGGCGCCGATCTCGGGGCCTTCAACGGCACGCTGGACGGCGGCGCGCACGGCGCCGGCGACCGCGTGGCGCTGAACAATACCGGCGCGACGACCTTCAATGCGGCGAACATCGTCAACTTCGAGTTCCTGCAAAAGGACAACACCGGCGAGGCGACGCTGATCGGCGCCATGAGCTTCAGCAGCGGCACGACGCTCAATGGCGGCACGCTGACGGTAGGCGGCAACTTAGTCACGCCGACCTTGTCGATGGGCGACGACACCGTGCTCAACGTCGCGGGGATACTGGAAGGCGGGGGCGTCGACGCGATAATCACCGGCAGCGCCGGCACGAACACCCTGACCGTGGCCGGCCTGGCCGCCATGCATGGCGATCTGGGCGCGGGCGACGATGTGCTGGACGTCTCCGGCTTCATGCTCAGCGGCGGCGGCGTCTTCGCGCTCGGCGACGGCGACGACGATTTCGTCGTGCACGACGGCACGGTGGTGACTGCCACCATCGACGGCGGCGCGGGCCTGGACAGCCGCGTCTACGACATCAACGGCACGGCCGAGTTCGGCGCGCTGCTCAACTTCGAGGGCGTGACCAAGCGCGGCGCGGGCACGCTCAACATCAGCGGTCCGGGCGCGACCGACTTGCAGAGCGTGGAAGTGGAGGGCGGCACGCTGAACGTCGGTGCGGCCGGCAGCGTGGTGGCGACCGCGGGCAGCTCGCTGAACACGGTCGTCGCCGGCGGCGCGATCTTGAACGTCGAGGGTGCGTTCGGCTGCGGCGACAACGCCGATACGATGACGGTGGCCGGCACCATCTCCGGCTCCGGCACGGTCGCAATGTGCGGCGGCGACGATACGCTGACGCTGCAGGACGGCGCGACGCTGGCCAATATCGTCGACGGCGGCGCGGACACCGATACCGTCGTTCTGGACAACGCGAACGCGATGAGTTTCGACGGCGCCAACACGGTGAACTTCGAGACCCTGCGCAAGGAGAATGCCGGCGAAGCGACGCTGACCGGCGCTTCGACCTACACCGGCGGCACCCTGCTCAACGGCGGCACGCTGACGGTGGCCGGCGAGCTGACCACGCCGACCGTGGCGCTGGGCGATGCCACGACGCTCAACGTCGATGGCACGCTGCAGGGCGCGGGCGGCGCGGCGACGCTCGCCGGCAGCGCCGGCGCCAACACGGTGAACGTGACCGGTACGCTGCGAGCGACGGGCGATCTGGGCGCGGGCAACGACGTATTCGATGTGGCCGGCACGCTGGATACGGGCAGCGGCACGCTCGCGCTCGGCGATGGCGACGACACGCTCACCATCCACGACGGTACGAACATCGTCGGCACGGTCGCGGCCGGCGCGGGCAACGACACGTTCAACACCGACATCGCGACGAACGCGGATCTGGGCGCCGTGCAGGGCTTCGAAACGCTGAGCAAGACCGGCGCGGGCACGCTGGACATCAACGGCCCGGCGAGCTCGGACTTCACCACCGTCAACGTGCTCGCGGGCACCTTGAATGTGGCTTCCGGCGGCAGCGTCGCGGCCCAGAACAGCACCGTGGCCGCAGGCGCGACGCTTCGGATCGCCGGCATCTACAGCGGCACCGCCGGCGACGATAGCTTCACTTCGATGGGCGCCGTGAGCGGCGCGCTCTCCTTCGGCGCAGGCAACGATACCGCGCGCTTCGTCGGCGGCGACATCAGCGGCCTGGCCGGCGTGCATGGCGGCGTGGGCGGCAGCGATCTGCTGAGCTTCAGCGGCCTGGACCTGGACGACGGCAACGCCGCCGGTATCGTGGAATGGGAGCGCGTCGAGTTGCTGCAGGACAGCTCGCTCACCCTCGGCACGAGCTTCATGCCCAGCGGCTCGCTGGCAATCGATGGCACGTCGCGACTGGTCGCCAATGCCGGCGCGTCCATCGGCGGCAGCGTGGAGAACGCGGGCCTGATCGAGGTCGGCGCCAACCGCTTCGCGATCGGCGGCAGTTACAGCAGCAACGACGGCGCACTGACGCTGACGGTGTCGCCAGGCGACGCCACTTCGGGCGGGCTGGACATCGCCGGCGACGTGACGGGCACCACGCGCGTGACTTTCGCCAGCGACGGCAGCAGCCCGGGCGAGGGCACGACCTCGATCCGGGTGATCGCCAGTCCGAACGACAATACCGCTACGGCGGGCAGCTTCGTGCCCGATTCGGCCGACGGCGTCGTGCGTCTGGAAGGCAGTCCGCTCGCCTGGGAGTTCGGTCAGCAGAGCGACCGCAACTGGTATCTGAGCACGGGCGAGGGCGGCACGGATGTGCTGCCGGAAATCGCCGGCTACGGCGCGCTGCCGGGTCTGGGCGCGCTGATGAGCCAGCGCGGCGACGACTTGGCGCACCAGCGCCTGGCCGGCGCTCGCGGCGCCGAACGGCCGCAGTGCGGCGAGGAACGCAACCGTTCGGAGAACGCCGGCACCGATCTCATCGACGATTGCCGCGGCGTGTGGGTCGCGGTGGCCGCGACGGAAGTCGAACTGGGCGCCGATCCCGGCTTCGAAGTGACCGGCGACGATACCGGTCTGTACGTCGGCGTCGACGGCGTGATGGAGCGCGAAAATTCGGTGCTGCGCGGCGGCGCGTATCTCGGCTACATGCACAGCGTGTACTGGGCCACCGGCGTCAACTCGAGCGCGGTCGCGGGCATGGGTCCGGCGCGCATCGACCTCGATACGCCGATCGTGGGTTTGTACGGCACCAGCGAGTGGGACAACGGGAACTACATGGATTTGGTGCTCACCGGCCAGCGTCCGCGCGCGGAAGTGCGCACGGCCGACGGTTTCGCCGACCGCATCGACGCCGACACCCTCACGCTCAGCGCCCGCTACGGCCACCGTTATCGCCTGGACAACGGCTGGACGCTGGAACCGCAGGTGCAACTGTCCGGCAGCCGCGTGCAATGGGACGGCAAGACCGATGCGGCCGGCCGCCAGCTCAGTTTCGACGACGACCTGGTCGCCACCGCGCGCGCCGCGCTGCGCGTGGAGAAAGCGTTCGACACCGCGGGTGGGGCGCAGATCCGGCCCTGGGCTACGCTCGCGGTGCACAGCACGTTCGGCGGCAACGACAACGGCTTGCGCGTGGCGCAATCGGGCGTCGCGCCGAGCGCGTTCCCGGGTCACGACCTGGGAACATCGGCGAACCTGGACGCCGGCGTGGAAGCCGCGGTCGACCGCAACGTCAGCTTCTTCGGCGCGATTTCGATCGGCCAGGATCTGAAAGGTAGCGATTACGAGCAGCGCGGGCTCAATTTGGGCATGCGCGTGCGTTGGTAGCTCCAGGCAATGGGATGGCTTGGGGCAACAAGCCGGCGTGGACCAGCTCCACGCCGGTTGACCCCAACGCCGATTCCTTCTTCATAAGCGAGATGTACAAATCTCTACTGAGTGTCGACGTTCCGCAGGATTTTCGACGCCGTCTGCGAAAAGCAGAATCGCCTGCCTCAAAAGTGCGCGGTTTCTACATGGGAAGGGCGGCTTGGTCGAGGCCTGAGGTCAGTATCCATCTCCATAGAAGGGCTGGCGAGCCCTAAACAGACAAAGCGCTGGGCTATGTTTAATTTCGCATAATGTATATTATGTAATTAATCATTGACTTAGCAGGCTGGCTCAGCCGGTAACGCCCATACTTCCTCAGACCTCCCAACCCCGATCAACGACTTGGATCGGCGGCCGACGCATCGTATCGGCGTGCACGACGATCGTGTCGTAGTCCTCGAAGGCAACGAAGGAAGGCGCCGCGGCCATCCACGCGCGCAAGGTCTTCTCAATGCGTGCACCTAATGAACCGAAGCGCCGATCATGATTTCGGCGACGTGCTGGTCGTTGCGGATGCCGGCCAGCAGAAGAAGCGCCGCCGCCGGGCTGTCGACAAATTCATCGCCTGATCAATTGCAGGCCCGCGACCTTGCGATTGGCAGGACTTGTTCCCGTACGTTTTGCCGTGTCGCCGAACCGTGACGATTTCCACAATACGCCGCCTTCGATGACGGGCTGCCGTATCGCGCTTGTTTGTTGCGATCGTCGTCGAAGGAAGGATTTCAACGCCCAGGCCGCGTGATCTTCGGATCCCGCGTCGCGCGATGGCGCGCGCCGGTATCGATACGGCCTGCACGAATCCGACTGCACGGACGAAACCGATGCCGCATGACAGCGGGGAATCGTTCGACTCCTTTTTGCGTTAAGCCAAGGAAGCCTTTATGTCCTACACACGCCCCTCCCCCGCCCCACGCATCAACCGCCCTGCCCGTCTCGCGTTCGCCGTGATGCTCGCATTGGGCATCGCCAATCAGGCGATGGCCGGCGAAACCTGCGCAGGCACCACCAATACGACCGCAAACGGCGTGGGTGCCGTCGCGTGCGGCACCGATGCGGTCGCGAGCACCGATACCGCCACCGCATTCGGCGGCTCGTTCGGCGGTACGGCGACAGTAGCCAGCAATTTCGATGCGAGTGCATTCGGATCGGGCGCACAGGCCACCGGCAGCGACAGTACCGCGATCGGCGCTTTCAGCGAGGCCGACAGTTTGTTCAGCACTGCGGTGGGTCAAGCCGCGGAAGCCGTCGCCGAGGAAGCTACCGCGTTGGGCAGCAACAGCTTCGCCGATGGCTTCAAAAGCACCGCGGTGGGTTCGGACTCCGATGCGTTGGACGACTTCACCACAGCTGTCGGTGCGGACAGCCAAGCGCTCAGAGCGTCGGCTACCGCCGTCGGTTTCAGCAGCAAGGCGCTCGGCGAGAACAGCAGCGCGTTCGGCCAAGGCAGCAATGCAGGCTCCGATTTCAGTGTAGCGCTGGGCGCGAACAGCCTGGCCAGCGGCTCGCAATCCACCGCCGTCGGCGAACTGACGCGTGCGACCGGCGAGTTCAGTACGGCAGTCGGCCAAGGCTCCCAAGCGCTCGGCGAGAGAAGCAGCGCGTTCGGCGAGAACAGTTTCGCGGACGACTTCGGTGCGGTCGCATTGGGCAATTCGAGCGAGGCGAGCGGGCCTGCTTCGATCGCTGCGGGGTTCAACAGCGAAGCCAGCGGCAATAGCGCATCCGCGTTCGGCGCTGCGGCTCGTGCGCAAGGCGAGGCCAGCATCGCGGTGGGCGTCAATTCTACGGCGCAATTCCAGGCCACGGCGATCGGCAGCGGTAGCGATGCGACGGGCGACAGCAGCACGGCGATCGGCTTCCGATCCGACGCATCGGGTGCTGCGAGCACCGCTTCCGGCGTGTTCGCGACGGCATCCGGCGCAAACAGCGTGGCCACCGGCGTTTCCGCGACCGCCGGCGGTTTGAACAGCATCGCCATCGGCAATAGCAGCACCGCGACCGGCACCGATTCGGTCGCCATCGGCACCGGGGCGCGGGTCAATAGCGACGAAAGCATCGCGCTGGGCGGCAACGCCAATGCCGAAGGCAATGCCTCCGTCGCGCTGGGCCAGGGCAGCATCGTGACCAGCGACAACAGCGTCGCCATCGGCGCGGCCAGCAACGCCGACGGCGCGAACACGTTCGCCGCCGGCCACGACAGCCTGGCGCAAGGCAACGGCGCGATCGCTACCGGGGCCCAGAGCGTGGCGACCAACAACGGCACGGTTGCGATCGGTGCCGTGCTGGACCGAAACAACGATGGCGCGATCAGCGACGACGAACGCACCCGCGCCACCGGCCTGTTCGGCACCGCCGTCGGCAGCGGCGCGCAGGCGCTCGGCACGGTGGCCACGGCCAACGGCTGGCTCGCGACCGCGTCGACCGACCGCACCACCGCCCTCGGCGGCAATACCGACGCCACGCAACAAGGCGCGACGGCCGTGGGTTCTTTCGCGCAATCCACCGGCGAAGGCAGCACCGCGATCGGCGGCCGCACGGTGCTCGGCGCCAATACGTTCACCACGGTCGCTTCGGGCCGTTTCGCCACCGCGGTGGGCAGCGGCGCGCAGGCGCTGGGCAGCAATGCGACAGCCAGCGGCTGGCTCGCGAATGCGGCGCTGGACCGCACGACCTCGATCGGCGGCAACAGCGACGCCACGGCCGTCAACAGCACCGCGATCGGCGCGTTCGCGCAAGCCACCGCGGACAACAGCGTCGCGTTGGGCCAGGGTTCGGTGGCCGATCGCGCCAACTCCGTATCGGTCGGCGCGAACGGCGCGGAACGCCAGGTCGTGAACGTTGCCGACGGCGCCGCGGCGACCGACGCCGCCAACGTACGCCAGGTGCAGGCTGGCGATGCGCAGACGTTGACGCAGGCCAACGCTTATGCGGATTCGCGCATCCAAGCGTTGGGTCTGGATTTGGGCGGACTGCGCCGTGAAATCGACGACCGCTTCGTCAACCAGGACAAGCGCATCAGCCGGATCGGCGCGATGGGCACGGCCATGGCGCAGATGACCGCGAGCGCGGCCGGCATCCGCATGCAGAACCGCCTGGCCATCGGCGCCGGTACGCAGGCCGGTCACGCAGCGCTCGCCATCGGCTACCAGCGGGCCATCGGCGACAGCGCGGCGTTCACCATCGGCGGTGCCATGAGCGGCGATGGCGAGGACAGCGTGGGGGCGGGTTACGGCATCGGTTGGTGACTTGCCCTGCCCGGTCGTCCTGGCCGCAGCAAAAACGCCCGGCTTCGCGTCGGGCTTTTTGTTTGGGCGAAGCGCCTTGACCCTGGAGTCAGGTCCAGGGTTCAAAATAACCGTCCTTCCAATGAAAGAAAGCGGCGACCAGACCATGCGGATCGGAGAAATCGCGGAACGTGCCGGCGTCGGGGTGGATACCGTCCGTCTCTACGAACGGCTGCAACTGCTGCCGGCTGCGCAGCGCACGGCGTCGGGCTACCGGATGTTCGGTTCGGACGACCTCGAGCGGCTGCGTTTTATCAGGCGGGCCAAGGCTTTAGGCTTCACATTGGATGAAACCCGCGAACTGCTGAGGCTGGCGTCCGACAACCACAGCGAGCGCGCGGAGGTGCTGGCGCTGGCTCAGCACCGGCTGGATGACATCGAAGAGAAAATCGCCCAGTTGGCGGCCATGCGCGACAGCCTGGGCCGCTTGGTGAAGGAATGCTCCGGCACCGGGCCGGTACAGGGTTGCCCGATCGTCGATGCCGTCCTGGCCCACGACATTAAAAAGCTGTCCTAACTCAATGACTGAAAAGCGATATCGATTCGATACCGAACGCAGGCAGTTCGTCACCGGCTTGGCCGCGCTGCCGCTGCTGGCGACTTGGCCCGGCCATGGCCGCACCCAGAATCCGGCAGCGCCTGTCGTACCCGAACTGCGCGGAATCCGCTTCGAATTGAGCGTCGGCGCCAGCCCGGTGAACCTCACCGGCAAATCCGCCTGGGCGAAAACCGTCAACGGCTCGCTGCCGGCGCCCACGCTGCGCTGGCGCGAAGGCGATACGGTCGAACTGCGCGTGGGCAACCGCCTGCGCGAGGACACTTCGCTGCATTGGCACGGCATCCTGCTGCCGGCCGGCATGGACGGCGTGCCCGGGCTCAGCTTCCACGGCATCGCGCCCGGCGAAAGCTATCTGTACCGCTTCCGGGTGCGCCAGGCGGGCACCTACTGGTACCACGCGCACTCCAGCCTGCAGGAAGCGGTCGGCGTGTACGGCGCGATCGTGATCGACCCGCGGGAACCGGATCCCATCGCCGCCGACCGCGACCACGTGATCCTGCTGTCGGACTGGAGCGACGAGGACCCGCACGCCATCGTCCGCAAGCTGCGCAAGCAATCGGACTACTACAACCTGCACAAGCGCACCGTCGGCGACTTTTTCCGCGACGCGCGGCGCGACGGCTTCGATGCCGCCGTCGCCGACCGCAAGGCCTGGGGCAGGATGCGGATGAGCCCGACCGATCTGGCCGACGTCACCGGCCTCACGTACACGTATCTGGTCAACGGCGCGCCGCCGGCGGCCAACTGGACGGCGTTGTTCGCACGCGGCGAAAAAGTGCGGCTGCGTTTCATCAACGGCTCCGCGATGACCTTCTTCGACGTGCGCATCCCCGGCTTGAGGATGACGGTGGTCGCCGCCGACGGCCAGCCGGTGCATCCGGTCAGCGTCGACGAATTCCGCATCGGCGTGGCCGAAACGCTGGATGTGGTCGTCGAACCTGCCGAACGGCCGTACACGATCTTCGCCCAGGCGATGGACCGCGGCGGCTATGCGCGCGCCACGCTGTCGCCGCGGTCCGGCCTGCAGGCGGACGTGCCGCCGCTGGATCCGCGCCCGATCCTGACGATGCAGGACATGGGCCACGGCGGCATGGCGGGCCACGACATGTCGCAGATGAAAGGCATGGAAGGCGGCTGCGGCGCCGATATGAAGATGCCCGCCATGCAGCATGCCGGGCACGACATGAGCGGCGGGATGATCGCGCATCCGGCCAGCGAAACCGGCAATCCCGCGGTCGACATGCAGACCATGACGCCGTCGCGTGCGCTGGACGACCCAGGCATCGGCCTGCGCGGCAATGGGCGCCGCGTGCTGAGTTACGCGGACCTGAAAAGCACGTTCGCCGATCCGGACGGCCGTGAGCCGGGCCGCGAGATCGAGTTGCACCTCACCGGCAACATGGAACGCTACACCTGGGGCTTCGACGGCATCCCTTTCTCAAAAGCCGACCCGGTACGCTTGAACTACGGCGAACGCTTGCGCATCGTGCTGGTCAACGACACGATGATGGAGCATCCGATCCATTTGCATGGAATGTGGAGCGATCTGGAGAACGCCGACGGCGAATTCCACGTGCGCAAGCACACCATCAGCGTGCCGCCCGGACACGTGCGCAGTTACCGCGTCACGGCCGACGCGCTCGGCCGCTGGGCCTACCACTGCCACATGCTGTTGCATATGGAGTTGGGCATGTTCCGCGAAGTGCGGGTGGACGCATGAGCCGCTTGCGCTTGCTGGCAATGCTGTTCCCCCCTTTGAAAAAGGGGGGCCAGGAGGGATTTGCTTTTGATTCTGATCTTGCCCCTGCCTTCGCTTTTCGTAGGAGCGGCTTCAGCCGCGAGCTCTTCGAGCGCCCGCGGAACATCAAAAGCTCGCGGCTGAAGCCGCTCCTACGAAGAGCAACAACAGCAACGGCAAGAGCAAATCCCCTCTGCCCCCCTTTTTCAAAGGGGGGAACAGCGGTGTTGCTGTTCTTGATGTGTTTCGCGTTGCCTGCCCTCGCGCAGCACGAAGGCCACGACATGTCGCAGATGTCCTCGCAGCCGTCGGCGTCCGACAAACCGCAGGCCACCTCCCCTGCCCCGCTACCGGCACCGACCACGGAAGAACGCGCCGCCGCATTTCCCGATTTGCACGGCATGGACATGCGCGACCACATGGACGACGACCCGGTGATCGGCATGCTGCAATTCGACGAGTTGGAATGGCAGCGTTCGTCCGGGACTTCCGGCGACGACGCCGGCCTGGCCTGGAACCTGCGCAGTTGGCTCGGCCGCGTCGACGACCGGCTCTGGCTGCGCAGCGAGGGCGAACGCCGCGACGGCCGCACCGAGCACGGCGACATCGAACTGCTCTGGGGCCACGCTACCGGCCCGTGGTGGGACGCGATGCTCGGGGTCCGCCACGACTTCGGCCAAGGCCACCCGCGCGACTGGGCAGCGTTCGGCGTGCAGGGGCTGGCGCCTTACAAATTCGAAGCGGCCGCAACCGCCTACGTCGGCGACTCGGGCCGGCTGGCGGCGCGCGCCGAGGCCGAGTACGAGCTGTTGCTGACCAATCGGTTCATCCTGCAGCCCAAATTGGAGGTCAACCTCTATTCGCGCGACGATCCGGAGAACGGCATCGGCCAGGGCTTGAGCGATGCCGAGTTCGGTTTGCGCCTGCGCTACGAAATCCGGCGGGAATTCGCGCCTTATCTGGGCTACGTCTGGTCCCGCAAATTCGGCGCGACCGCGGACTTGGCCCAGGCGGCCGGGGGCGATCGCAGCGAGGCCCAGTGGGTCGCCGGCGTCCGTTTCTGGTTTTAGCTTGACGCTACGAAACCCCGCCCGTTAAAATTTCGCGCTTTCCAGCCCGTGGGGCCATAGCTCAGCTGGGAGAGCGCCTGCATGGCATGCAGGAGGTCGGCGGTTCGATCCCGCCTGGCTCCACCAAAAGTTTCGGAAGGATACGCACGGCAGCCTCGCCGTCGTCACCGGCTACACAGCGTCCCCATCGTCTAGAGGCCTAGGACATTACCCTTTCACGGTAGCGACCGGGGTTCGAATCCCCGTGGGGACGCCAACTTTTCGAGTAAGTTCAGGCCCGGGCAACCGGGCCTTTTTTCTTTTTCGCCGCACGCGTTTTAAACGAGCCCGTGCGATCGCGCATCCCATGATCGAGCGGTCGCAAGCCGCAATCACGGAAACGTATCGATGCTGTCGACCCGCGCTGCGCGCAAGATGCGCTTGCTTTGCCTTCTTATTTCAACCGCGGCTTACGCGACGTCCGCCGCAGCCGAAACGACGAAGTCCGATCCTTACGCATCTATCCGCTCGGACATCGAAACCGAGATCGCTGCGGGCCGCCTGACCGGCGTATCGGTAGCCTTGGTAAAAGACGGCAGGATCGTCTGGGAACAAGGCTTCGGCTGGGCTGACCGGGAAGCGCGCCGGCCGGCCACCGCGCATACCGCATTTTCGGTCGCATCCACTACGAAGCCGTTCACGACTACCGCGCTGATGACGCTTGCCGCAGCGGGCGAACTCGACCTCGACCGGCCCGCCAACGATTATCTCGGCGCGGAAAAGATCGTCGACGCGAACGGTCCGGCGCAGCAGGCCACCGTGCGGCGCCTGGCGACGCATTCTTCCGGGTTGCCGACGTTCTTCGCGATGTATCCCGAAGGCGGCGATGCGGTGCAGCCCGGCATCCCCGAACTGGTGCGCGACTACGGCCGCCTGGTCGCGCCGGTCGGCGAACGCTACGAATATTCCAATCTGGCGATGGGCATCCTGGCCGAGATCGTGGCCAGGCGATCCAAACAAGAATTCGGACGATACCTGCGCGACCGCGTGCTGCGGCCGCTGGGCATGAACGACAGCTTCTTCGATACCGATCTTTCGCGCCGCGCCGAGATGGCGGTGCGTTATGCGGACGACGGGAAGCCGCTGCCGTTCTATCTGACCGCAACGCCGGGCTCGGGCGAGTTGTACGCCAGCGCGCACGATCTCGCCCGCTTCGCCATGCTTCATCTCGGCGGCCAAGGGCTGGACGCCTCGGCGCGGATCCTGGACAAGGCGCAATTGGACGAATTGCACCGCCCCGCCACCACGGTCGCGCCTGGAGGCTTCTACTACGGCATGGGCTGGCAGGTATTGCGCCAGCCCGGCAGGCCGGAAGTGCTGTATCACGGCGGCGGCCAATCGGGCGTCAAAACCGAATTCGTGCTGGTGCCTTCGGCCGGCGTGGCCTGCATCGTGCTCAGCAACCGCCGCGGCGGGCCCGGCTTCATCGATGGCGTGCGCGATCGCATGCTGCGCACCGTCGTCGACGACTGGCGTGGCATCCCGACGCCGCCCAGCCCGCCCCTGCAGCCGCTGCGGCCCGTCGAAGACTATGCCGGCGTCTGGCGCGGAACCATGGTCGCGCAGGGAAAACGTCTTCCGGTGGTATTGAGCGTGACCGACGCATCGACGGGCACCTTATCCGTCGGAAACGGCGACGCGCGGCCGATCGCCGATTTCGGCCTTATCGACGGCCTGGTGTCGGGCGAAAGCCACGGCCATATCGGCAGCGCGGATACGATCCGCGAACGGCTGGATCAGCTGTCGTTGAATCTCAAACTGCGCGGCGACCGCATCGACGGCGAAATCGTCGCCTGGCGCAAGACGTCGGAGAGCATGGCGATGTTTCCGTATTGGGTCGAATTGCAGCGGGACGAGGCCAGGTAATCGCTCTAAAAAGGCCGACAAGAGCTGTCATTCCGAACGCAGTGAGGGATGACAGCTTCTTTCTCGGTCTCGTGCGAGTTACTTCAAGAGGCGGCGCGTTCGGCCGCTTCGAAAGCGCGCAACGTCGCCACGCCATGGCCACGTTCGGCCAGGTAATCCAGCCACTTGCCCAGGAAAGTGTTCATGCGCAAACGGTGACCGATCACTTCGGCCGGCGGCGGATACATGCCGATCACATCCTGCCAGCGCCGCCCGACGTAGCAGTGCGTAGCTTCGGCCTGGCGCGCGTCGCGGTACAGGCGCACGAATGCGGACGGATCGGGTTCGCCGGTAAGCGGATCGGCCAAGGCGTAAGTCAGGCGTAATTCGACCGTGAAGCGGTGCTGTTCGATCACGTCGACTTGCAGGTCCAGCCCGTCGCCGATGCTGGAGCGATACGCGCCTACGGCCAAATCGGCTGGTTCGAACAGCCGCGTCAGTTTGGCATGATTTTCCGCATACAACCCCATCAGCCAGCCGAAACGGCCGATCCGGGGAATGCTTTTGCGGCGGAGCGCAACGGTACGCATGGGCCCGATGCTACACGCGAAATCTTGCGTGCGGCAGCATTGACGGAATGGCGCGGCGACGTTAACTTAGGAGTCCTTCGCGAAACGATAAAGGCCGCCTTCGGGCGGCCTTTTCGTTTTCCCAGCCGCTGCGTCCTTCCCTTTGTAGGAGCGGCTTTAGCCGCGAGCCCTTTCCCACATGATCGCAGCGTGTTGGAAAGAGCTCGCGGCTAAAGCCGCTCCTACGAAAGCCGTCGCTTCTACAAGGCCTTGCCGTCAGTACATCTCGCGGTGGATCCCCAGCGTCGTCAGCACCTTGCTGGCGATCTCCTCGATCGACGTATTGGTGGTGCTCAGCACCGGAATCCGTTCCGCCCTGAACAGGGCTTCGGCCGCTGCCACTTCGCGCTTGCAGGTCTCGAGCTGCGCATAGCGCGAATTGGGACGGCGTTCCTGGCGGATTTGCTGCAGGCGGACCGGATCGATGGTCAATCCGAACAGCTTCTGCCGGCAATTGCGCAGCCGGGCCGGCAGACGGTCGTGCTCCAGATCCTCTTCGGTCAGCGGATAGTTGGCCGCGGCGATGCCGTAATGCAGCGCCAGATACACGCAGGTCGGCGTCTTGCCGGCACGCGAGACGGCGACCAGGACCACGTCGGCCTCGTCGTAATTCACCGCGATGCCGTCGTCGTGGGTCAGCGCGAAATTCATCGCGTTGATGCGCCGGTGGTAGGTCTCGAAATCGGCCATGCCGTGGGCCTGGCCGACGCGCGACTGGCGCATGGTGCCCAGCTCGCGTTCCAGCGGCTCGATGAACGGCGCGAAGATGTCCAGCATCAGCGCCCCGCTCTCGGCGACCAGTGCTGACAGTTCCGGATCGACGCAGGAATTGATCACGATGGGCCGCGTGCCGTGCGACAGCCCGATGTCGCGGATGCGGCCGGCGATCTCGCGCGCCCGCTCCGGCGTATCCACGAACGGGATGCGGTCGGTGACGAAGCGGTGGTCGGTGAACTGGGTCAGCAGGCTGTGGCCGATGGTCTCGGCGGTGATGCCGGTGCCGTCGGAAACGTAGAAAACCGGGCGCGTCATGGACATGCGTAAACGTTTTCCTGAACCGTGATGAGCGCCGCGGCGGGCCGGGTTGCTAAAATAACAACTTCGGCCGGCCCTGCCCGCCCCTCCCCTGCCCTTTAGAAACCCCGGAGCCTGTTTTGAGCGATCAACCCCTGAGCGCCAATATCCTTTGGCTGCACGACCTGCGACTGACCGATCTGGCCCAAGTGGGCGGCAAGAACTCCTCGCTGGGCGAGATGATCGGCAACCTGGCCAAGCTGGGGGTTTCGGTGCCGGGCGGCTTCGCGACCACCGCGGACGCTTTCAAGGACTTCATCGCCCATAACGATCTGCACCAGCGCATCTTCGACCGGCTGGCGACGCTGGACGTCGAGGACGTGCCGGCGCTGAACAAGGCCGGCGCCGAGATCCGCGGCTGGGTGATCGATGCGCCGCTGCAACCAGGGCTGGATGCGGACATCCGCACCGCTTACAAAAAGCTCAGCGCCGAGAACGGCGGCGGTGAAATCGCGGTGGCGGTCCGCTCTTCGGCCACCGCCGAAGACCTGCCCGACGCCAGTTTTGCCGGCCAACAGGAAACCTTCCTCAACGTCACCGGCGAGGACGATGTGGTGCGCAAGGTGAAGGAAGTCTTCGCCAGCCTCTACAACGACCGCGCCATCGCCTACCGCGTGCACCACGGCTTCAAGCACGAGGACGTGTTCCTGTCCGCCGGCGTGCAGCTGATGGTGCGTTCGGATGTCGGCGCCTCCGGCGTGCTGTTCACGCTGGACACCGAATCAGGCTTCCGCGAGGTGGTCTTCATCACTTCGAGCTACGGCCTGGGCGAGAACGTCGTGCAGGGCGCGGTGAATCCGGACGAGTTCTACGTCTACAAGCCGACGCTGCTGAAGGGCAAGCCGGCGATCCTGCGCCGTTCGCTGGGCGCCAAGCAGATCCGCATGGTCTATTCCGACAAGCCCGGCGAGCGCGTGCGAAACGAGGACACGCCCGCCGAGTTGCGCAACAAATTCTCGATCAGCGACGAAGACGTTCACGAACTGGCCAAGCAGGCCCTGGTGATCGAAAAGCACTACCAGCGCCCGATGGACATCGAATGGGCCAAGGACGGCGTCAGCGGCAAGTTGTTCATCGTCCAGGCGCGTCCGGAAACGGTGAAATCGCGCGGCCATGCCACCCAGATCGAGCGCTTCCACCTGGAAAAACGCGGCGACGTAGTCGCCGAAGGCCGCGCCATCGGCCAGAAGATCGGCAGCGGCGTAGCGCGCGTGGTGCGCAGCCTGGACGACATGAATCGCGTGCAGCCCGGCGACGTGCTGGTTGCGGACATGACCGATCCGGACTGGGAGCCGGTGATGAAGCGCGCTGCGGCCATCGTCACCAACCGCGGCGGCCGCACCTGCCATGCGGCGATCATCGCCCGCGAGCTCGGCGTGCCGGCAGTCGTCGGCACCGGCAATGCGCTGGATCTGATCGCGGATGGCAGCGAAGTCACCGTCAGCTGCTCGGAAGGCGACACCGGCTACATCTATGCCGGCTCGCTGCCGTTCGAGCGCATCACCACCGATCTGGCGTCGATGCCGCCGGCGCCGCTGAAGATCATGATGAACGTGGCCAACCCCGAGCGCGCGTTCGATTTCGCGATGCTGCCCAACGCCGGCATCGGCCTGGCGCGCCTGGAAATGATCATCGCCGCGCACATCGGCGTGCATCCCAACGCGCTGTTGCAGTACGACAGGCAGGACGCGGATACCAAAAAGAAGATCGACGCCAAGACCGCCGGTTATGCCGATCCGGTCAGTTTCTACGTCGATCGCCTGGCCGAAGGCATCGCCACGCTGACCGCCTCGGTGGCGCCGCATCCGGTGATCGTGCGCTTGTCGGACTTCAAGTCCAACGAATACGCCAACCTGATCGGCGGCAGTAATTTCGAGCCCCACGAAGAGAATCCGATGATCGGCTTCCGCGGCGCCAGCCGCTACGTCGATGCCTCGTTCGCCGACGCCTTCGCGTTGGAATGCAAGGCCGTGCGCAAGGTGCGCAACGAGATGGGCCTGGACAACCTGTGGGTGATGATCCCGTTCGTACGCACGCTGGACGAGGGCCGCAAGGTCGTCGAAGTGCTGAAGAAGAACGGCCTCGAACAGGGCAAGGACGGCCTGAAGATCATCATGATGTGCGAAGTGCCGTCCAACGCGTTGCTGGCCGACGAATTCCTGGAGATCTTCGACGGCTTCTCGATCGGTTCCAACGACCTGACCCAGCTCACGCTCGGCCTGGATCGCGACTCGAGCATCGTCGCCCACCTGTTCGACGAGCGCGATCCGGCAGTGAAGAAGCTGCTCTCGATGGCGATCAAGTCGGCGCGTGCCAAGGGCAAATACGTCGGCATCTGCGGCCAGGGCCCGAGCGATCACCCGGATCTAGCGGAGTGGCTGATGCAGGAAGGGATCGAATCGGTTTCGTTGAATCCGGATACCGTCGTCGATACCTGGCTACGCCTGGCCAAGTCCAAAGCATCCTGACGCTTTTGTAGAGCGGGGCCTGCTCCGCTGCTTTCGTAGGTGCGAATTTATTCGCACGCCTTTGATCTTTCGCGCAAAGCGTGCGAATAAATTCGCACCTACGAAAAGCATAAGCGCCGTGCCTGCGCAGACGCCTATTTCAGGGCCGCACCCGGTTCGGACAGCCAGGGGTGTATTTCGCAGGCCAAGCGTCCCGCCTTCACAGCCGGATCGTCTGCGCACATTTTCTCGGCGGCCGCACGATCTGGCACATCCAGGATGAAGATGCCGCGCCAGTCGCCGTCGTCCATGAAAGGCCCGGCGATCTGAAGTTTTCCGGCTTCGGCATAGGCCTTGATGTTGGCCATGTGTCCGGCCTGAAGCTTGGCGCTTTCCTCCGGCGCCTGGTCGCGTTTGGCGCCGCGCTTGAGCATCACGAACCAGTATTGCTTCATGCCCGCCGGTAACGCGGACGCCGCTTTCGCCTGGGCCGGCTCCGGCTTCGCGGCCGGTTGCTGCGCACCGGCATTCGACGCCGGCATGGCGAGCAGAAGGAAGGTCGCCCAGAAAATGTGGTTCTTCATGTGTCGTGCTCCCGGTTGCTTGAAAACTTGCCCATCGCCTGCCGGTAATGGCGCAGTTCTTCGATCGAATCGCGCACATCGCTCAACGCGGTGTGCGCCGCCTGCTTGCTCACGCCGGCGAGCACTTCGGGGGCCCAGCGCCGCGCCAGCTCCTTGATCGTGCTGACGTCCAGATTGCGGTAGTGGAAGAACTTCTCCAGCGCCGGCATCTGCCGGTGCAGGAAACGGCGGTCCTGGCAGATCGAGTTGCCGCACATCGGCGACTGCCTCGGGTTCAACCAGCGCTGCAGGAATTCCAGCGTGCGCCGCTCGGCTTCGGCCATCGGAACGCCCAGCTCCAGCACCCGCTTCCAGAGGCCGGACTTGCCGTGTTGGGTGCGGTTCCATTCGTCCATGGCCTCGAGCGCGGCCAGCGGATGCGAGATCGCGAACTCCGGGCCTTCGGCCAGGATGTTGAGCTGCGAATCGGTGACCACGGTGGCGATCTCGAGGATCGAATCGTTGTCGGTGTCGAGCCCGGTCATTTCCAGGTCGATCCAGATCAGGCGGCCATCGTTTTCGGATATTGACGTCATAAGCTCGCAGCCGGCCCCGGGTCGCGGCATCATAGCGCAGCGCCCTCACCCGCCATCACCATGCCCCAGAACGCCGCCGCCTTCGCCCATTACGCGGTCCTAACCGCGATGCTCGCGCCCGCGTTCTTCCTGACCGCGACCGCGTCGCTGCTGATGTCGGCCAACAACCGGCTGTCGCGGATCATCGACCGGCTGCGTTCGATACTGAAGGAACTCGAAGACACCTCCGATCCGGAATACCGCGGCATCCTGGAGCAGCGCATCGCGATGCAGCGCCGCCGCAATGTACTGATCCTGCGCGGCAGCCAGTTGCTGTACGGCGCGATCAGCTGCTTCGTCGGCACCAGCCTGAGCGTCGCGGTCGACGCCTTCGTCGGCTATCGGTTCGGCATGCTGCCGACTTTGCTGGCGGTGTTCGGCGTACTCGCGCTGTTCGCCGCCAGCCTGTGCCTGGCGCGGGAATCGACGTTGGCGATCACCGCGATCAACGAGGAAATGGACCACCGCTATGCGATCGCGCGGATGCGCAAGCGCGAGCAGCATGCGGACGCGCAGGCCGAGGGCGAAACGGAATGATGGGGCTTGCCGCCGTTCTTCCCCCTTTTCAAAAGGGGGGTGAACAACCGGAGCTTCAGGAAAGGGGTGGCTTGCCGCGTTTGCGGCGGAAGTAATTGGTTAGCCGCGAACTCGCTTCTTCCGCCAGCACGCCTGCGACCACTTCAACTCGATGGTTGTGGCGCGGATCGGCGAGCAAGTCGAACACGCTGCCCGCCGCGCCGGTCTTCGGATCGGATGCTGCGTACACCACGCGCGCCAGCCGCGCATGCACCATCGCCATCGCGCACATCGCGCAGGGCTCCAGCGTCACGTACAGCGTGCAGCCGACCAGGCGATGGTTGGCCAGCGCCCTGCCCGCTTGGCGCATCGCCACGATTTCCGCGTGCGCGGCCGGATCGGATTCGGCGATGTTGCGGTTCCAACCTTCGCCGATCGCCACGCCCGCGGCATCGACCAAAACCGCGCCGACCGGAATTTCGTCGTCCTCGCGTTCGGCGCGATCGGCCAGCGCCAGCGCCCGCTCCATCCAGCGACGATCTATGTCCGTCTGCGGCACGCCAGCCTCGATTGCGTATTCCATATGCAAGACTAGCGCATCGATAGCCATGGGCGGTCAACGGCCGCAGCCCGCTTGCGTTGGGCAGCTCATATGCCGACTCGCCGGAGACCGCTGATGCGCCTGCTCGCCTGTATCGCCGCCTTGATCTTGGCCGGAGCCGGCCATGCCGCCGCCGTTTCGCCGCCCTCCGATGCCGCAGTCGCGAAGGCCGTCCGCAAGGCGCTCGAACAGGCCGCGGCTCCCGAAGGGCCCGGAGTCGTCGCGCTCGTCGCCAAGGGCGATCGCGTGGTCTACCGCGAGGCGCGCGGCCTCGCCCAACTGGAATTGGGCGTTCCTTTGACGACGCAGCACGTGTTCCGCATCGCTTCGGTCACCAAGATCTTCACCGCCGCGACGGTGCTGAAACTCGCCGAACAGGGCAAGCTGTCGCTCGACGATCCTTTGGCCGCGCACCTGCCCGATTTTCCGCACGCCGGCGAGATCACCTTGCGGCAGTTGTTGAACCACACCGCCGGCGTCTCGGATGCCGCGGCGGACCCGCAGCCTGGCTTCTCGAGACGCGAGATCGACACCGCGACGCTGATCGCCGAAATCGGCAAGCGGCCGTTGGATTTCGCGCCCGGCACGCGCTGGGCCTACTCGAACGCCGGTTACGTCCTGCTGGGCGCGGTGATCGAAAAAGTCACCGGCGAGCCCTGGCATGTCGCGATGCAAAAACTTTTCGCCCAGCCATTGGACTTGCGCGACACGCGCTACGGCGACGAATCCACGTTGATTCCTCGCCGCGTGGCCGGATACACCACCGATTCGCGCAGCCGCGTCGTGCGCAATCCGGTTCCGATCAGTTCGAGCATTCCCGCCGCGGCGGGCGGCCTGGTTTCCACCGCCGACGATCTGCTGCGCTGGATGCGCGCGCTGGCGGACGGAAGCGCCGTCGGACGGCAAGGGTTCGCGGAAATGATTGCACCGCCCGATCTTCCGCAAAACTCGGAACGTTATGGATTGGGCATGTATCTTTGGACCGTGCGCGGCCAGCCCATGGTCGGACATACCGGACAGATCAACGGGTTCTCCTCGATCCTGGCCTATCTGCCAGAACAGGACATCACCATCGTCGCCCTCGCCAACGACGACCACTTCGACGCGAAGACGATGGGACGCCGTTTGGCGGCGATCGCATTGGGCGATCCCTACGCAGACGTAATGCCGGTGTCGCCGTCGCCGGAGGCCTTGCGCACGCTCGCGGGAACCTATCGCTACGACGAGAACACGCTGCAAACGCTGTCCGTCCGCGACGGCAAGCTTTATTCGCAGCGGCAGGGGCGCGGCGCGATCCCGCTGCAGGTCGATGCGGGCGGAAGGCTGTATTTCGTGCCCGACGAGATCAGCTATTTCGTTCCCGTCCGCGATGCGCACGGGAACGTGATCCGTCTGGACTTCTTCCGTAGCGGCGAAGGTCCGCCGCGGGCCATGCCGCGGGTGGACCCGCCGGCTCGCTGACGCTCAGCTCGGCTGGATCTTGCCCAGGTAATCCATCTTGCCCAGCGGCACGCCCTTGTGCCGCAGCAAGCCGTAGGCGGTGGTCAGATGGAAATAGAAATTCGGCAGCAGGAAGCTGCGCACGTAATCGTCGGCGACGAAATGCAGTTCGCGCTGGCCGGCCTTGAAACGGATCTCGCGCTTTTCTCCGCCGTCGACGGTTTCGGCCGGCACGCTGCGCAGATACTCGACAGTCTTGGCGATGCGCTGCTTGAGATCGTCGAGCGTGGCTTCCTCGTCGGCGAAGCTCGGCGCCTGGCTTTGCGACAGGCGCGCGCCGCCGAACTTGGCGGTATCGCTGGCGCGCTGGATTTGGCCGGCCAGGTTGAGCATGTCCGGGGCCAGCCGGGTCTGCACGTACTCGGTGCCGTCGATGCCCTGCTCGTTCGCGTAGGCCGCGGCCTTGTCGATCTGGCGGGACAGGTTTTCCAGACCGCGGATCAAAGCGGGAATGGACAGGTCGTACAGCGAAAGCGTCATGCGCGTCTCCAGCAATACCGCGGTGTCGGAATCCGCCAAGGATAGCGGAGCCGGGCCGGCGTCACGCATCGCAGCTTCCTGCGTGCCGGGCTTGCGGATTTGTGGAGTTGATCGGCGCCGTTTCAAGGGGTGATTCCCACGCGCCAGGGTTTCAGGCGGACGCCGTCACGCCTACTCCGGCATTCCCGCGAAGCTCTGCAACGCGGGATCGACGCGATCCCAGGCTTGCGCGCGCGAAGCGAACGTCACCGCCTGCGGCCGGTATAGCGAAGGTTCGTCCAGGCTGCCGGCATGGATCGTAAAGAACGCCGGCGTCGCCGAGAACGTCAGATACACCGGCGCGCCGCATTGCGGACAGAACGCGTGCGATTTGACGTTGCCGTTGTCCGCGGCGACCTGCCAGATTTTCGCCTCTCCGCTCAGTTTGACGTTCTGCTGGGAGGGAAACGTCAAATACGAACCGTGGCCCGTTCCGCTGCGCTTCCGGCAATGCTGGCATTGGCATTCGTTCATGAAAATCGGCTCGTCCGCGATCTCGTAGCGCACGGCTCCGCAGGCGCAACCGCCGATGTAGGCATCGCTCATGGTTTTCTCCTCGATGATGGATCGCTTCGGCGCGGATCAGTGCCGCGTGGACGAAGCCTCTTGTTCGGCGGCGACGGCGTCGAGGTTATGCATGACCTTGCTCCAGCCTTCGCTCATGTTCTGGTAGGCGGTATCGTTCTTCGGCAACACGAAGCCGGAATGGACCAGGCGCAGACGCGTGCCTTCGCCGGCTTTGCTGAGCGTCCAGGTGACTACCGTTTCCAGGCGCGAGCCGTAGCCGACGTTGTCCTCGTGCCCGCCTTTCCAGGCGTAGACGAAACGCTGGTTCGGAACCACTTCCAACACTTGGCAATGGATGACGCCGTCCCACTCGCCCGCCGGCATGGTGCTGAAGGTGAAGCGCTTGCCCACCACGGGTTCGAATCCGCTCGGCGGCATGATCCAACGCGCCATCAGCTCGCCGTCGGTCAGCGTTTTCCAAATCGTCTCGGGCGAATGCGGGAACACCTCGTCGACGACGATGTCCTGCGTGACGGGTTCCAGAGCGGCGTCGTTCATGGGTCGATCTCCTTCAATAGAGTGCGCAAGTCGGCGAAGCGTTCGCGCCAGAAGACGCCGTAATGGCTCATCCAATCGACCAGCGGCGCGAGGCCGGCCGGTTGGGCGCGGTAGTAGACGTTCCGCCCTTCCGGCCGCTCGGCGACAAGGCCGGCTTGCTTCAAGGATTTCAGGTGCTGGGATACCGCGCCTTGGGTCACGCCGCTGCCGCGGGTCAGTTCGGCGACGGTGATCTCGTCCGCACCGACGATGCGTTCGTAGACGGCGCGCCGGGTGGGATCGGCGAGCGTTCGCATGACGGCGTTTAGAGCGGTGCTTTCGGCCATGGGAGAAATATTAGCGGATGCTAATTAATTAGTCAACGCTAATTTATAACGCCGTCACGGATGGCTCAGAGCTAATCAAATCAGTGCGTTGAAGGACATACTTCCGTCGAAAGCCAATATTCGACGGATCGCCTGGATCCCGGCTTGCGTCGGGATGACGTGTCGTGTGGCGACATTGGACTATCGGCGCGTCGCCCGATCACTCCCCTTCGAAGACCGAAGGGAAGCAATCCGGCTCGAGCCGACGGTCAGGCGACGCCGAGCTTTCCGCGCTCGCCGCTACGGGGCGTCGCGAGCTCCTCGGGCGTCACGAACGCGGCCAGATCTTCGGCCTCGTAGAACGGCAGGATTTCCATGATGCTGTCCGCCGTCAGCGGCGCTCGCTTCACCCAGGCCAGAGCTTCGTTCATGTCCCGAACCTGCCAAATCGAGAAGCCGGCGACCACTTCTTTGCTCTCGGCGAACGGTCCGTCGACGATCGCCAGCTCGGTCCCGTCGAAGGTGATCCGCTTGGCTTCCGCGCCGGTCTTCAGGCCCGCTGCGGCGACGAAGACGCCGGCCGTGACCAGCTCTTCGGTGAACCGGTCCATTGCGGCGAACGCCTCGAGTTCTTCGGGCGTGGGGGCCTTCGCATCGCCGAGTTCGGCGGCTTTGACAAACACCATGACTCGCATCGTCTTTCTCCTGGTTTGAGCTCGCCCCATTGGCGTCTCTTATGGGGCGACGAGCGAGCGTTTCGAATATCGACCCTGTTCAGACAGTTTCTAAAATATTGCGTTAATTCATTGTATTAATTGGATTAATTCTGGTGCGCCAGCCCTACTCCCACTCGATCGTAGCCGGCGGCTTGCCGCTGATGTCGTAAACCACGCGGGAAACGCCGCGCAATTCGTTGATGATCCGGTTGGAAACGCGACCCAGGAAATCGTAGGGCAGATGCGCCCAATGCGCGGTCATGAAGTCGATGGTCTCGACCGCGCGCAGCGCGATCACCCATTCGTAAGCGCGCGCGTCGCCGACCACGCCCACCGATTTCACCGGCAGGAACACGGCGAAGGCTTGGCTGGTCTTGTCGTACAGATCGGCCTTGCGCAGTTCTTCGATGAAGATCGCGTCGGCCTTGGCCAATAGTTCGGCGTATTCGGGCTTCACTTCGCCGAGGATGCGCACACCCAGGCCCGGACCGGGGAACGGATGGCGGTAGACCATTTCGCGCGGCAGGCCCAACTCAACGCCTAGGCGCCGCACTTCGTCCTTGAACAGTTCGCGCAGCGGTTCGACCAGACCCAGCTTCATCGTCTCGGGCAGGCCGCCGACGTTGTGGTGGCTCTTGATGACGTGCGCCTTGCCGGTCTTGCTGCCGGCCGATTCGATCACGTCCGGATAGATCGTGCCCTGCGCCAGCCATTTCGCATTGGCCAGTTTGTGCGATTCCTCGTCGAAGATGTCGACGAAGAGGTTGCCGATGATCTTGCGCTTGGCCTCGGGATCGGCGACGCCTTTCAATTTCTCGAAATAGCGTTCGTGGGCGTCGACGCGGATCACCTTGACGCCCATATGCTCGGCGAACATCGCCATCACCTGGTCGCCTTCCTGCCAGCGCAGCAGGCCGGTGTCGACGAACACGCAGGTCAGTTGCTCGCCGATCGCCTTGTGCAGCAGCGCGGCGACCACGGACGAATCGACGCCGCCGGACAGACCCAGGATGACCTCGTCCGAACCGACCTGTTCGCGCACGCGGGCGATCTGGTCTTCGATGATGTTGGCCGCGGTCCACAGGGTTTCGCAACCGCAGATGTCGACCACGAAGCGGCGCAGTATTTCCTGGCCCGACTTGGTGTGGGTGACTTCGGGATGGAACTGCACGCCGTACCAGCGCTTGTCGTCGTTGGCGAACGCGGCGACCGGCACGCGGTCGGTCCTGGCGGTGACGGTGAAATCCGGCGGCGCCTGGGAAACATGGTCGCCGTGGCTCATCCACACGTCCAGGCGCGGCGGCGAACCGGGATGGTCTTTCAAACCTTCGAACAGGCGGTCGGCGGCGACTAACGAAACCTCGGCATGGCCGTATTCGCGCGAATCGGCCGATTCGGTTTCGCCGCCGAGCTGCTTGGCCATGGTCTGCATGCCGTAGCAGATGCCGAGCAGCGGCAGTCGGCTGTCGAAGACTTCTTGCGGAGCACGGGGCGAGCCGTGCTCGGTGGTCGATTCGGGACCGCCGGACAGGATGATGCCCTTCGCCCCGAATTTCGCGATCTCGGCCGGATCGTGGTCCCAGGCCCAGATTTCGCAGTAGACGCCGATCTCGCGGATGCGGCGGGCGATCAGCTGGGTGTACTGCGCGCCGAAATCGAGGATGAGGATCTTGTCGCTGTGGAGGTCGGTCATAGGTGCGTGTCTGACGAATCCTTGTTGCTTCTTTAGGCCGTCATTCCCGCGAAGGCGGGAATCCAGCGACTTTGCTTTTGTTCTAGCCCTCTCCCGCTTGCGGGAGAGGGTTGGGTGAGGGCGCGCGATATCGCCGATGCCTTCGCCGCGATCTGGAGCGGCGTTAAAGCCACTGGATTCCCGCCTTCGCGGGAACGACGGCTTAAAAGCAAATCGCCAACACCTCACCCCATCCGATAGTTCGGCGGTTCCTTCGTAATCTGCACATCGTGCACATGACTCTCGCGCTGCCCGGCACCGGTGACTTTCACGAACGACGGCTTCTTGCGCATCTCTTCGATGGTCGCGCAGCCGACATAACCCATCGTCGCGCGCAGGCCGCCGGCCAGCTGGTGGACTACGTTGCTCAGCGGCCCGCGATACGGCACGCGGCCCTCGATGCCTTCCGGCACCAGCTTGTCCGCATCGCTCGCATCCTGGAAATAACGGTCCTTCGACCCCTTCTCCATCGCGCCGAGCGAACCCATGCCGCGGTAGCTCTTGTAGCTGCGGCCCTGGAAAAGTTCGGTCTCCCCCGGCGATTCCTCGGTGCCGGCGAACAGGCCGCCCACCATCACCGTGGAGGCGCCGGCGACGATCGCCTTGCCGATATCGCCCGAGTAACGGATGCCGCCATCGGCGATCAGCGGAATGCGGTCCTGCAACGCCTCCGCCACCATGGACACCGCCGTGATCTGCGGTACGCCGACGCCGGCGACGATGCGTGTGGTGCAGATCGAACCCGGACCGACGCCGACTTTCACCGCGTCCGCGCCGGCATCCATCAATGCCAATGCGGCGTCGCCGGTGACGATATTGCCGCCGATCACCTGCAGGTGCGGGTAGTTTTTCTTGGTCCAGGCGACGCGGTCGATCACGCCTTGCGAATGGCCGTGTGCGGTGTCGACGATCACCACGTCCACGCCGGCCGCCGCGAGCGCTTCGATGCGTTGTTCGGTATCGCCGCCGACGCCGACCGCGGCGCCGACCAGCAGGCGCTCGGACGAATCTTTCGCGGCGTTGGGATTGTCGCGCGCCTTCTGGATGTCCTTGACCGTGATCAGCCCGCGCAATTCGAAGCCGTCGTTGACCACCAACACCTTTTCGATGCGGTGCTTGTGCAGCAGCTGCAGCACTTCCTCGTCGCTGGCGCCTTCGCGCACGGTGATCAGGCGTTCCTTCTTGGTCATGATGTGGCGGACCGGATCGTCGAGCTTGGTCTCGAAGCGCATGTCGCGCCCGGTGACGATGCCGACCAGCTGGCCGCCGTCGACGACCGGCACGCCGGAGATGTTGCGCGCGCGGGTGAGGTTGAGCACTTCGCCGATGGTCGTTTCCGGGCTCACGGTGAACGGTTCGCGGATCACGCCGGCTTCGAATTTCTTGACCCGGGCCACTTCGGCCGCCTGCTGCTCTAACGACAGGTTCTTGTGGATGATGCCGATGCCGCCGAGCTGGGCCATGGTGATGGCCAGCCGCGCCTCGGTGACGGTGTCCATGGCGGCGGACACGATGGGCAAAGTGAGGCGCAGGTCGCGGGTGAGACGTGTCGCGAGCGAGACGTCCTTGGGAAGGACGGTGGAATGCGCGGGGACGAGGGATACGTCGTCGTAGGTGAGCGCTTCAGCCTGGATGCGCAGCATGGGCGGTCCGGAGGGGAGAAGCGCGCCATTGTAACGCTTTTTGGCCTTCTCCCACCGGGGTGAGGCCGCGCTGCTTGCGAGCCATTGGCGCGCGCGCGGCCGAACGCCCTTGCGCTATGCGCAAGGGCCGGGGCGCGGAGCGAGGTGGCGCGAAAGCGCCGGATGAGGGTGCGGCGAAGCGACGAAGCGTTCCGATTGCGGTGCGAAAACCATAAGGCTGACGATTCAAATCGCGACGGAAACCTACACGGCTTCGCCGACCCCCCCCCAACCCTCCCGGTGGGAGAGGGGCTTTAAGCTTCGGCCGCCTCGGCGGCTTCCAGCGTGTTCTGCATCAGGGTCGCCACGGTCATCGGCCCTACCCCGCCCGGCACCGGCGTGATCCAGCTGGCCCGCTCTGCGGCCTCGCTGAAGCCCACATCCCCGACCAGACGGCCGTCTTCCAGCCGGTTGATGCCGACATCGATCACCACCGCGCCTGGTTTGACCCAGTCGCCCGGGATCAGCCGCGGCCGGCCGACCGCCACCACCAGAATGTCCGCCTCGCCGATATGCCGGCGCAGCACTTCCGGCGGAGTGAACTTGTGGCAGCTGGTGACCGTGCAGCCGGCGATCAGCAGTTCCAGCGCCATCGGCCGGCCGACGTGGTTGCTGACCCCCACGATCGTCGCCGACTGGCCGCGCACCGGCCGGTCGGTGTAGGCCAGCAGCGTGGTGATCCCGCGCGGCGTGCAGGGCCGCAGGCCGAACTGGCGCAGGGCCAGGTGGCCGACGTTCTCGGGGTGGAAGCCGTCGACGTCCTTGCGTGGGTCGATCCGGTGGATCAGACGCGTCGCGTCGGGGATGCCCGGCAGCGGCAGCTGGACCAGGATGCCGTGCACGGCCGGGTCGGCGTTCAGGCGGTCGATCAGGGCCAGCAGCTCGGCCTCGGTGGCGCCGGTTGGAAAGTCGAAGTCCAGGGCGCGGATCCCGACCTTTTCGGCCGCGCGCCGCTTGTTGCGCACGTAGGACTGCGAGGCCGGGTCGCTGCCCACCAGCACCACCGCCAATCCCGGCCGAGCCTTGCCGGCGGCAACGCGGGCGTCGACCTGGCGCTTGAGGCCATCGAGCAGGTCATCGGCGATGCGTTTGCCGTCGAGGATTTTTGCGGTCATGCGGTGGAGGATGGCCTGCGCTAGAGTCGAGCTTCGTATTCTCCCCGTTCCGTCATCCCAGCGAAAGCTGGGACCCATTTTGATCTTGTTCCGAAACGCAAAGTCGCTGGGTTCCCGCCTTCGCGGGAATGACGGCTGAAGCAACAGCAAAATGGGTCTCAGCTTTCGCTGGGATGACGAATCTCCGGTAAATCCCGATGACCGCCGACCACGAAACCACCCTGCTCGAAGCCGCCGCCTTCCGCCGCCTGGTGCATCACCTGATGCACGAACGCCCGGATGTGCAGAACATCGACCTGATGATCCTCGCCGGCTTTTGCCGCAACTGCCTGTCCGACTGGTATCGCGAAGCCGCCGAGGCGCGCGGCATCGCCATGACCAAGGACGAGGCGCGCGAAGCGATTTACGGCATGCCTTTCGCGGAATGGAAGGCGAAGCACCAGCACGAAGCGACGCCGGAACAATTGGCCGCATTCGATGCCGCGCAACGCGCGCACCCAAAGGCAGGCGCCCCATGAAATTCGTCTGGTCGCTGGCAACCGTGCTCGCGCTGGTCTACGCCGGCCTCTGCGCGCTGATGTACTTCAAACAGCGAGACTTGATCTATTACCCTCAGATCACCCGCGTCGATCCTGCGCAGACCGATTTTTCGATGCAGCGCGAAGGCCTGGTCCTGCGCGGCTGGACGGTCAATCCCGGCCGCGCGAAGGCGATCGTCTACTTCGGCGGCAACGGCGAGAGCATCCAGGACAGCCGCGACGAATTCGCACGCTGGTTTCCCGGCCACAGCGTGTACCTGGTGGCTTATCGCGGCTACGGCGCCAGCGATGGGCAACCCGACGAAAAAACGCTGCTCGCCGATGCGCTGGCCGTCTTCGACCGCGTGCAGTCGCAGCATCCGGGCCAGTCGGTATCGGTGATCGGCCGCAGCCTGGGCAGCGGCGTGGCCGCTTATGTCGCATCGAAACGGCCGGTCGACCGATTGGTGCTGGTCACGCCGTACGACAGTCTCGCCGAAATCGGCCAGGCCCATTACCCATGGCTGCCGGTGCGCTGGCTGTCGACGCAGCGCTACGAATCGGCCGCCTATCTTGCCGGCTACAAGCGGCCGCTGCTGGTCGTACGCGCAGATCGCGACGAGATCATCCCCGCCGAAAGCACCGCGCGCCTGATCGCCTCTTTGCCCCAGCCGCCGCAGGTGGTCACGTTGCCCGATACGGGCCACAACGGATTGAACGACAAGCCCGAATACGGCCAGTCGCTGAGCGCTTTTCTGCAATGACTCAGACCGCGGCTCTTTGTCCCGATTAGCCGCCGGCGCAGAACGCCGCGTAGTCGATGTAACCCGGGAATGCGCGCCCGGGTGCGCAAACGGCGCAACCGGGATCGGGCGACAGCCGCGTCTCGCGGAAACGCATCGACAGCGCATCGAAGTGCAGCAGGCGCCCCGCCAGCGGCTCGCCGATGCCCAGGATCAGCTTGATCGCTTCGGTCGCCTGCAACAGGCCGATCACGCCGGGCAGCACGCCGAGCACGCCGGCCTCGGCGCAATTGGGCGCGGCTTCCGGCGGCGGCGGCTCCGGGAACAGGCAGCGATAGCACGGCGCGATGCCGCGATGGCGGCCGGCATCGAACACGCCCGCCTGCCCTTCGAAACGATGCACCGCGCCGTACACCAGCGGCTTGCCCAGCTTCACGCAGGCATCGTTCAGCAGGTAGCGCGCCGGGAAGTTGTCGGCGCCGTCAACCACGACATCGACGCCATGGAGCAAGCGTTCGACGTTGGCGCTGGTGATGCGCTCGGCCACGGCTTCGATCGTCGTGCGCGGGTTGAGCGCCGTCAGCGCGGCCGCCGCGGATTCGACCTTGGCGATGCCGATGCGCTCATCGGTATGCAGGATTTGGCGCTGCAAGTTGCTGCGGTCCACCACGTCGTCGTCGGCGAGGCGAATCGTGCCGACGCCTGCCGCCGCGAGATAGAAAGCGGCCGGCGAACCGAGCCCGCCGGCCCCGACCAGCAGCACGCGCGCGGCTTCGAGCCGCTTCTGCCCCTCCATGCCGACTTCAGGCAGGCGAAGATGGCGCGAATAGCGGTCGTGGAAATCCATGTCGATATCCTGCGACGGCTCGGCGACCGGCAGGCCATCGGCGATCCAGCGCGTGGTGCCGCCCTGAACGGAAGCGATGTCCGCATAGCCCTGAGCTTGCAATGCCTCCGCAGCCTGCAGCGAACGCGCGCCGGATTGGCAGATCAGCAGGATTTCCGCGTCGCGCTGCGGCAGATGCGTCGCCGGATCCGATTCGAGCTCGGCCTTGGCGACGCCGCGCGCGGATTGCGCCATCCCGAGCGCGCGTTCGTGCGCTTCGCGGACGTCGATCAGGATCGCGCCACGCGCTTGGCGTTCCTGGGCTTGGCGAGGGCTGATTTCGGGGATGCTCATTTCGAGATTATCGCGCTAAAAACTGACCCCATCGCACACGCGGACGAAACGTAGTTTTCCCTCTCCCCTCTGTGGGAGAGGGACAGGCCGAAGGCCAGGGAGAGGGGCCGGCTTTTCGCGCCGTGTCAGAGCAAGACCAGAAGCACGCTTCGCTCCGCTCGCGCCCCCTCTCCTGCCCTGCGGGCACCCTCCCCCGCAAAAGGGAAGAAAAACTGACTTCGCGCTTCTCTATGCTAGTACGGCAACACTTCCACCACGCCGCCGACCGCATAGTCCGCCACCCGCTCCGGCAACACGATCAACGCATCGCTATCGGCCGCCGCGCGCATCCGGTGCGAGCCGTCCGCAGGATTCGGTTGAACATGCAGAATGCCGTCCGAGGCGGATTGCAACCGGCCGCGTAAGAACTCCAGACGCTCGTGCGCCTTATGCCACGGCGCGGACAGGCGCGCGAAGAAACGCGGCCGCGGCTCCCCCCTGCCTTGCAAACCGTCGACCAGCATGCGGCCCAGCGTCAGATAGGTCGCCAATACCGATACCGGGTTGCCCGGCAAGCCCAGGAACAGCGCACGCTCCAGTTCGCCGAACAGCAGCGGCATCCCCGGGCGCATGCGCACCTTCCAGAAATGCACGCGGCCTTGCGATTGCAGCAAGGTGGGAATGAAGTCCTTCTCGCCGGCCGATACCGCGCCGCAGGTGATCACGATGTCGAATGCCTGCGCCGCGTCGCGCAACATCGACTCGATACGCGCCGGATCGTCCGGCAGCGTCGGCCATGCCGTCGGCTCCAGGCCGTCGGCGCGCAGCAGGCCCATCAGCAATTCGCGATTGGAGTTGTAGATCTGGCCCGGTCGTAACGGCAGTCCCGGCTCGACCAGCTCGTCGCCGGTGGTGAACACCGCCACCGTGGGACGCTGCGCGACTTCGAGCGCGGCCATGCCTATCGACGCGGCCAAAGCGATGCGCGAAGGCGTCAACGGCTGTCCCGCCTGCAGCACGCGGTCGCCGATCTTCGTATCCTCGCCTGCGCGGCGCACGTGCGCGCCCGGCTTGGGTGCGATTAGAACACGCACGGTATCGCCGTCGATCCGCGTATTTTCTTTCATTACCACGGTATCGGCGCCTTGCGGCATCGGCGCGCCGGTGGTGATGCGCGAGCATTGTCCCGGCCCGATGCGCAGATCCAGTGACAGGCCGGCGAACTGCTCGCCGACCAGGCGCAATGCCGTGTCGCCGTCGCTGCCCAGATCCGCGTGACGCAAGGCATAGCCGTCCATCGCCGAGTTGTCGAATGGCGGCAGCGGGATCGCGGTGATCGCGTCCTGGGCCAGCACTCGGCCATGCGCGCGCGGCAGTGCGAGCCCTTCGCTCGGCAGTTGGCGGCCGGCAGCGACGCTTTCGACGATGCTGCGCGCCTGTTCGAATGCGATCCGGGTCGGGAATTCGTTCATGGGGGCGTCGATGCCTGCGGCGGCGAGATCGTCGGGCGTGTTGAGATTACCGAAGCGCAGGCCCGGAAAACGAACGCAGGCCATATCCAGCCGTGCTTGCAAGGCATGGATGGCGTAATCGTTGGCATCGATCGCGCGGGCGATGGCATCGCGCAAGGCCGCCGACGGCCAGAGCGCGACCAGCGGCTGCGCGCCGTCGTCGTCCTGCGCGTAGGCGCCGCGTTCGCCTGCGCCGGCGAGCTCCGGCAACAGGCGATCATCCACGAGGACTGCGTCCACAGGTAGCGTTAGCAGCCATTGCGTCGTGCAGGCCTGCGCCAACGCATCCAAGCCGCCGAGCGGGCCGATATCGAAAACGCGGTCGGGGATCGCGCGCAATCCCTGGTCGGCATAACGGGCAAGATCGCGATTGGCGCTGACCAGGACGCTATCGGCCCGAGAAGCGAAACTTCGCGCCAGACGCAGTACTTGCGGTTCGCCGTCGCGCAGCAGCCAGGCCTTGTCGAGGCCGCCGAGGCGCGTGGCGCGGCCGCCGGCGAGGATTCCGAGAGTGACGCACTCGCGCATCGTAGCGCTCAGTCCCGCTGCTTTTGTAGGTGCGAATTCATCCGCACGCTTTTTTTGCCGTTCAACGTAAAACGTGCGAATGAATTCGCACCTACGAAGAGCAAAAGCAGCCGAGCAAGCTCCGCCTTTCCGGATGAAGATGCTGATGTTTTATTTGTTGCGTTTGACATGCCTGATCAGGCGCTTCTTCTTCGCCACTTGGCGCTCGGTCAGCACGTTCTTCTTGTCCTTGTACGGATTGTCGCCTTCCTTGAACACGAAGCGCACGGGCGTGCCGACCAGCTTGAAGCGCTTGCGGAAGAAATTCTCGAGATACCGCTTGTAGGTATCGGTCAGGGTGCGCAGGCGCGTGCCATGGACGATGAACGTCGGCGGATTCTCGCCGCCCGCGTGCGCGAAGCGCAGCTTGGCGACGTGACCGCGCACTACCGGCGGCGGATTGGTCTCGTAGGCGATTTCCAGCGCTTTGGTAACCTCGGAGGTGCCGAACGTGCGCGTCGCGGACGCGTGCGCGCGATGGATCGCACGGAACAGCTCGCGCAGGCCCGAACCATGCTTGGCGCTGATCCGCACCGCCTCGGCCCATGTCACGAAGCTCAGCTTGCGCGATAGCAGGCCTTCGACCTGTTCGCGCTGGTAGGCGCTCAAACCGTCCCACTTGTTGACCGCCAGCACCAGGGCGCGGCCGGCGTCGAGCACGGCGCCCAATACGCTCGCGTCCTGGTCGGTGACGCCCTCGTTGGCGTCGAGCATGATCACCGCCACCTGGCAATGCTCGATCGCCTGCAGGGTCTTGATGATCGAGAACGTTTCGACGGCCTCTTCCACTTTCGACTTGCGGCGGATGCCGGCGGTGTCCACCAACCGGTACTTGCGGCCGTCCCGCTCGAGATCCACCGCGATCGAGTCGCGCGTGGTCCCGGCGACTTCCGAGGCGATCATGCGTTCTTCGCCCAGGATGCGGTTGACCAAGGTCGATTTGCCCACGTTCGGACGGCCGACGAAGGCGATGCGGACGCGCTCGGGGTCGTCGTCGAGGATCTGCGCATCGCCGTCGGGCGGCAACCGCGCCAGCACTTGGGCGAGCAATTCGTCGATGCCCTGACGGTGCGCCGACGAAATCGCGAACGCGTCGGCGAAACCGTAGCGCGAAAATTCGGCCAGCGCGGTGCGCGCGTCCAGGCCGTCGGTCTTGTTGACCACCAGGAAGGTCGGCCGCGCGCTTTTACGCAGCCAGCGCAGGATGTCGTCGTCGAGCGAGGAAGCGCCTTCGCGGCCGTCGACCACGAACAACACCAGATCGGCTTCCTCGGCCGCCGCACGCGCCTGGCGCGCGGTCGCGCCGGCCAAACCCTCGTCGACGCCGGCGATGCCGCCGGTGTCGACGACTACGAACGGCCGCGCCTCGTGCAAACGGCAGACGCCGTAATGGCGGTCGCGGGTCACGCCCGGTTCGTCGTGCACGAGCGCGTCGCGGCTGCGGGTCAACGCGTTGAACAGCGTCGACTTGCCGACATTCGGGCGACCCACAAGAGCGACTAGCGGCAACATACGTTCGGTGTCTGGTTTTCAGGTGTGGAGCGGTGGGGTCGTCGAAAAGCGATGGCCCCGGGCAGCGAGACTACCCGGGGCCATCGCATCGAGCCATCTTTAACGGCCGAAATGCGGTTATTTGACCTGGAATGCGGTCAATTCGCCTTCGATGTTCTGGGCGATCAGGATGCCGTCGGCGACCACCGGCTGCGCCAGCACGGCCTCGCCGCCGACGCGGGTGCGCGCGGCCAGGGTACCGTCGGACAGCTTCAGCCAATGCAGGTAGCCGTCGAAATCGCCGACCACGGCATAGTCGCCCTGCACCGCCGGCGCGCTCAAGTTGCGGCGCACGAGCGCGGCCTGCTGCCACATGGCCGCACCGGTGGAGCGGTCCAAAGCCCATACCGTGCCGCCCGGATCGGAGACGACCAGGCGGTCGCTCCCCAAGCCCAGGCCGCCGACGCCGCCGTTGTCCTTGGTCCACAGCGGACGCCCGCTCGGCGCATCGATGGCCAAGGTCTGCTGTTTGTAGCTGGTGGCATAGAGCGTGGTGCCGTCCAGCACCGCGGGGCCGTCGACATCGGCCATGCGCTCCAGTTCGCTGCGGCCTTCGGCCTGACCCACGGCCTGCGACCACAGCTCGGAGCCGTCGCTCATCGACAAGGCGGTCACGCTGCCGTCGTCGTTGCCCACGAACACATAGCCCGGGCCGACGGTCGGCGATGCATTGCCGCGCACGGTCAGCACCGGCAATTCCTTGGTCCAGAACCAGCGCCGCTCGCCGGTGGCGGCATCGAAAGCGCTCACCCGACCGTCGTTGGCGTGTACGAGCACCAGGCCGTTGCCGACCGCAGGCGCTGAGATCACCTCGTTGCTGACCTTGGCTTTCCACTTCTCGGCGCCGGTGGCGGCATCGAGCGCGATCACATCGCCTTCCAGGGTGCCCACGACCACCAGGCCGTCGCCGGCGCCGGGACCGCCGCTCAAGGGCAGTTCGGAATCGTAGTGCCAGACCGACTTGCCGGTGCGCAGATCGAAAGCGCGCACGCCGCCTTCGACGGCCGCGGCATAGACGCGGCCGTCGGCCACGGCCGGCCGCTGGCGCACGCCCAGGCGCTTCTCGCCCTTGCCGGCCTGCACCGACCACAACTTGGACACGGTGGCGCTGGGCGTGAAATCGGTGAGCTCGGCCGGCTCGGCCTCTTTGTCCTTCTTGCCGCCGAACCAACCCTTGATGGTGTTGCAACCGCCGAGCGCCAGGACCATGAGGCCGGCGATGGCGATACGCCTGACCAGAACGAGTTTCGGCGTGGGGCCTGGCTGTGACTGGGCTTGGATCATCGATCGGTATTCCTTGCATCGGACGCCGGCGGCGCCGTGAATGGCGGCCAGTGTCTCAGGTCTTGCCGTCGGGATTGGAGGGTGTGCCGCCGGCATCGGTCAGCTTGAGTTCAAGCAGGCGGCGATCAGGCGAGCCCGCATCGAGCTGCGCGAGCGCCTTGGCGTACGCCGCACGCGCCTGGTCGAGTTGCGACAGGGCCTTGTGGGCATCGCCCTTGGCTTCCCAGGCGCCTGCGCTTTGCGGGGCGCCGAGCAATTTCAATGCTTCCTGCGGCTTGCCGCCGTCGGTGAGCAGGCGCGCCAGGCGTTCCCGGGCGACCGACGCCACCGCGGCATCCTCGGTCTTGATGCCGCGCAATGTGGCGATCGCGGCATCGCGCTGATCGGCATCCACCTGCGTCTTGGCCAGTTGCAGCGATGCGAGCGCTGCGTACTCGCTGCCGGGCGGCAGCGCGGCGACCGCCGTCTTGGCCTTGGCCGGATCGGTTTCAAGGGCCTTGATCGCCGACGCATAGGTTTCGCCGGCCGCGACGCGGTTTTCATGATGGCTCTTCTGCCACCACTGCCAACCCCAGATAAGGCCCAGACCCAGGGCCACGCCGCCGAACAGGCCCAGGGCGTTCTTCTGCAGCCAGCTGCGGACTCGTTCGCTTTGTTCGTGCTCGTTGAGCAGGTCGTCGATCGCCATGCGGTCTCTCGCCCGCGACATTGCGCAGGCCTTTCAAAAAGGAAGCGACCCGACAGGCGGGTCGACGGTTCGGGCAAGCGCTCCCTTCGACGGATCAGGCGGCGGCCAATCGGCCGCCACGAACTCATTCGGGCGCGAGGGAGCCGTCAGAGGATACCGTAAAGCGCGCGACGTTGGCGCGGCGGAAGGGCTCGGTGTCGACGAGTTGGCCGCTTTTCAGCACTTCCACGGCAGAAGCGTTGCCGATCACCATGCGTGCGACTTCGCCCTCGGCATAGCTAAGTTCGGTGCCGGCCGGCAGCAGACCCTGCTCAAGCCTGCGGCCGTCTGGCGCGATGACTTCCATCCAGCTGTCGCCGTTCATGCGCAGCTTCAGCGTGGGGGCCGGCGCCGGCTGCGAAGCCAGCGGCGGCGCCAGCGATGCGACCATGGGCGCGCGATCGCGGGCGGGCGCCGGCGCCTTCGAAGCGGTTTGCGCCGGCGGCTGCCGGGGCGGCGCATCCAGGCCGGCGCTGTCGTCTTGCGAGGGCAGCCCCACCGGGCCGCGCGTGGCCATCATCCAGACCGGCACGACGATCACTGCGGTCATCACCACGTATACCAGCCGGCGCGCGGTCTGTTCGAACAGGCGCTGCAGCGGCGGGGTGTGCACATGGCTGACGATTTCCGACGGCTCGATCTGGCGAACGCCAGCCATCTCGATGGCGTCGTCGATGCGGATGCCGAGCAGCTTGGCGTAGCTGCGCAACTGGCCGCGCACGAATACGGCGGCGCCGGCGCGATCCCAATCGTCGTTCTCGAGCGCCTGGACGACACGGATCGGCATTTTCAGGCGCGTGGCGACGTCTTCGATGCGCAGGCCGGCTGCCTCGCGCGCCTGGCGCAGGCGGATGCCGCAACCGGCCGGTGCCGGTTGGGCGATGAAATGGTCTTGGCTGGTCATGGTTGTCGGGTTTCCACAGCGTTCGCGGCGCCGGCTTTAGGGAACTCCTGCTTCAGCCGGCGAACGTAACGATCGGCGGCGGCCCTGTCGCCGAGTTTATTTTCGATTTGTGACGCTAGTAGCAGCGCCGAGGCGTTTGCCGGCGCCGAGCCGAGCCTGCGTTCGGAAAACGCGCGCGCCTCGAAGTAGTCGCCTCGGGCATAGGCCAGTTCGGCCATCGCACCCAAGGCGACCGAATTCTTCGGATCCCGCTGCATCGCCTGGCGCAGGTAACGCTCGGCGCGATCGCTCTGCCCGACCTGGGCTGCGCACGAGCCGGCATTGGCCAGCGCCGAGTCCACCCGCGCGTAATTGGGCGCGGCAATGGCGCGGTCGAACCAGCCCAGCGACTCGGCCGCCTGGCCGTTGCCGCATAGCCAGGCGCCGTAGTTGTTGAGTTCGGGACCACCGGTGGGCGCCAGTTCGGCGGCCCGCTTGTAGTAGGCCCCGGCCTGGGCGCTGCGGCCGCGGTGGTTCTCGATGACCGCCAGCAGGGTGTTGGCGTCTATCGACTGCGGATCCTGCTTGAGGGCGGCGCGCGCCTCGCGTTCGGCCGAATCCCAGTCGCCGCTTTGCAGCCGGTGGGTGGCCAGGCCGATCCGTTCGCGAGCGGCGATGCGCTCCTTGACCGCGGCGTTGTCGTGCGCGACCACCGGGTCCTGGGTCTGCTTGTATTCGGTCTTGCTGTAGTCGGGTTTGACGAACGTCAGTCGGCTGCACGCCGGCAACGCCGTCGCGGTGAGGAGCAGGATCAGGCCGGCGTCACGCAGCCGCATCGACTGCCCCCTCGTCGCCCTGCCCGGTCTGGGCCTCGAGCCGTTTGCGGAATTCGGCCTGGCGCCGTGTCTTGTCCGCCACCTGGCCTTTGAGCTGGCCGCAGGCGGCGTCGATGTCGTCGCCGCGGGTGCGCCGCACCATGGTCAGCACGTGCGCGTCCAGCAACGATTTCTGGAAGGCGCGGATGTCGGTTTCCGAAGATCGCTCGAAGCGCGTGCCCGGGAACGGATTGAACGGGATCAGGTTGACCTTGGCCGCGTCCTTCATCTGCATCGCGTTGTCGAACTGGCGCATCAGCTTGGCCAGCTGGCGCGCGTGCGCCGGCTGGTCGTTGACGCCTTTCATCAGCGTGTATTCGAACGTGATCGACTCGCCCTTCTTGCGCCGGGCGTAGCGCTCGCACGCGGCCATCAGTTCTGCGATCGGATATTTCTTGTTGAGCGGCACCAGTTCGCTGCGCAGCTCGTCGTTGGGCGCATGCAGCGATACCGCCAGCGACACGTCGCTGACTTCGCCCAGCTTGTCGATCATCGGCACCATGCCGGCGGTCGACAGCGTCACGCGCTTGTTGGCCAGGCCGTAGCCGAGATCGTCGCGCATGATGCTCATCGCGCGGACCACGTTGTCGAAATTCATCAGCGGCTCGCCCATGCCCATCATCACCACGTTGGTGAGCTTGCGCTGGCGGTGCGGCACGTTGCCGAGATGTTTCGCCGCGACCCAGACCTGGCCGATGATCTCGGCGGTCGACAGGTTGCGGTTGAAGCCTTGCGTTGCGGTCGAACAGAACTGGCAGTTGAGCGCGCAGCCCACCTGCGACGACACGCACAGCGTGCCGCGGCCCTTATCCGGGATAAAAACCGCTTCGATCGCATTGCTGCCGTCCATCCCGAGCAGCCACTTGTGGGTGCCGTCGGTGGAGGGCTTTTCGAACTGGATCTGCGGCACGCGCACTTCGGCGCGCTCCTCGAGCTTGGCGCGCAGCGCCTTGCCCAGGTCGGTCATTTCGTTGAAGTCGGTGATGTGGCGGTGGTGGATCCACTTCATCACCTGCTGGGCGCGGAAACGCTTCTCGCCGAGGATATCGGCGAAGAAGCGCTCCAGACCCTCGCGATCGAGGTCGAGCAAATTCTGCTTGGCGATCGCGTCGTTCACTTCAGCATGTTCAACAGGTTCATCAGCGCGCGTACACGTCGGTGGACGGGAAGAAGTACGCGATCTCGACCGCAGCGGTTTCCGCGGCGTCCGAACCGTGCACGGCGTTCGCATCGATCGAATCGGCGAAGTCGGCGCGAATCGTGCCCGGCGCTGCGTCCTTCGGATTGGTGGCGCCCATCAGCTCGCGGTTCTTGAGCACGGCGCCTTCGCCTTCCAGCACCTGGATCATCACCGGGCCGGACGACATGAATTCGACGAGCGCGTTGAAGAACGGACGCTCGCGGTGCACCGCATAGAAACCTTCGGCTTCTTTGCGCGACAGGTGCTTCATCTTAGCCGCCGCGATCTTCAGGCCGGCTTTTTCGAAACGCGAATAGATTTCGCCGACGACGTTCTTGGCGACGGCATCGGGTTTGACGATCGACAGGGTGCGCTCCAGCGCCATGTGGATGAACTCCAGGGTGCGTGGGCCCGTCAGCGGCCCCTTGCAGCTGAACGAAACCCGAGGTTATCACGAAAATCCGCGTGCGGACGCGGGGTTAGACACACTTTCGAAGGGAATTTTAACGGATGCGTCACCGGCCGTACACCGCCGCGTGGCCGGTTTTTCGCCGCTTGACCGTTTGGCCCGGATCGTGCATCTTTCAATCATTCGTTTGAATCGACTAATTCAATCGGGGGATTGAGCCCATGGCCGGCACCAATTTCAACACCAAGGACCGCATCCTCGGCGCAGCCGAATCGCTGTTCGCGCAACAGGGTTTCGCCGGGACGTCGCTGCGCGAGGTCACCAGCCGTGCGGATGTCAACATCGCCGCGGTCAACTACCACTTCGGCAGCAAGGAAAACCTGATCAACGAGGTGTTCCGGCGACGCCTGGACGAGCTGTCCGAGCGACGCCTGAGCGCGCTGAAAGACGCTCGCGAACAATCCCCCAGCGACCTGCAGGCCGTGCTGGCCGCCTTCATCGAGCCTGCGCTGGCCTTGAGCCTGGATCGCCAGGGCGGCTCGGCCTTCGTCCGCGTGCTGGCCCGCGCCTATGCCGAAAAGGACGAACGCCTGCGCCAATTCGTGTCCGAGCACTACGGCCACGTGATGCGCGAATTCTCCAAGGCCGTCGCCGCCTGCTTGCCCGACCTGCCGCGCGAAACCTTGGCCTGGCGCCTGGATTTCGTCGCCGGAGCCCTCACCTATGCCATGGCGGACTTCGGCCACAACAAGCGCATGGGCGCCGGCAACGACCAGGCGCACTGCCAGCGCGCGGCGCGCGAACTGGTCCGTTTCGCGGCCGCCGGCCTGGGCGGCTGATCCCTTCAGCGCCCGATTCCGCAACCCGACTTTCCATTAAAACCAAGGATCTACGGGATATGTCTGAGAAATTGCTTGTCCGCCGCGCCGCGGTACTCGGCGCCGGCGTCATGGGCGCGCAGATCGCCGCCCACCTGACCAATGCAGGCGTGGACACCGTGCTGTTCGACCTGCCGGCGAAGGAAGGCGGTCCGAACGGCATCGTGCTGAAAGCCATCGCCAATCTGGGCAAGCTCAGCCCTGCTCCACTCGCCAGCAAGTCGCTGGCCGAGGCGATCGTCCCGGCCAATTACGGCACTGCCGACGACAACAGCGGCCTGGAGCAACTACGCGGCTGCGACCTGATCATCGAGGCCATCGCCGAACGGATGGACTGGAAGCAGGAGCTGTACAAGAAGATCGCGCCGTTCGTGGCCGACCACACTGTGCTGGCCAGCAACACCTCCGGCCTGGGCATCAACAAGCTGGCCGAAGTGCTGCCGGAGCAACTGCGCCATCGCTTCTGCGGCGTGCATTTCTTCAATCCGCCGCGCTATATGCACCTGGCCGAACTGATCCCGGCCAAAACCACCGACAAGTCCGTGCTGGCCGGCCTTGAAACCTTCCTGACCACAACCCTCGGCAAGGGCGTGGTCTACGCCAAGGACACGCCCAATTTCATCGGCAACCGCATCGGCGTGTTCTCGATCCTGGCCACGGCCCACCACACCGCCGAGTACAAGCTGGGCTTCGACGAAGCCGATGCGATCACCGGCCCGCTGATCGGGCGGCCAAAGTCGGCCACGTACCGCACTTCCGACGTGGTCGGCCTGGACACGATGGCGCACGTCATCAAGACCATGGCCGACACGCTGCCCGACGATCCCTGGCACCCATACTTCCAGCCGCCGAAATGGCTCGAAGCGCTGATCGCCAAAGGCGCGCTGGGCCAGAAGACCGGCGCGGGCATCTTCCGCAAGGTCGGCAAGGACATCCAGGTGCTGGACCTGAAGGCGCAGGACTACAGGGTCGCCACCGGCACCGCGTCACCCGAAGTCGTCGAGATCCTGAAGACCAAGAACCCGGCCGAGAAGTTCGCCAAGCTGCGCGAAAGCCAGCATCCGCAGGCGCAATTCCTGTGGGCGGTGTTCCGCGACCTGTTCCATTACAGCGCTTACCACCTCGCCGACATCGCCGAGACCGCCCGCGATGTCGACCTGGCCATCCGCTGGGGCTACGGCTGGTCGCTGGGACCGTTCGAGACCTGGCAGGCCGCCGGCTGGAAGCAGGTGGCGCAATGGATCGCCGACGACATCGTCGCCGGCAAGGCGATGAGCAATGCGCCGCTGCCGGACTGGGTGTTCGACGGCCGCGAGGGCGTGCATGCGGCCGAGGGCAGTTACAGCCCGGTCAAGAACGCCAAGTTGCCGCGCTCCGCCCTGCCCGTCTACCAGCGCCAGCGTTTCCCGGATCCGCTGCTGGGCGAGTCGTTCGCGCAAGGCGATACGGTGTTCGAGAACGACGGCATCCGCATGTGGACGGATAACGACGGCATCGCGGTGGTGTCGTTCAAGACCAAGATGAATACCGTTTCGGACCACGTGTTGAACGGATTGCAGGAAGCCGTTTCGCGCGCCGAGAAAGATTTCAAAGGCCTGGTGATCTGGCAGCACAAGGAGCCCTTTTCCGCCGGCGCGGACCTCGCAGGCGCGCTCGGCCTGCTGCAGGCAGGCGACGTGAAAGGCTTCGAAGCGATGGTCGCCAACTTCCAGGCCACCAGTCAGCGCATCAAATATTCGTTGGTGCCGGTAGTGGCCGCAGTGCGCGGCCTGGCGTTGGGCGGCGGTTGCGAATTCCAGATGCACAGCGCGAAAACCGTCGCCGGCCTGGAAAGCTATATCGGCCTGGTCGAAGCCGGCGTCGGTCTGCTGCCCGCGGGCGGCGGCTTGAAGGAAATCGCGGTGCGCGCTTCGCATGCCGCGGGTCCGGGCGGCGACGTGTTCGCCCAGCTCAAGCGTTATTTCGAGACCGTGGCGATGGGGAAGGTGTCCACTTCCGCGGTCGAAGCGCAGGAACTGGGCCTGCTGCGCGACACCGACAAAGTGGTGTTCAACGCCTACGAGCTTCTGTACGTCGCGAAACAACAAGTAATGGCGTTGGCCGAAAGCGGCTACCGTCCGCCGCTGCCTGCGCGCCGGGTCGCGGTCGCCGGCGACGTCGGCATCGCCACCTTCAAGATGATGCTGGTCAACATGCTCGAAGGCCGCTTCATCAGCGAATACGACTACGAGATCGCCACCCGCATCGCCACCGTGCTGTGCGGCGGCGAGATCGACCGCGGTGCGCTGGTGGACGAGGAATGGCTGCTGGCGCTGGAACGCAAGCACTTCGTCGAGTTGGCGCAGCAGCCCAAGACGCAGGAACGCATCGCGCACATGCTCAAGACCGGCAAGCCGCTGCGAAATTAATGCATGACCTTGTGGGAGCGGCTTTAGCCGCGAGCTTTTCCCACATCGTCGGAAACAGAAAGCTCGCGGCTAAAGCCGCTCCCACAAAGAGCCTCATTCGAGAAATGCCATGACCCGCCAAATCCAAGACGCCTACATCGTCGCCGCCACCCGCACGCCCGTCGGCAAGGCGCCCAAGGGCGTATTCCGCAACACCCGTCCGGACGACATGTTGGCGCATGTGTTGAAAGCCGTGATCGCGCAGGCGCCGGGCATCGACGTGAGCCGCATCGAGGACGCGATCATCGGCTGCGCCATGCCCGAAGGCGAGCAAGGCATGAACGTGGCGCGCATCGGCGTGCTGCTGGCCGGCCTGCCCGATACGGTCGCGGCGCAGACCATCAACCGCTTCTGCTCGTCCGGACTGCAGGCCGTGGCGCTGGCGGCCGACCAGATCAGGCTCGGCAACGCCGACCTGGTGCTGGCCGGCGGCACCGAATCGATGTCGATGGTGCCGATGATGGGCAACAAGGTCGCGCTGAGCCCGGCCGTGTTCAACGACGACCACGTCGCCATCGCTTACGGCATGGGCATCACCGCCGAGAAAGTCGCCGAGGAATGGAAGGTTTCTCGCGAGGACCAGGACGCGTTCGCGCTAGCCTCGCACCAGAAGGCGATCGCGGCGATCCGGGCTGGCGAATTCAAGAGCGAGATCACGCCATACGAAGTGGTTTCGCATGTGCCGGATCTGGTCGGCAACGTCGTGCAATTGCGCAAGCAACTCGTCGAAAACGACGAAGGCCCGCGCCCCGACAGTTCCGCCGACGGGCTCGCAAAGCTGCGTCCGGTGTTCCGTAACGGCCAATTCGGCGGAACCGTCACCGCCGGCAATTCCTCGCAGATGAGCGACGGCGCGGCCGGCGTGCTGCTGGCTTCGGAACAAGCGATCAAGGATTACGGCCTGACCCCGCTGGCGCGCTTCGTTTCGTTCTCGGTCGCCGGCGTGCGTCCGGAAGTGATGGGCATCGGCCCGATCGCGGCCATCCCGAAAGCCTTGAAACAAGCCGGCTTGACGAAAGATCAGATCGACTGGATCGAACTCAACGAAGCCTTCGCTGCGCAGGCGCTGGCGGTGATCCGCGACAGCGGGCTGGATCCCTCGAAGGTCAATCCGCTCGGCGGCGCCATCGCGCTAGGCCATCCGCTCGGCGCAACCGGCGCGGTGCGCACTGCGACCATCGTCCACGGCTTGCGACGCCATCAGTTGAAGTACGGCATGGTGACGATGTGCATCGGCACCGGCATGGGTGCAGCAGGCATTTTCGAAGCGTTGTAATCGCCCTCGCTTGTGTAGAGCGGAGCTTGCTCCGCTACTTTGGCTTTGTGGGAGCGGCTTCAGCCGCGAGCTTTTTTAATCACGGCTGCGGATAAGAAGAGCTCGCGGCTGAAGCCGCTCCCACAAGAGCTGCCCAGAAACGTAGCCCGGGTGGAGCGAAGCGATACCCGGGGCTTTTGTCTCGCCCGTGAAAGGCCCCCTGCTATCGCCTGCGGCTCCACCCGGGCTACGCCAGCCGGGCGCCGTTCGGCACTGGCCGCTCGATCGCGGTCAGCACCACGCCCTCCTCCGTCGGAAACCCCGTCAACAGGAACTCCGATACGAAAGGCCCGACCTGCTTGGGCGGAAAATTGATCACGCCGACGACCTGACGGCCGACCAGCTCATCGGCGCCGTAAAGTGCCTTGATCTGCGCGCTGGTCTTCTTGATTCCGAACGGACCGAAATCGACCCAGAGCTTCCACGCAGGCTTGCGCGCCTCGGGAAACTCTTCGGCCTTCAGCACCGTACCGGCGCAGATCAGCACCTTCTCGAAATCTGCCCACTCGATCGGTTCCGCCATCGCGCCTCACTCCAGCTCGATGACGCCCAGTTCCTTCAGCGCGTTTTGCATCAGCTGCGCAGCCGCATCGCTGAGCTTCTCGTGGTCCAGCGCGTAGCGGATGGTGGCTTCGATCAGGCCCAGGTGCGTGCCGCAATCGAAACGCGTGCCCTGGAAGCGGTAAGCCAGCACCGGCTCCTGCGCCAGCAGTGTGGAAATGGCGTCGGTCAGCTGGATCTCGCCGCCCGCGCCGGGCGTGGTCTTCTCCAGCAGGTCGAAGATGCTGCCCGAAAGGATGTAGCGCCCGACCACCGCCAGCGTGCTCGGCGCGTCTTCGGGGTCCGGTTTCTCGACCATACCGGTAATGCGGCCGGCGCGGCCGGAAAAACTGTCGGTGGCGACGATACCGTAGCTGCCGGTCTGGTCTCGCGGCACGTTCTGCGTGGCGATCACGCTGGCGCCGCTGGACTCGGCCAGGTCTGCCATCTGCTTGAGCGCGCCTGGACCACGGTTCCAGATGAGGTCGTCGGGCAGCACGACCGCGAAAGGCTCGTCGCCGACGATCGGCTTCGCGCACAGCACGGCATGGCCCAGGCCCAGCGCTTCGGTCTGGGTCACGAACACCGCACGCACGCCTTCGGGCAGCACATTGCGGATCAGGTCGAGTTGCTCGTGCTTGCCGGCCTTCTCGAGCTTGTGCTCGAGCTCGTAGGCCTTGTCGAAATAATCCGCTACCGCATGCTTGTAGCGATTGGTGACGAAAATCAGCGTGTCGCAGCCGGCTTCGATCGCTTCGTCGACCGCGTACTGGATCAGCGGACGGTCGACGATCGGCAGCATTTCCTTCGGAACCGTCTTGGTGGCCGGGAGAAAACGCGTGCCATGGCCGGCCACCGGGAATACCGCCTTACGGATACGTCGCACTGCTTCAAATCCTCCGCGAATCGCGCGCCGGGAAACGGACGATGGTGGCCACATGCTGCTCCTGCGGCTCGTCGGCCGGCAGGAACTCGGGCACGGCCAGTTGCAAGGCGTCGCCGAGCGCAGCCTGGTCGTAGCGCGCGCAAGCCTCGCGCATGCCGCGCAACGTGCCCAGCACCTGCTCGGACACGACGCTGCGCGCCTCGGCCTGCAGGATCTTGGGATGCGCGGTCTGCCGATAGCGCTCGTCGGCATGGAACAGCGTCTCGTGCAGTTTCTCGCCGGGGCGCAGGCCGGTGTAGACGATGGCGATGTCCCTGCCCGGCTGCTTGCCGGCCAGGCGGATCATCTGCTCGGCCAGCAGGCGGATCGGCACCGGCTCGCCCATGTCCAGCGTATAGATGGCGTCGTGCGAGCCGATCGCGGCGGCCTGCAGGATCAGCTGGCAGGCTTCCGGGATCGTCATGAAGTAGCGCGTGACTTCGGCGTCGGTGACCGTGACCGGGCCGCCGGCGCGGATCTGTTCGCGGAACAACGGCACTACGCTGCCGGCGGAATCGAGCACATTGCCGAAGCGCACCGTCACGAAATGCGTGCTGCGCTGGACCGCCATGGCCTGGCAGACCATTTCGGCCAGGCGCTTGCTGGCGCCGAGTACGTTCGCCGGGTCCACCGCCTTGTCGGTGGAAATCAGCACGAACGTGCCGACACCGGCATTGCGGCAGGCGGAGGCGACGGTCTCCGTCGCCAATACGTTATTGCGCACCGCTTCGCGCAGTTGCGCTTCGAGCAGCGGCACCTGCTTGTAGGCGGCGGCATGGAACAGCGCATCGGGCTGGGCCAGTTCCAACGCGTGGCGGATCACCGCCGGGTCGCCGCAATCGCCCAGTACGGCGATGCATTCGAGGCTGGGGAAATCGCGGCGCAGTTCGGCTTCCATGGTCATCAGCGCCAGCTCGTCGATTTCCACCAGCGCCACGCGCTGCGCACCATGCCGCGCGCACTGGCGGCAAAGTTCGGAACCGATCGATCCGCCTGCGCCGGTCACCATCACCGAACGTCCGCCGAGCCAGCCGCGAATAGCTTTCCAGTCCGGCAATACCGGCTTGCGGCCGAGCAGGTCCTCGATCGCGACTTCCTTCAACTCGCCGGGCAAGGAGCGGCCGACCAGCACGTCTTCCAGCCGCGGCACGGTACGGAAAGGCAGGCCGGTACGCTCGCAGGCGGCGACGACACGCTGCATCTCGGCGGCTTCGACCGCCGGCATCGCGATCACCAGCAGCTTGGCCGAAGTTTCCTTGGCGATCTCCACGACATCGTCGATCGCGCCGAGCACGGGCACGCCGTGCAGTTTGCTGCCGCGCAGTTTCGCCGCATCGTCCAGGAAGCCCACCGGCTGGTAAGCGCCGGAACGGCGCAGGTCGCGGACGAGCGCATCGCCGGCCTCGTCCGCGCCGAGGATGAGCGTGCGTACGGGACTGCGGCCATAACGCTCGCTGCTGCTGTCCTTCCATGCGCGGTACAGCAAGCGCGGCGTGCCGAGCAGGCCGACCAGCGCGAACGGATACGCCAGCAGCACGGCGCGCGGCACCTGTCCGAGCCGGTTGTAGATGAACAAGCCGAGCACGATCGCCAGCAGGCCGATCACGCTGGCTTTCACGATATTCCACAGGTCAGGCACGCTGGCGAAGCGCCACAAGCCGCGATACAGACCGGCCTGCCAGAACACCAGACCCTGCGCGACCAGGACGATCGCGATCTGCGTAGACCACCAATCCACCGGCGGCGGATTGGCCGCGAAGCCGTAACGCAGCCAGTGCAGGCCCGTCCAACAGCACCAGACCATCGCCAGATCGTGGACGACGACCGCAAGCCTGGGCAGTGCGGCACTCAAATGGTCTCGCCAGGCCCTCATTCTTCGTTCCTTGAGTTTGTGGTGCCAAGAACCGCCAAATCCCGCCCCCGGCGCAAGCCGCGCCACGCCAATACGGACAGGGTATACCACCCGAATAACAACATTGTAATGAATGCCGTACCGCGGTCGCGACACGACCACCACAGTGCGATGGCGATCAGCGTCCAGCCGGCATAAGCCAAGGTGACCGGAACGTGGCCCCACCGCCTCGCTGAAACCTGATATGCATGCATGACGTGCGGCGTCCACCAGCGCTCCCCGCGCAGCATCCGCCCCACCAGCGTCAAGGCCGCGTCTACAAGAAACGCCGACAGCGGCAGCAGCGACAACGGCCAGCCGGGAATGCGGGCGGCGGCCAGGTCCGCATAAAGCGCCGCCACGGCGAAACCCAGCGCTCCGCTGCCGACGTCGCCCAGGAAAATGCGCGCCCGGGGTACGTTCAACGGTAGGAACCCGCAACAGGCGGCGCACAGGGCCAATGCCAGCCATTGCAGAGAGCCGCCCAGGACCCAGGCAGCCCCGGCAGCCAGCAGGGCCGCCTGGCTGGCAGCCAGACCGTCGATGCCGTCCATGAAGTTCCAGACGTTGGTCAGCCCGATCGACAATACGAAGGTCGCAAGGGCCATCAGCGCATCGCCGTGGACGCTATAGCTGCCCCAAGCCAATGCCGCCGCCGCCAGCGCATGCACGGCCAGCCGCAGCCAGGGCGACAATGGACGATGGTCGTCGATCCATCCGATCGCGGCGACCAGCGCGAACCCCACGCCGAATCCGGCCAGCCACGGTCGCCGCGACGGATCCTGCGCCCAGAGCCAAGCCACGGCGGCCAGCCCGGCCGCGACGATCGCGATACCGCCGCCGCGCGGCGTGGCGGCCCGATGGCTTCGGCGTTCGCCGGGCTGGTCCAGCAGTCGGGCCCGCAACGCATACCATCGCGCCGCGATCGTACCGAGCAGGCCGATGGCGAAATGCAACGCCAACCATCCCGCCAACGGCATCAGACCACCGCGTAGTTCAGCAGCGGCTTGATCGTGCCCCATTCTTTGCAGCTGGGGCATTGCCAATGGTGCGAGCGCGCGCCGAAACCGCAGCGGCTGCAGCGATAGCTGGGATTGCGCACCAGCAGTTGATCGGTGATGTGCTTGAGATCGTGCAGCGTGGCTTCGGCGTCGGTGCCTTCGGCCAGGGTCAGGTCGATCAGCGCCGCTTCGCCGCGCACCGAGGGACGGTCCTTCAATTGCCGCGCCAGGTAGGCGCGCGCCGCCGCCACGCCTTCGTCGGATTCCACCAAGCGCGTCAATGCGAGCACCGGCGCCACGCCGCGGTAGTGCTCGCTCATCTCGGTCAGGAAGGAACGCGCACCGGGCACGTCGCCGACGTGCTGGTAGCACTCCAGCAACGACGGCAGGATCTCCGGCAGATAATCGGGGTCGTGCCGCGCGGCACGTTCGAAGGCGCGGATCGCTGCGGCGTACTCGCCTGCTTCGACTTCGATGCGCCCTTCCAGCAGTCCCGGCCGCACCGCATCGGAATCGGCGGCGTAGGCGCGCGCGATCGCCTGGCGCGCGCCCTCGACATCGCCCGCCGCGCGCTGCCGGTCGGCGAGTTCGCACTCGAACTGCGCGATCAGCTTGCCCATCGGCTCACCGGTCGCCGCTTCGTAGCGGGTCGCGTTCTCGATCGCCTTGCCCCAATCGCGTTCGGCCTGGTAGATGCCGATCAAGTGCTTGAGCGCTTGCGGCGCGCGCTGGTCGATCTTGGCCAAGTCGCTGAATACCGTTTCGGCGCGATCGAGCAGGCCCGAACGCATGTAGTCCTCGCCCAGCGCCAACAAGGCCTGCACTTTCTGCTGGTCGTTGAGGTCAGGACGCTGCACCAGGCCCTGGTGCAGGCGGATCGCGCGATCCACTTCGCCGCGGCGCCGGAACAGGTGGCCCAGCGCGACCTGCGTCTCGAAGGTGTCCTTGTCCAGTTCGGCGATGTGCAGGAACAGTTCGATCGCCTTGTCGGGCTGTTCGTTGAGCAGGTAGTTGAGGCCGCGGAAGTAGGTGGTCGACAGCCGGCTGACCTGCGTGTCGCTATGCCGCTCGCCGCCGCGGCGGCCGATGATCCAGCCGGTCAGCGCCGCCACCGGCAGCAGCAGGAAGAACCAGAACCATTCGTTGACGAAGGCCATCATCGGTCACAACCGCTGTTCGGGAGACGGTGCGGGAGGCGCGGATTTGTTCGCCGTCGCGCGGCGCAGGCGTTGCCGCAGCGGCAGTACTGCGCTTACCGTCAGGATCAATCCGCCGAGGACGACGCCGGCCAGCAGGGCCGCGAGCACGGCCACGCCCAGGCTGGCGCGGAACGTAGCGAGACCCAGATCGAGCGCGATCGGCTGCGGATTGAGCGCGCCCACGGCGATGCCAGCCACGAGGCAGGCGATGGCGGCTAGCAGGCGGATCAGGCGCATGTTCACTCGACTCCGGGGGAAGGCCTAGCTTAGCCGAGCGGCGATGCCTTCCACAAAAACGCGACCGACTAGCCGCGCGGCGGAGATCAGTCTTCGCTGGCTTGCGGCTCGACGCCGCTGACGCGCTCGCGCAATTCCTTGCCGGGCTTGAAATGCGGCACATGCTTGCCGGGCAGCGCAACCGCGTCGCCGGTCTTGGGATTGCGGCCGGTACGCGGCGGCCGGTAATGCAGGGAAAAACTTCCGAAACCGCGGATCTCGATGCGGCCGCCTTCGGACAAGGCGCCGCCCATCATCTCCAGCAACGACTTCACCGCCAGGTCGACATCGTCGGCCTTCAGGTGCGCCTGGCGCTGGGTGAGTATTTCGATCAGTTCGGACTTGGTCATGGACGCCGGCAGGGCTCAGGGCCACGAAGGGTCCGGCATCGCCGGACCCTTCGCTGTTGGCCTTTACTCGGAATCGGACTTGCTGCCGAGCTGTTCGCGCAGCAACGCACCGAGCTTGGTCGTGCCGCTGGAGGCATCGGAAGACGCCTTGTTGTACTCGGCCAGCGTGTCCTGGATCTCGGCTTCGTCCTTGGCCTTGATCGAGAGCTGCATGGTGCGGCCCTTGCGATCCATACCGATGAACTTGGCTTCGACCTCGTCGCCCACCTTCAGGTACTGGGTGGCGTCGTCGACGCGTTCCTTGGCGATGTCGCGGGCGGCCACGTAGCCTTCCACGCCGTCGGCCAATTCGATCGTGGCGCCCTTGGCGTCGACTTCCTTGACCTTGCCCTTGACCACGGAACCCTTCTGGTTGCCGGCCATGTACTGGCCGAACGGATCCTGCTCCAGCTGCTTGACGCCCAGGCTGATGCGCTCGCGTTCCGGATCCACCGCCAGCACCACCGCTTCGAGCGTGTCGCCCTTCTTGAAGTTGCGGGCGATGTCTTCGCCGGTGGAGTTCCAGCTGATGTCGGACAAGTGGATCAGGCCGTCGATGCCGCCGTCCAGGCCGATGAACACGCCGAAGTCGGTGATCGACTTGATCTGGCCGGAGACCTTGTCGCCCTTCTTGTGGATGGCGGCGAAGGTTTCCCACGGATTGGACGAGACCTGCTTCATGCCCAGCGAGATGCGGCGGCGCTCTTCATCGACGTCCAGCACCATCACCTGCACTTCATCGCCGACCTGCACGATCTTGGACGGGTTGACGTTCTTGTTGGTCCAATCCATTTCGGAGACGTGCACCAGGCCTTCCACGCCCGGCTCGATCTCGACGAACGCGCCGTAATCGGTGACGTTGGAGACCTTGCCGAACACGCGGGTGTTGGCCGGGTAGCGGCGCGCGATGTTGTCCCACGGATCCTCGCCCAGCTGCTTCAGGCCCAGGCTGACGCGGTTGCGCTCGCGGTCGTACTTGAGCACGCGCACGTCCAGCTCCTGGCCCACTTCGACCACTTCGGACGGATGGCGCACGCGCTTCCAGGCCATGTCGGTGATGTGCAGCAGGCCGTCGATGCCGCCCAGGTCCACGAACGCGCCGTAGTCGGTGAGGTTCTTGACCACGCCCTTGAGGATCGCGCCTTCCTGCAGCTTCTCGAGCAGTTGCTCGCGCTCTTCCGAATGCTCGCTCTCGACCACCGCACGGCGGGAGACGACTACGTTGTTGCGCTTGCGGTCCAGCTTGATGAGCTTGAACTCGAGTTCCTTGCCTTCCAGGTACACCGGGTCGCGGACCGGACGCACGTCGACCAGCGAGCCCGGCAGGAACGCGCGGACGTCCTTGATGTCGACGGTGAAGCCGCCCTTGACCTTGCCGCTGATGCGGCCGGTGATGGTCTCGTTGTTGTTGAGCGCTTCTTCCAGCTCGTCCCATACCATGGCGCGCTTGGCCTTCTCGCGCGACAACACGGTTTCGCCAAAGCCATTCTCAATGGAGTCGAGCGCGACCTTGACTTGGTCGCCCACGCCGACGTCGATCTCGCCGGCGTCGTTACGGAACTGTTCGATCGGCACGATGCCTTCGGACTTCAGGCCGGCGTTGATCACCACCACGTCGGTACGCACTTCGACGACGGTGCCGGTGACGATGGAGCCCGGCTTCAGCTTGGCCAGATGGGTTTGGCTTTGTTCGAACAGTTCTGCGAATGATTCGGTCATTTCTGATTACTCAGGTTGAACACATGGATCGTCGTGCGCGATTCCTGCTTGCGCGGCGATCCACCGGTTATCGGCCTGCGCGGGATGCGTGTGGCCGTAAGTGTTGTGATTGAAAAACCCGTCCGGAGGATTCCGGCGGGACCTATCCGCTGCGCTCGACCAGCGCCAACACCTGTGCGACGACCGTGTCGATGGAGAGCCCGGTGGTATCGATGCGGATGGCGTCTTCGGCCGGTCGCAGCGGTGCCACCGCACGCTCCGCGTCGCGGGCATCGCGGGCGAGGATCTCGTGCAGCAGACCGTCCAAGGTAACGGAAACTCCTTTGTCTTTCAACTGCTTATGGCGCCTTTCGGCTCTTTCTTCGGCGCTTGCGGTCAGAAATACCTTGTGGATGGCGTCCGGGAAGATCACCGTGCCCATGTCCCGGCCATCGGCCACCAGGCCCGGGGGCTGGCGGAAAGCCCGCTGTTTGTCGAGCAGGGCCTCGCGGACGGCGGGCAGCGCGGCGATGGCCGAGGCGGCCGCCCCGGCCGTTTCCATGCGCAATTGGTGGGTCGCGTCCTTGCCGTTGACGATCACCCGCGGCTCGACTCCGCCCTCCCCGGTCTCGAAGTGGATTTCGGTGCGGCGGGCGCAGGCGGCTACGTGCTCGGCGTCGCTCAGGTCGACCTCGGACCAGGCCGCCGCCAGGCCCACGGCCCGGTACAGGGCGCCCGAATCCAGGTAATGCCAGCCTAGACGGGCAGCCACCAGGCGGCTGATGGTGCCTTTGCCCGAGCCGGAAGGCCCATCGATGGTCAGAACGGGTACGGTCTTGGCCATCTTCTCTCCCTCGGCGTCGGGCCATTCTAGGCGCAAGCCGCAACCTCTTGAACAGATTCAAGAAACTAGACATAATGTCGGACTTTTCCGCCGAGGTGTGTCATGAAGGTCCTGTCCTCCCTGAAGTCGGCGAAGGCCCGTCACCGCGACTGCAAGGTGGTTCGCCGCCGTGGCAAGGTCTTCGTGATCTGCAAAACCAATCCGCGCTTCAAGGCGCGCCAGCGCTAAAACCTGCGCCTTCGGGCGTACCGGTTAAGCGTGATCGAGGCCGCAGCAATGCGGCCTTCGTCGTTTCCGAGGCACACTGGCCATGTTTCACGGAGTCAGGTTCCCCCTGCGCCCTGCCCGTTCAAAAGCCGGCCGTCCGCTCCGAGGGAGTTGGTTGGGTATGAATCGTATCGCACGTCCGCTGCCCCTTGCATTGCTAGCATTCGCCTGCGCCGTCTCGGCCGATGCACTGGCGATCGACCGCACCCGCCAACAAGACACCGGCGCGATGCCGACACGGGGGATGTCCATGACGCAGGCCGATGCCCATTACGGTGCGCCGAGCGAAAAGTCCGATTCGCGCGAATGCGAGTTGATCAACTTGATCATTGACGGCTATTACCATGCGCCCACAAAAGTCTATGCGGTCCGCAACTACAATCCCGGCGGCAAGATCAGCAATCACCATATGGTGAATACCGCGCTGGAAAGGCATTTCGACCGATCGCAAATTGATGCGGTATTCCGCCAGATATTTCACAGCATGCCTGTGCGGACGAGCGATTTTGCTTGCAACACGCCGATCGAATTCGTTTCGGAAAAGAAAGCGGCGAAGATCAGCTCAAAAAATCGTTACGACCCCAGAGATTACCGCCATGACCTGTACACCTTGCACCACAGCAAGGAGGAGTACACCGCCTACTATTTCAGCTCGCCGGTTTATTTCGGCGACTATGCGGCCATGAAATGCACCGCCCGCAGAAGCAGGACCGACGCGCGATACGAGCTCTTTCTCATGAAAAGGGTAAACGGCAAATGGCAGTTCCTCGACATACTCGATGCCGGTATCGATGAGAGCTTTCAAGATGCCAAGTAAAATGAACGGAAGATATGGATGCCGTCACTGGGCTGAGCGCATGAGGCAGGCCTAAGTCGCCGGTTCGGCGTACCGCGCGCATCGGAAGCGTGACCGGTGCCGCAGCAATGCGGTCTTCCTCGTTTCCGGCATCGATACCTTGTTTTCTCCGGGCGGCTTCCGTCTACAATCCGGCGTCCAAGCCGAGGGAGTTGGGTTATGAACCGTATCGCACGTCCGCTGGCCTTCGCTCTGCTGCTGGCGACCGCCGGCAGCGCCTCGGCCGATAAGCTGCTGATCGACCGTACCCGCCAGGAAAACATGGCGGCGATGCCGACCCGCGGCATGACCATGGCCCAGGTCGAAGCCCGCTACGGCGCGCCGGCCGGCAAGCTCGATCCGCGCGGCGGCCAGAAGCGGCAATGGCCGACGATCAACCGCTGGACCTATCCAGGCTTCGTCGTCTACTTCGAAAAGAACAAGGTGATCGACGCGGTGGCGATGCAGGCCGCGCCCAACGAGATCGGGCCGAAGCCGCCCATTCGCTGAAGCGGCATCCAAGTTTCGCAAGCGCCTGCCATGTTGCGCGCAGGCACGACTGAGTATGGGAATGACTGATCGTTTGCGTTTCCCCGCGGAGTGGGAGCCCCAATCCGCGGTCCTGATCGCTTGGCCGCACGAAGGCACCGACTGGGCCGAGCGGCTCGGCGAAGTCGAAGAGACCTACATCGCACTGGTCGCGGCGATCGTGCGCTTCGAGCGCGCCGTCATCTGCGTGGCCGACGACGACGTGCAGGCGTATGCGCGTGCGCGCCTGTCGTCCGCGCGCATCGACATGGATCGCGTCGCTTTCGTCGAAGTGCCTTACGACGACACCTGGCTGCGCGATTCGGGTCCGATCACCTTGCTCAAGCAACAGGGCTTCCGGCTGCTCGATTTCCGCTTCACCGGCTGGGGCGGCAAGTTCGAGGCGAGCCTGGACGACCAGTTGATCGAAGCGCTGAATACAAAGCGGGTGTTCCGCGACGCGCAGACGCAGCCGATCGACTTCGCGCTGGAAGGCGGCGCCATCGACGCCGACGGCGATGGCACCCTGCTGACCACTTGGCAATGCCTGCACGAGCGGCATCCCGACAAGTCCCGCGAAGAGCTCACCGCAAAGCTGTCCGATTGGCTGGCGCAACAGCGCGTGCTGTGGCTCGACCACGGCTATCTGGAAGGCGACGACACCGACGCGCACATCGACACCCTCGCCCGTTTTGCCGCGCCCGATGCGATCGTTTTTCAAGCCTGCGACGATCCGGCCGATTCGCATTACGCCGAATTGAAGGCGATGGCCGACGAGATCGCCGCGCTGCGCACGCGGGATGGGCGACCCTACCGCCTGTTCCCGTTGCCGTGGGCCAAGCCCATCGTCGACGGTGGACGTCGTCTGGCGGCGAGCTACGCCAATTTCCTGATCGTCAACGGCGCGGTGCTGATGCCGGCATATGGCGACGAAGCCGACGCGGCCGCGGTCGCGGTGCTTGAAAAGGCCTTCCCGGGCCGCGAAATCGTGCCTGTGCCATGCCGTCCGCTGATCTGGCAGAACGGCAGCCTGCATTGCATCACCATGCAATTGCCTCACGGTTTGGTTTAGGCCGATCTCCAACCTGTCATCCCGAACGCAGTGAGGTATCTGCTCCCATCGTTAGTAGATCCCTCACTGCTTTCGGGATGACGCTTCATATACGGGCCCCGGACGACGGCTCTACAATGGCCGCGCTGACGCCGGTTCCGGAGCCACGATGAAAAAGACCACCCTGCCCGTCGCCCTGATTCAGGAAAAGAACCACGGCGACGCCGCGGCGAACCTGGCCACGATCGAACAGCGTGTGGCCGAAGCCGCCAAGCAGGGGGCCAAGCTGGTGCTGCTGCAGGAACTGCACAACGGCCCGTATTTCTGCCAGCACGAATCGGTGGCCGAGTTCGACCTAGCCGAAACCATTCCCGGCCCCAGCACCGAACGTCTCGGGAAACTGGCGAAGCAACACGGCGTGGTGCTGGTCAGCTCGCTGTTCGAGAAGCGCGCGACCGGGCTCTACCACAACACCGCGGTGGTCTTCGAAAAGGACGGCTCGACCGCGGGCAAGTACCGCAAGATGCACATCCCGGACGATCCGGGTTTCTACGAGAAGTTCTATTTCACGCCCGGCGACATCGGCTTCGAACCGATCGACACTTCGGTCGGCCGCCTTGGCGTGATGGTGTGCTGGGACCAGTGGTATCCGGAGGGCGCGCGGCTGATGGCGCTGGCCGGGGCAGAACTGCTGCTGTATCCGACGGCGATCGGTTGGGACCCGGACGACGAACAGGCCGAGAAGGATCGCCAGCGCAACGCCTGGATCCTCAGCCATCGCGGCCATGCCGTAGCCAACGGTTTGCCGGTGCTGTCGTGCAATCGGGTCGGCCACGAGCCTTCGCCGCTGGGTACATCGGGCATCCGTTTCTGGGGCTCCAGCCACGTGCTAGGCCCGCAGGGCGAATTCCTGGCCGAAGCGGACCAGGACAAACCCGAAGTGCTGATGTGCGAAGTGGACATGGAACGCAGCGAGCACGTACGCCGCATTTGGCCGTTCCTGCGCGACCGCCGCATCGATGCCTACGGCGACCTGCTGAAGCGCTACCGCGATTGACCTGCCGACAGTAGGTAGCGGCACCTGACGCACGGGTCTGGGCCGGCGCCATCGCGCGGGATAAAACTCCGCCATGGCCAAGACTCTCGCACGCCCTGCATCGCCGCGCACCGGATTGGCCAAGCGCATGACCCGGATCGGCGGACAGGTAGCGCTTTCGGGACTGCGCTTCCGCCTGCGCGTAGGCGCCAAGCTGCAACCCGGTCGCACCCTCGCGCGGGCTTGCGAGCTGTTCTGCACTCCGCTGCCGCAATCGCGGCAACGCGCGGCGATGGCCGACATGAGCGATGCGGCGCGCGAAACGATGCGCATCGCCGGTCTGGGCATCGCGACGTATCGATGGGGCGATCCCGAACGCGAACCGTATGTGCTGCTGTCGCATGGGTGGTCCAGCAGCGCGTCCGTGTTCAGGCCATGGGTACCGCGCCTGCGCCAAGCGGGTTATGCGGTGGTGGCGTTCGACCAGCCCGCTCATGGGCTCAGCGAGGGACGTTGCACGAACCTGCCCGGTTTCGTCGAAACTCTGCATGCAGTCGCGGACCGCCATGGCGCAGCTGCGGCATTGATCGGACATTCGCTGGGCGGCGCGGCCTCGGCCGTCGCATTGGCGCAGGGGCTGCCGACGCCGCGCGCGATCCTGGTGTCGCCGTCGGCGGATCTGGCCGCCGCCACGCGGCGATTCACCAGCCTGATGCGCCTGCCGGAAGACTTCGGCGAAAGGATGATCGATGCCTTCGTCGACGGCCCGGTACCGATCCACGAACTGCAAGCCCACCGTATCGCGCCGCGCATCGAAGCCGATGGCCTGATCCTGCACGACCTGGAAGATCGCGAAATTCCCTGCGAGGAAGGCGAACGCTACGCCCGGCATTGGCCGCGCGCCCGGATGATACGGACCCGCGGCCTCGGCCATACCCGGATCCTGGCCGATGAACGGGTCATGGCCGCCGCAGTGGCATTCCTGGCGGGCATGCGGCCCGGCGACGTGATCCCGCCGGTACAGGGATGAACAATGCGGCGCACTCGATGATCGCAGGATGGCCTGCCGTGCCGACGAACGGTCAAATAAAAACGAACGATCGTGCTATTATCCAGCCGGTGAACATCCTGACCGCCACCCAGAAAGGCGCCGCCACCCGCGAAGCCATCATCGACCAGGCCTACGACATGGCCCGGCAGACGGGCCTGGAAGGCCTGTCGATCGGCCCGCTGGCGCAAGCGGTGGGGATGTCCAAGAGCGGCGTCTTCGCCCATTTCGGATCGCGCGAAGACCTGCAGTTGGCCGTGCTTGAATCGGCCGCGATGCGCTTCGGACAGGCGGTACTGATCGCCGCACTTTCGCAACCGCGCGGCCTGCCGCGCCTGCGCGCGATCATGCGCAACTGGTTCGAATGGGGACGGATGGCCACCGGCGGCTGCGTGCTGGTGGGTTCGGTCAGCGAATACGACGACCGCCCCGGCCCGATCCGCGACCGCGTGCGGCAGAACGAACAGCGTTGGCGCACCGAACTGCAGCGCGCTGCGCAGCTGGCGATCGACGCCGGCCACCTGCGCGATGGCGACACCGACCAATATGCATTCGAGCTGTACGCGATACCGCTCGCCATGCTGCACGAAGCGGGACTGTTCGGCTACGAACGCGCCCGCCGCCACGGCGACACCGCGCTCGAGCGCTGGATCGCCGCCCACTCCCCCACCGCCTGATCCTGAGATGAGGTGCCGCCATGCGTGTCTCGATGTCCAGAATTAGCACGACCGTTCGATCCTATCTGCAGATGGCGGGCTTGCGCGCCAGTTTCCTGCTGGGCGGCTGGTTGAATGCCCCGGCTACCGTGCGGCGCGCCGGCGATCTGTTCTGCACGCCTTTTGCGAGCTCGCGCACGCGCGCCGCGCAAACGCCGCGCGGCGATGCGGTGGAAGGCAGCTTCGAATTGGACGGCCGCGTTATCCACACTTATGTCTGGGGCGATCCGAAAACGCAGCCCTATGTTCTCCTTGCGCACGGCTGGTCGAGCCACGCCACGCGCTTCCTCCCCTGGATCGGCCGCCTCCGGGGCGCCGACTACGCGGTGGTGGCGTTCGACCAGCCGGCGCATGGACTCAGCTCCGGCAACCGCTCCAACCTGCTCGACTTCGCGAACACGCTGGAGGCGGTCGCGCACCGTTTCGGACCGGCCGCGGCGTTGATCGGGCACTCGCTGGGCGGCGCGGCGGTCGCCACTGCGCTGGCGCGCGGCGTTCCCGCCGAACGCGCGGTCCTGATCGCGCCCGCCGCCGACCCCATCGATGCGGCGATGCGCTTCGCCGGCCTGGTCGGCCTGCCGCAGCGGCTCTGCCAGCGCATGATCGCGGCGTTCGAAGCGCATATCGGGTTTTCCTTCGATGCGTTCCAAGCCCATTTCAACGCGCCGCGGATCGCCCATCCGGCGCTGATCGTGCACGACGTCGAAGACCGGGAAGTGCCCTGGGCCGAAGGCGAGCGCTACGCCCGCTTCTGGCCGGATTCGCGCCTGCTCAGCACGCAGGGACTGGGGCACAACCGGATCGCGCAGGACGAAGGCGTGATCGCCGCGGCGCTGCGCTTCCTGCGCGGCGAACCGGTCGGCGAGCGCGTGGTGTCTTCGCCCAACCTGCCCTTCGGCTTCGCCTGAACCGTATGACCGGCGGCCTTTGCCGCCGGCGCCGGCGAGCGTCTATGCTGCGCGGCCGTGGTTTTGTCGCCGCGGCCCGCAGATCACGAACGCCGCGATGACCCTCGAGCACGAATCCCCCGCTTCCACCGACCCTTTCGCCGGCCAGCCGCACGCCATCGTCGAGCGCGACGGCGTGCGCTACACGCTGCTCGGCACCGCCCACGTCTCGAAAGCCAGCGTGGATGCGGTGCGCGCGGCGATCGATAGCGGGAATTACGACACGGTGGCGGTCGAACTCGACCAGCAACGCCTGCAGGCGATGACCGACCCCGATGCGCTGGCCCGGCTGGATCTGGTCAAGGTGCTGCGCGAAGGCAAGGCCGCGCTGTTCGCCGCCAACCTGGGCCTGGCCGCTTACCAGCGCCGGCTCGCCGAGCAGTTGGGCATCGAACCCGGCGCCGAGCTCAAGGCGGCCGCGCAGGAAGCGCAGGCGCGCGGCCTGTCGCTGACGCTGATCGACCGCGACGTCGGCCTCACCTTCAAGCGCGCGCTGGCCAGCCTCGGCTTCTGGAAACGCGCCAAGGTGGGCGCCGGCATCTTCGCCGGGCTGTTCGTCGACGAGGAAGTCGGCGAGGAAGACATCGAGAAGCTCAAGCAAGGCGACCTGATGGAAGCCAGCTTCAGCGAGTTCGCCGACGAAACCCCCGAGCTCTACGAAGCCATCATCAGCGAGCGCGACCGTTACATGGCGGCGAAGCTGCGCGAAACGCCGGCCGGCGCGCGCGAGGTGCTGGCGGTGGTCGGCGCGGGCCATCTGCAAGGCCTGACCCGACATCTTCGCGACGAAACGGCAGCGCCGGCCGGCATCGTCGCCTCGCTCGAAGCGCTGCCCGAAAAATCCTCGGTGCCGTGGTTCACGATCGCGCTGGCGGTGTTCGTGCTGGGCGGCTTCGCCTGGGGCTTCTGGCGCGGCGGCGTCGATGTCGGCACCGACCTGGTGCTGTACTGGGTGCTGTGGACCGGCGGCCTGGGCGCGCTGGGCTGCGCCATCGCCGGAGGGCATCCGCTCAGCATCCTCGGCGCCTTCGTCGCTTCGCCGGTGACGCCGCTGCATCCCGCGCTCGCCTCGGGCACCATCAGCGCCTTGATCGAAGCCTGGGTGCGCAAACCGACCTATGCCGATTTCATGGCCTTGCGCGACGACGTGCAGACCTTGAAAGGCTGGTGGCGCAACCGCGTCGCACGCGTGCTGCTGAACTTCTTCCTGACCAGCCTAGGCACCGCCATCGGCGTGTGGACCGGCGGCGCCAGAATGCTCGGCAAGCTCTTCGGCTAGCTTTAGTAGGTGCGAATTCATTCGCACGCTTTTGGCTTTCGAGAAAGAGCGTGCGAATGAATTCGCGCCTACGAAGAGCCCAGCCTATTCTGCAGCAATGGCTGCGATCGCCGCCGCCGGTGGCGCATCGGGCTTCCTGTCCTGGGCACGCTTGATCAAGCGCGCGGTGCCGTGGCTCAGGTCGTCCAGCAAGGCGTAGATCGTCGGCAGGAACAGCAGGCTCACCAGCGTCGAGAACGCCAGGCCGCCGGCGATCGCGCGCGCCATCGGGTAGTACGGCGGCATGTTGTCCGCGGTTTCGGTCTGCAGCGCGATCGGGATCATCGCCAGGATCGCCGTGCCCATCGTCATCAGGATAGGCCGCAGCCGCTCGCGCCCGCCCGAGACCAGCGCGTCGGTGCGGCTCATGCCGCGCCGGCGCAGGTTGTTGATGTGCTCGATCATCACGATGCCGTTGTTCACCACCACGCCCATCAGCACCAGGATGCCGATGAAGGCCATGATCGACAGCTCGGTGCCGGTGAGCCAGAACAGCCAGAACACGCCGAAGATCGAGAACACCACGCCGCTCATGATCGCCGCCGGGAACAGCAGCGATTCGAACACCGCCGCCATCACGATGTAGATCATCACCAGCGCGATCAGCAGGTTGAACATCATCTGCTTCTGCGCCTCATCGTCGCGCTCGAAGCCGCTGCCGTCGAAGGAATACCGGTAACCCGCCGGGAACGATACGTTCTTGAGCGTGTCCTCCATCACCTCGCGCGCCTCGGGCATGGTGGTCTTGCCCGTCAGGTTGGCGAGGATGGTCAGCGTGGTCTGGCGATTGGTGCGCTCCACCCGGCTCGCGGCCGGCAGCACCTGCACGTCCACCATGCTCAGCAGCGGCACCGTGCGGCCGTCCGGAGCGCGCACGGTGAACGAGGCGATATCGCCCAAGCCGAAATCGTCCGCGCCCGCGAAGCGCACCCAAACCGGCACCTCGATGTCGCCGCGGCGGAACTCGCGCAGCTGCGCGCCGCGCAAAGCCAAGCCGACGAAGCGGGACACTTCCTGCGTGCTGAAGCCGAACGACGCGGCTCGCTCCCGGTCCACGCGCACGTTGAGTTCGCTGTTGCGGTCGCCGCTGTCGACGCGCACGTCGCGCAGCTCTTTGTGCTTGGACAGGATCGGCAGGATGTCGTCGGCCAACTCGCTCAAGGTGGCGGTGGAATCGCCGACCAGTTGCACCTGAACCGCCTGGCCGTCGCCCCCGCCGCCGCCCTGGTCGCCGAAATTGAGTTCGGCGCGGGCGGACTTCGGCAATTCCTTGCTGATGATGTCGATCAGCGGCTTGGTTTCCTTGACCTTTTCCTTGTCGAACGTGATCTGGGTGCGGCCGCCGCCGCGCTCGCTGTAGAACGAGAACAGCTGCACGATGTTGAAGCGCTTGCGGTTGGCGTCCAGGTAATTCTCCACCCGCTGCACTTCTTCCAACATCTGGTCCTTGCTGTAGCTGCCCTTCCACTGATAACGGATGTTGACTTCGTTGCCGTCGTCGCCGCCGAACATGTCGGACTTGACGTTCATCACCGGCACGAAGCTGAGCGCGACGATCAGGACGATGCCGACCACGCTCCAACCGCGATGTTCCAGCGTCCAGCGCAGGAAGCCGGCGTAGCGCTTCTGCAGCCGCGCGATCAGGCCGCTCTCGTTGCGCACCGCCGGCGGCGTCTTCATCCGCGCCGCCAGCATCGGGATCAGGCTGACCGCCACCAGCCACGACGCCAGCAGCGACACCGAGATGGTGATCGCGATCTGGGTCATGAAGATGCTGATGTCGTTGGTCTCGCCGAACAGGTTCGGGATGAACACGATGCAGTGGCACAGCGTGCCCGCCGACAGCGCGATGGCGACGTGGCGGGTGCCGATGATCGACGCCAGCCGCGGTTGGTCGGGCATCCGCTCGCGTTCCTGGTAGATGCTTTCGACCACCACCACCGCGTTGTCGACCAGCATGCCGATGGCCAGCAGCAGGCCCATCATGCTCAGGATGTTGAGGGTGATGCCGAAGAAGTACATGAACCCGAGCGTCATGATGAAGCAGATCGGGATCGCCAGCGTCACCATCAGCGTCGACGGCCAGTGGCGCAGGAAGAAGAACAGCACCGCCATCGACAGCACCAGGCCGACCGCACCGGCTTCGGCCAACTGGGTCAGCGAGCTGGTGACTTCCTCGCCTTGGTTCTGGATGACCTTGACCTGCAGCCCGCGCAACGACGGCTCCTGCTGGATCTTCTCCACCTCCGCCAATACGGTGCGCGACACCTGCACCAGGTTGGCGTTGCGTTCCTTGAAGATGTCCAGGCCCACGGCGGGTCGCCCATCGAGGCGGCGGCCGTAGTCCATGCGCTGCGGCTTCAACCGGACTTCGGCGATATCGCCCAGGCGCAGGCCCTTGTTGTCGATGACCAAGTCGCGCAGTTGCAGCAGATCGCTGAGTTCGCCGACCGGCTGCACGCGCAGGCGCCGTCCGCCATCCTCGATCTGCCCGGCGGAGATCGAGAAGTTCACCGCCTGCAGGCGCGTGGTCAGTTCGTTGAGGCTGATGCCGTGCGCGGTCAAGCGATCGGGCACGATCGCCACTTCGATTTCGTTGGCCGCCGCGCCGGAAACATCGACCTTGGCCACGCCAGGAATGCGTTCGAGCCGGCGCTTGAACTCGCGATCGATCAGCTCGTAGGCGCGGGTGAGATCCATGCTGCCGGCCAGCCTCACCTGCAGCACCGGCTCGTCGGTGGAAGACCAGTTGCCGACGAAATAGCGCTGCAGGTCGTCCGGCAGCTCTTCGCGGATCGCATCCAGCCGCTCGCGCGCTTGCGAGGCGGCGATCGCGACATTGGTGTCCCAGTCGGAATAGAACACGCCGACGAAGGCGCCCTCGGCGTTGGCGTTGCTCTCCAGCCGCTTGATGCCCGGCATCGTCGCCAGCGCGTCTTCCGCCGGCCGCAGCACGGTGCGCTCCACTTCCTCCGGCGTCGACCCGGTATAGGGGATTTGCACGAACACCGCCGGGAACGAGATCTCCGGCAACGATTCCAAAGGCAAGCGGAACGAAGCGATCAGGCCGATGACCACCATCGACACGAATAGCATGATGACCGTGACCGGCCGCTTGATGCTCAGCTCGGCGATGCTCATCGTGCGATTCTTCTCATGCGGTTCCCGCGAAAATGTATGGGCAAGGGATTCACTCGGCCTTGATGGCGGTAATCGCCGCGGTGGGCATGTTGCCGCGTCCGGCGCGTGCGCGCGCCGTCAGTTTCGAGCTGCCGTGCTTCAGGTCGTCGAGCATCGCATAGATCGTCGGCAGGAACAGCAGGCTGACCACGGTAGAAAACGCCAGGCCGCCGGCGATCGCGCGCGCCATCGGGTAATAGGCAGGCATGTTGTTGTTGCCGCCGCCGGTGGCCAGCGCGATCGGCACCATCGCCAGGATCGCGGTGCCCATCGTCATCAGGATCGGCCGCAGCCGCTCTCGGCTGCCTTCCACTAGCGCTTCCGTGCGCGACAGGCCGCGACGGCGCAGGTTGTTGATGTGCTCGATCATCACGATGCCGTTGTTCACCACCACGCCCATCAGCACCAGAATGCCGATGAACGACATGATCCCGAAGGTGGTGCCGGTCAGCCAGAACAGCCAGAACACGCCGAACACCGAAAACAGCACGCCGCTCATGATCGCCGAGGGGAACAACAGCGACTCGAATACAGCCGCCATCACTACGTAGATCATGATCAGCGCGATGACCAGATTGAACATCATCTGCTTCATCGCGTCGTCGTCTTCCTGGAAGGCGCTGCCGTCGAAGGAATAGCTGTAGCCGGCCGGGAATGAAATCGACTTCAGCGTGTCCTCCATCGCCTTGCGCGCTTCCGGCATCGTGGTCTTGGCGGCCAGGTTGGCTTTCAAGGTCAGCGTGGTCTGGCGGTTGGTGCGCTGCACCTGCGTCGCCGCAGGGCGCACCGCGACGTCGACCATGCTCAGCAGCGGCACCGTGCGGCCGTCTGGCGCGCGCACCGTGAAGGCGGCGATGTCCTCGACGCCGTACCGTTCCGCGCCCGCGAAGCGCACCCAGACCGGTACCTCCGTCTCGCCGCGGCGGAATTCGCGCAACTGCGCGCCGCGCAGGGCCAGGCCGACGAACCTGGACACCTGCTCGGCGCTGAAGCCGAACGTCGCGGCGCGTTCGCGGTCCACGCTCACGGTCAATTCGCTGTTCTGGTCGCCGATATCCACACGCACATCGCGCAGTTCCTTTCGTTTGGACAGGATCGGCACCAGATCGTTGCCCAATGCCATCAGCGTTTCTGAAGAATCGCCGACCAGTTGCACCTGCACGTTCTGCCCGGGCTGGCCGCCGCCGGGCCCTCCGCCGCCGTTTCCGACATTGATGTCCGCGCGCGCGGATTTCGGCATGTCCTTGCCGATCGCCTCGACCAGCGGTTTGGTCTTGCCCGCCATGTCGTCTTCGAAGGTGACCATGGTGCCGGCATCGCCCTGCTCGCCGAAGAAGGAGTAGATCTGTTTGATGTGGTACTTCTTCCGGTTCTCTTCGAGATAGTTCTCGACGCGCAGGATCTCCTGCGACATCTGCGGGATGGTGTACGAGCCTTTCCAGTTGTAGCCGACATAGGTTTCGGTGCCGTCGTCGCCGCCGAACATGTCGAACTTGGTGTGCTTCATCGGATAGATGCTGACCGCGACGATCACCAGGATGCCGAGCACGCTCCAGCCGCGGTGCGCCAACGTCCAGCGCAGCAGCCGTGCGTAGGCGGTCTGCAGGCGCGGGATCAGCCCGCGGTCGGAACGCACCGCCGGCGGGGTTTTCAGCCGCGCCGAAATCATCGGAATCAGACTCACCGCCACCAGCCACGACGCCAGCAGCGACACCGAAATGGTGATCGCGATCTGCGACAGGTAGATACTGAGGAAATTGCGTTCGCCGAACAGGTTCGGGATGAAGACGATGCAGTGGCACAGGGTGCCCGCCGACAGCGCGATCGCGACGTGGCGGGTGCCCAGGATCGAGGCCAGCCGCGGCTGGTCGGGCATACGTTCGCGCTCCTGGTAGATGCTTTCGACCACCACCACGGCGTTGTCGACCAACATACCCACCGCCAGCAGCAGGCCCATCATCGTCAGGATGTTCAACGTAACGCCGGCGAAGTACATGAAACCCAGCGTCATCACGAAGCAGATCGGGATCGCCAGCGTCACCATCAGCGTCGACGGCCAGTGGCGCAGGAAGAAGAACAGGACCGCGATGGACAGTACCAGGCCGATGCCGCCGGCCTCGGCCAGGTCGGTCAGCGATTTGGTGACGTTCTTGCCCTGGTTGTCGAAGATCTTGGTCTGGATGTCGCGCAGCGCCGGCTGCTTGCGGATCTCCTCCACTTCCTTCAACGCATTGCGCGAAACTTCCACCAGGTTCGCGTTGCGCTCCTTGAAGATGTCCAGGCCGACCGCCGGCCTCCCGTCGAGGCGGCGGCCGTAGTCGGTGCGCGCTTGCTTGAAATTGACCTCTGCGATATCGCCCAGGCGCAGGCCCTTGGTATCGATGACCAGGTCGCGCAGCTGTTGCAGGTCGGTGATTTCGCCCGCGGGCTGCACGCGCAGGCGCTGGCCTGCGTTGTCGATCTGGCCTGCGGAGATGGAGAAATTCACCGCCTGCAGGCGGGTGGTGAGATCGTTGAGGCCGATCCCGTGCGCGGTCAGGCGGTCCGGCGCGATCGCGATCTCCACCTCGTTCGGCGACGCGCCCGAAACCTCGACCTTGGCCACGCCCGGTATGCGCTCCAGGCGGCGCTTGAATTCGCGATCGATCAGCTCGTAGTCGCCGCTCAGGTCGGTGCCGTTCGCGCCGGCCAGGCGCAGCCGCAGCACCGGCTGGTCGGTGGTGGAGAACTTCATCACGAAGTAGCGCGTCAGGTCGTCCGGCAGATCCTCGCGGATGGCGTCGATCCGTTCGCGCGCTTCCGATGCCGCGATGGCCACGTCGCGGCTCCAGTCCGAAAACTCGATAAAGATCTCGGCGCCGTCGGCGCGCGCAGTGGAATTGATGCGCTTGATGCCGGACATGGTGGCGACGGCCTCTTCGACCGGCCGCAGCACCGTGCGCTCGACTTCCTCCGGGGTGGAACCGCTATACGGCAGCTGGACGAAGATGAAAGGCGGCGAGACTTCCGGGAACGCCTCCAGCGGCAACCGCACAGCCGCGATCAGGCCGATCGCCAGCATCGAGACGAAGAACATGATCGCCGTGACCGGCCGCTTGATGCTGAGTTCGGCGATGCTCATCGCGGTGCATTCCTCAGACCGCGTCCGGGCCGGCCAGCGGCGCCTGTTCGTCGTGGATGTGCTCGGCTACCGCCTCCGCATCGCGCCGCGCGCGGCGTCCGCGTTCGCGGTAGTACTCGTCGGCGCGGCGGTCGAGCAGGTCGTACACCACCGGGATGACGACCAGCGTCAGCAGCGTCGACACCAGCAGGCCGCCGATCACCGTGATCGCCATCGGCGAACGCACTTCGGCGCCTTCGCCGAACGCCAGCGCCAGCGGCAGGAAGCCGAACAGCGTGCACATCGTGGTCATGATGATCGGCCGCAAGCGCGAGCGCGCGCCTTCGATCAGCGCCTCGTGCTTGGGCGTGCCCGCCTCGCGCAGCTGGTTGACCTTGTCGATCAGGATGATCGCGTTCTTCACCACCAGGCCCACCAGCAGGATCAGGCCGATGAACACCACCACCGACACCGGCGAACCGGTCAGCAGCAGCGCCAGCACCGCGCCGACCAGGGCCAGCGGAATGGTGAACAGGATCACGAACGGATGCAGCAGCGATTCGAACTGCGACGCCATCACCAGATAGACCAGGAAGATCGCCAACCCGAATGCGAACAACAGCGACTTGATCGAATCGTCCAGTTCCTCGCCCTGCCCGCCGATGTGCATGCCCACATCCGGACCCAATGGATTCTCGGCCACCATGTTCTGCACTTCGGCGACCGCGGTGCCCAAGTCGACGTCGCGAAGGTTCGCCGAAACGATCGCCACCCGCACCTGGTCGGCGCGGTGGATTTCGCTGGGGCCCACCGTCGAAACGACCTCGGCCACCGATTCCAGCGTCACTGGCTGGGCGCTGTTCGGGTTGACGATCAGGCGGCGGATGTCCTCGACCGACGCGCGATCGGATTCCTGCGCGCGCACCAGCACGTCGATCTTGCGGTCGCGGAAGCTGTAGCGCGTGGCGACGTCGCCGCGCACTTTCTTCACCACCACGTCGGCTATCTGGCGCGTGGTCAAGCCGAGCGCGCCGGCGCGGTCCTGGTCGAAGCGGATCTGGATTTCCGGGAAGCCCTGCTCCACCGTCGACTTGACGTCGGCGTAGTGCGGATTGGCGCGCAGCATCGCCGCCATCTTTTGCCCGGCGGTTTCGATCGTGCCCAGGTCCTGGCCGCGCAGCTCGATTTCCAGCGGCGTGGAGAAGCTGAAGAGTTCCGGGCGGCTGAAGTCGACCTGCGCGCCAGGATGCGCCTGCATCGACGCGCGCAGGCGCTCGGTTTCTTCGGCCTCGACCTGCTTGCTGCCGCCATCGGCCATCACTACGGTCAACTTGCCGATGTTCTCGCCGCTTTCGGTCGGATTGGCATCCAATCGCGTGCCGCTGCCGCTGACGCCGTACAACGCGCGGATGCCGGGATCCTTGTCGTGCGCCTGCTGCAGCTCGCGCACCAACTTGTCGGTTTCGCGCAGCGGCGTGCCGGGCGGCAGCTTCACCGTCATCTCGAAACGGTCCTGCGCCAGCTGCGGGATCAGGTCCGCACCGAGCAGCGGCACTACCAGCAAGGTCGCTGCGAATGCCGCCGCCGCGAAGCCCAGCACCAGCCAGGGGCGACGCAATGCCGCAGGCAGCAATTTCAGGTAGCCGCGCTCGGCGCGGCCGTACGGCGCCATCGCCAGATCGCTGAACTTGCGCATCACCGGCCCGACCACCGCGACCAGGCCGCGCCAGACGCGGATGAAGAACCAGGCGATGCCGAAGAAAATGCCCCGCGAGGCCGCGCCCACGCCGTGGCCGACTGCGGCGACCGGCTTCTGCAACTTCGACTTTGGCTGCCACTTCGGATGCGGTTCTTCTTCCGGGAAAGACAGCGGTGGCTTCCCTTTCAGCGAACTCAGCATCGGAATCAGCGTCATCGCCACCACCAGCGAGATGGCGATCGCGATCGCCACCGTCATCGCCTGGTCGCGGAACAGCTGGCCGGCGATGCCCTGCACGAACACCAGCGGCAGGAACACGGCGATCGTGGTCAGCGTCGACGCTACCACGGCCATGCTGACTTCGCGCGTGCCGGCGATCGCCGCGTCGATGATGCCCAGGCCGCGCTCGCGCGCCTTGGCGATGCTTTCCAGCACCACGATCGAATCGTCCACCACCAGGCCGGTCGCCAGCGCCAGGCCGCCGAGCGACATGACGTTCAAGCTCAAGCCCAACCGGTCCATGAAGAAGAAGGTGGCGATGATCGATACCGGCAGCGACAGGCCGATCACGAACGTGCTCCAGCCGTCGCGCAGGAACAGGAAGATGATCAGGACGGCCAGCACGCCGCCGATCACCGCATCCACTTTCACGTCGTGGATCGCGTTGCGGATGAACTGCGATTGGTCGTCGATCGTGGTCAGTTCCACGTCCGGCGGAACCTGCGATTTGATCTGCTCCAGCCGTTCCTGGATCGCATCGGCCGTAGCGACAGTGTTCGCGTCGCCTTCTTTGTAGATCGCCAGCTCGACCGCTTCCTTTCCGGCCAGGCGGATGATCGCCTCGCGCTCCTTGAAGCCCTGGCGCACGTCGGCGATGTCTTTCAGCCGCACCGGCATGCCGCCGGCGATGGCGGCGGACGACGAAGAGTTCGCGCTCTGCACCGAAGCCGCCGCAGCCATCGCCGCCGCATCGCCGGTGGAGGCCGCGATGGCGGCCATCTGCGCCGCCGCGCTTTGCGCCGCGTTGTTGCCGCCGCTCTGCGTGGTGACCAGCATCTCGCGCATTTCCGGCACGCTGGCGAACTGGTTCACCGTGCGCACCAGATAGCGCTGCGAACCTTCTTCCAGGCGTCCGCCGGAGATGTTGATGTTCTCCTGCTGCAGGCGCTGGATGACGGTATCGATCGGCAAGTTGAGTTGCGCGAGCTTCTGCTGGTCGATGTCGACCTGGATTTCGTCTTCCAGGCCGCCGCCGACCTTGACCGCGGCGACGCCTTCCACCGGCTCGAGCTTCTTCTTCAGGTCGTCGTCGGCGTAGCGGCGCAGCTCGGTCAGCTTGCGGATGGTGTCGGCCTCGTCGGCGCCGGCATCCTTGGCCGACAGCGCCAGGCGCAGGATCGGCTCGGTCGAGGGATTGAAGCGCAGCAGCACCGGCGCCTTGGCTTCCTGCGGCAGAGAGAGCACTTCGATCTTGTCGCGCACCTCCAGGCTGGCCTGGTCCATGTCGGTGCCCCAGGCGAATTCGAGCACCACGTCGCTCTGTCCGGTGCGCGACACCGACTTGAGCTTGCGCAGGCCTTTCACCACGCCGACGGCTTCTTCCACCGGTTCGGTGATCAGCGTTTCGATTTCCGCCGGCGCAGCGCCGGTGTACTCGGTGCGCACCGTCAGCGTCGGGTAGCTCAGGTCGGGCAGCAGGTTGACCTTCAGGTCGCGCAGGGCGATGAAGCCGAACAGCACGAAGGTCAGCGTGATCATGAAGATGGTCACGCGGCGGCGCGTGGAGAATTCGACCAGGCCGGAGGTGGTCGCTGCGGCCGCCGCGCGCGCCTTGTCGGCGCCCGTGCTTGGCGACGCCATTACTGCTTACCAGTGGCGGGTTTGGCCGGGGTCTTGGCTTGCGCGACCGCCTTGCCGTCCATCGAAATGACTTGCACCACGCTGCCTTCGCGCAGCGCCACCTTGCCGGCGGTCACGACCTGATCGCCCGGTTTCAGCCCGCTGCGGATTTCGGCCCAGGCGCCATCGGTGTAACCCAGCTTGACCGGCACGCGTGCGGCTTTACCGGCGCGGATGGCGAACACGGCCGGGTCGTTCTCGTCGTCCAGCAACGCGCTGCGCGGCACCACCAGCGCATCGGCGCGCTGGTCGTAATCGATCTTGATGCGGCCGAACATGCCGGGCTGCAGCACGCCTGCATTTTCGAAGGCCAGCACCACGCGGAACGTGCCGCTGCCCGAATCGACCACCGGCGCCACGCGATCCACCTTGCCGCTGAAACTCTTGCCCGGCAGCGCATCCACCGCCATCGTCGCCGGCTGTCCGGCCTTCAACGTGACCAACTCGCGTTCGGGCACGTTGAGGGTGGCTTCCAGCCTGGAGTTGTCGACGATGCGGAAGATCGGCGTATTGATCTGGACGAAGTTGCCGTCCTTGATCGAACGCGAGGCGATCACGCCGGAAATCGGCGCCAGCACGGTCGCGTAGGACAGCTCGAGCGTGGCCAGCCGATGCTGGGCGCGCATGTTTTCCAGGTCGTATTTGATCTGATCGACATCGTTGGCGCTGATCATCTGCTGCGCGACCAACTGCTGGGAACGGCGGTAACTGTTCTCCAGCTTGCGCATCTGGGCTTCGGTCTGGGCCACCGCCAGGCGGGCGCGGTCCGGATCCAGACGCACCAGCGGCTGGCCGGCGCGAACCTGCTGGCCTTCCTCGACAAGCACGTTCAGTGCCACACCGGAGGTCTTGGCGACGACGTTCGATTCGCCGCGCGGCTCCAGCGGCGCGGTGCCGGTGTAGCTGGCCGCGATCGGGCGATGCGCCGCGCGGGCCACTTCCACCGGAATGGCTTCGGGCTTGTTGTCTTTGCCGTCCTTGGCCTGGGCCTCGCCTTCCCCTCCGCCACCCTTGCAGGCGCATAGGCTGGCGAGCAGAAGGGCGGTCGTCAGCAGGCGGGCGCGGCTGGCGGTATGCGTCCTGGCGGAACCGCTGGCATGGGCGAAAAGGGGCATCGGAACGGGCTCTGAGAGGTGTTGTAGTTAGATATATCACCTAGGCAGCATGGCAACCATGCGCCGAAGGTAATAGTGACGTGAGAGGGGGCGAAACCGTTGCAACCGTTCGTCGTTCCGATGCCAGCGTTGGGCTGCGCGCGATGCGCAAGCTATACTTTGCCGACTGCGCGGCGATGACCGCCGCGCGACATTCTGCCAGCCCACCGAGAAGACATTAATGCGACCGTTGCCGATCGCCTGCCTCGCGCTAGCCATCATTGCCGCCCCCGCCCTCGCCGCCGATCCGGCCAAGCCGCTGGTCGGCGACGCCAAGAAAGGCCACCAGCTGACCTACACCTGCCAGGGTTGCCATGGCATCGAGGGTTACAAGAACGCCTACCCGAACTATCACGTGCCCCGCATCGGCGGTCAATCGCAGGAATACCTGCGCAACGCCCTGAGCGAGTACAAGGCCGGCAAGCGCAAGCATCCGACCATGCAGGCCCAGTCCGAGAGTTTCTCGGACCAGGATATCGCCGATATCGCCGCCTTCCTTTCGGAGCTGAAGCCGTGAGCCGCGCCATGACCACGACCCGACTCGCCTTCGCCCTGCTCGCCGCCCTCGCCTTCGCGGCCTGCACCCCGTCCGGCGAAACGCCAGCCGAGCATTCGTCCGCCGACCGCGGCGAAGGCCACACTTCTTCATCCGCCGGGTTGCCGAAAGGCCATGCCGACGCCGGCGAGAAGCGCAGCCTGGTCAAGAGCAAGGCCACTAACCAGAGTTGCATCGACTGCCACGGCAAGGAAGGCAACGTGCCCCTGGATCCGACCTACCCCAAGCTGGGCGGCCAGTACGCGGACTACATCGCCCACTCGCTGCAGATGTACCGCGACGGCGACCGCGAGCATCCGCTGATGTCGGGACAGGCGAAGGATCTGACCGACCAGGAGATCGCCGACCTGGCCGCGTTTTTCTCGACGCGTCCGAGCCAGTTGCGCGACCTGCACGGCGTGCATTGATCCGACTGTAGAAGCGTCAATAGAAAAGGGCCGCGAGGCCCTTTTCTTTTTTGCCGTTCTTCCCCCTTTGAAAAAGGGGGATCGAGGGGGATTTGCTTTTGCTTTTCTGCCGTTGCGCCTCCACCCAACATCAAGAGCAAATCCCTCCGTGTCCCCCTTTTTCAAAGGGGGAGAAAGCAAGCGCTCACCAGCGATAACCGACTTCGGCGACGATCCGCCGCTCGGTGCCGTACCAGCAATCCCCGCGCGAGAGACAGGTGGCGAAATAAGTCTTGTCGGTCAGATTGACCGCGTTGAGCGACAGGCGCCAAGGGCCGCTTTCATAGGAAATCAACGCGTCGAACAAGGTATTGGACGGCGTCACCAGCGTATCGGTGCCGTCCCACGTCTTGCCGACGTACCGCGCGCCGCCGCCGATCCGCAATCCCGGTACCGCTGCGATGCGGTAGGCCGCCCACAACGCCGCGGAATTCTCGGGGATGCTTTCGAAACGGAAGCCGGTCGCTTCGTCGGTCGCCTTCGAGTGGGTGTAGCTCGCGATCAGGTCCCACTGGCCGAGGCTGGCGTTGGCCTCCAGCTCGATGCCTTTCGCGTCCACGCGGCCGCGCTGCACCGAGAAATTCGGATCGACCGGATCGGGCGTGAGGCGTCCGGTTTCCTCCAACTTGTAGACCGCGGCGGTGGCGGTCACGCCGTACGCGTCGGGCACCCATTTCAAACCGGCTTCGACTTGCTTGCCGCGGGTGGGATCGAAGGCGTCGCCCAGGCGCGATTGGCCGGCGACCGGCTGGAAAGATTCGGAATAGGCCACGTACGGCGACCAACCGCCCCGCGCCAGATACACCACGCCGAAATTCTTGGTCCAGGCATCGTCGTCGGCGCGATCGGTTTCTACGCCATCCGGACCGGATAGGCGCGTTTGCACGTCGTCATGACGTGCGCCGGCGACCACGACCCAGCGATCGTCGATCTTGATCTGGTCCTGCAGCAGCAGGCCGGTCTGGCGCATGCGGGTATGGACCAGGCTGGACGGGTCGATGACCGGTTCGGGACAGTTGCCGTACACCGGCGCGTAGACGTCGAACGGCACCGGGCACGGTGTGTCGAACGCAGTGGATTTGTCCGCCCGCGACAGCATCGCATCCACGCCGAACAGCAAGGTGTGCTTCACCCGGCCGTCGCCCACGCGACCTTCCAACAGCAGGTCGGCATTGCTGATCTTGGCGCGGTCGTCGTTGCCGTAGCTGAGCCGGGTGATGGTCCGGTCCTCGCCCAGCGCGTTGTCGCCGTAGCCGTTGCCCTGCGCGTCCACTTCCCAGAACGCGGCGTAGGCGGTGCGTATCTTGCCGCGCACGCGATCGTGGCGCAGGTCGTGGCGCAGCGACCAGGCGCCGTTGAACTTGTATTCGAATTCGTAGCCCACCCGGGTGCGTTCGCCGAGATTGACGTCCCAGTCCGGCTCGCCGACGAAGCGTTCCAGCGGAATCGGCCCGTTCGGCGCCGGCAGCAGCGTTCCCGCCCACGGGAAGAAGCCTTCGGTGTTGCGATTGCGGTCCCTCTGGTATTCGGCGTAGGCGATGAGCTCCACGCGTTCGGAAGGCCGCCAGGCGATGGCCGGGGCGATGTAACGGCGCTGGTTATCGGCGTAATCCACCTGGGTATCGTTGTCGCGCCACAATGCAACCAGGCGATAGCTGAACGTATCGCTCAACGGCCCGGTGAAGTCTGCGGCCAGTTGCCGATGATCGTTGTTGCCGGCCTGCAGCGCGACCTCGCGCGACGCGACGGCCTGCGGCCGCTTGCTGACCAGGTTCACCACGCCGCCGGGCGCGTTCTGCCCGGCCATCACCGACGACGGCCCGTGCAGCACTTCGACGCGCTCGAAAGCGAAAGGCTCCTCGCGCACGGCGCCCCACCAGCCGACCAGCGGCAGGCGCATGCCGTTGAGCAGCGTGGTGCCGGAACTGCCGCCGCGCAGCGCGAACCAGTCGCCGCGGTTGTCCAGGCCGTATTGGTCGGTGCGCACGCCGGCGCTGTAGCGCAAGGCTTCCTGCAATGTCTGCGCGTTCTGGTCGCGGATCTGCCCGGCGGTGATGATGCTGATCGCCTGCGGCAGTTCCTCGATCGGCGTATCGGTCTTGGTGCCGGCGCGGGTGCTGCCGGCGGAGTAAGGCGCGGCCTGGCCGTGCACGGTGAGCTTGTCGAGGGTTTTGGGATCCCGCTCGGCGGCGGCGATGGCATCGTCGGCGGGCGATGCCATCGCTTCCAGCGACAACAGCAGGCTCAAGGCGAGCAGCGAAATCCCGCAGGCGGGAAGGTTCTTCTTCTGGGCAGGCATGTCGGTCCGATGGGCAGTGGCGGGAGATTCACGCGTGCCTGGCCATCGAAGCGAGCTGGGAACGTACCGGCCCATATTAAAACAACCGGCCCGGATTTTGTGGGAGCGGCTCTTGTGGGAGCGGCTCTTGTGGGAGCGGCTCTTGTGGGAGCGGCTTTAGCCGCGAGCTCTTCGGTTGTGGAAAAGCTCGCGGCTAAAAGCCGCTCCCACAAAGCTACGGCTTTTTGAGGCTGTCCTGGTCTTCCTGCAACTCCGGCTTGAACGGAATATCCGGCGGCGGGCGCCCTATCGCCGGCTGGTCGAACATTTTTTCGCTGTCCGACATGCCGCAGCCGCCACCGACCTGCAGCAGCGACACCACGCATTCCAGGCGCTTGGACGTGCCCGGAATCGGGATCGACAATTTCTTGATGCCTTTACGCACCCATTCCTGCAGCAGGGTTTCGTGCGGCACCCAATACTTGTCGAAGCGGGTCGGCTCGTAGCCCAGGCGCGGACGATTCAACCAAGTGCCAGCGCGGTCCAAATCGGCGACGTGTTCTTCTTTCGATCCGGGCGGATTGCCGTATTGCGACGGCGTTTGCGCGCCACCCGCGCCGGGCGGCAGGCGCAAACTGCCATCGGCGTTGTAGAGGCCCGCCTTCGCGCCCGGCTGCTGCCCGCCTTTCGGCTGGCCGGCGACATTGCGTTGCGCATCGCCCCAATCGTCGCCTTTCGCCGGCGTAGGCACGGTGCCTGGTTTGGGACCGACACCCGCGCCGCTCGACGCCGCTGCCGGCTGCGTGCCGCTGGCCGGCGCAGCCGGCGCATCGGGCGCACCGGAAGGCTGCGCCGATGCGCTCGCGCTTTCGGTCGACGCCGCCGCGCCGGGCGGCATCGGCAGGGATTGCGGTTCGGCGGCGGTCGCAGGCACGCTCAGTTGAGCTTGCGCGGTGGCGGCTGCCGGCAATTCGCGCGCGCGCACGGCCGGCAAGGGTTGCGGGATTTCGATGTCGGTAGGCTGCTCGGAAATCTGCGGCACGGCGATCTGGCGCGGCGGCTGCACGCGGTCGATCGGCCGCACCGGCGCCGGGGCGCGCGGCAGCGGGATCGCTTCGACTTCGCTGCGCAAGGTCGGCACCGCTACGCTCGGCGTCGGCGCCGCATCGATCGGCCGCGGTTGCGGCGGCGGCAGGCGGAAACGGGTTTCGTCCGGCCGGTTCGTCTCGGTCACCTGCAATAACTGCTCGTCCGGCGGCTCGACGGTTTCCTCCGCGAGCTGCGGCTGCTCGCGCTGCACCTGCTCTAGCGGCGGCGCTTCGACCAGGCTCTGCGGCGCTTGCGCTTCGCTCAGTTCGGGACGTTGGGGTTGCGGCTGCGCTTGCCGCTGCGCAGCGGTCGGCGCGACTACGGCATCGGGCCGCGGCGATGGCGGACCGCCGCCCTCTTCTTCTGTCGTGCCTTCGCCGATGAACTGCACACGCACGGCGACATCGCTGGCTTCGCCTGTCGTATCGACGAAATGCGTGTAGGCCAGGATGACCAGCATCACCACGAACACCAGATGCACGAGCAGCGTGATCGCATAGGCGACGAAACGCATCCAACGCTCGTCGGTGCCGGCCGGTTGCCATTGCTGCCGCCACAACGTGCCGAAGGAGCGCCAGCGGCCGAGCTGGGCGACCGCCGGCGCAGGCGGCGCCGGCTCGCGTTGCAGGAATACGGCGATGATCGCGTCGGCGGTGGCGCCGGTCACCGCGCCGACGCGCGCAGCCATCGTCGCGAACCAGGCGGTCCATCCCGGCGGAAATTCGCCCGGCGGCCGCTCGGGGCGCAACGATCTGCGCATGCGTCTGCGCAGCGCTTCGATCAGTTCGGCCGAGGAATACACTCGCGCCGGAGCCGGTTACGCCGCGGCGTCGCGCGAGATGTACGGCGCCTGGCCGGTGTCGTGATCGGTGGCGTCGCGCACCGCGGTCACGCCCGGCACCTTGGTCAACAAGGTTTTCTCGATCCCCTGCTTCAAAGTGACGTCGGCCATGCCGCAGCCGTGGCAGCCGCCGCCGAAGCGCAGCACCACCACGCCGTCGCCGGTCACTTCCTGCACGGCCACATGGCCGCGGTGCTGGGCCAGCTGCGGATTGATCTCGTGCTCGACGATCCAGCGCACGCGCTCGACCAGCGACGCCGATTCCGTCGGCGCCTCGCCCTTGATCTTGGGCGCGCGGATCTGCAATTGGCCGCCGGTGGCGAGCGTGGCGTAGTCGATCTCGGCGCCGTCGAGATATTTCACGCTGCCGGCGTCCAACCACAAAGTGAAGCCTTCGCAATCGATGGCCCACTCGTCGCCGTGCAGATCGCCGGGCTCGGCGAACTCCAGGCGCACGTCGGCGCCGGGCGTGCCGGGGTTCATCGCCGCCAGGCGCACGCCCAGACCGGGCAGGTCTTCGCGCTCGATGAGCTTGCGGAAGTGCGTCTGGGCGGATTCGGAAATCTGGATCATGAGTAGATGGCGGCCTTGCGCCCGATCAGCTTGCGCACATGCTGGACCTGGGCGGATTCGGAAATCTGGATCATGGGCGTATTCTACCGGGCTTGCGTCACGCCGTTCGTACGCCGCCTAGCAGAGCATGAAGGGCGTTTGCCATTCGTTAGGAGTCCGCCATGTCCGACCTGATTCCGCTCGCCCAGGCCCATTGCCTGCCCCGCAAGGGCAGCGAACACAAGCTCAGCGAGGCCCGTATCCGCGAACTGATGCCGGAAGTGGCGGGTTGGGAACTGGCGGAAAACGGCCACGCGCTGACCCGGACCTTCGCCTTCAAGGACTACTATCGGACGATGTCGTTCGTGAACGCCCTGGCCCACATGGCCAACCGCGAAGACCATCACCCCGACCTGAGCGTGCATTACGACCGCTGCGTGGTGCGCTATTCCACCCACGACGTGGGCGGGCTGAGCGAGAACGACTTCATCTGCGCCGCTAAAGCCGATGGCCTCTACGCATGAGCTTTGCTCTTCGTAGGAGCGGCTTTAGCCGCGAGCTCTTGATCGGTTCGCGCGGAACAGCAAAAGCTCGCGGCTAAAGCCGCTCCTACGAAGAGCCGACGCTTGCGGCTGCCCCCTGGGGGGCCGTCACGGCAAACGCTGCTGTCACTTCCGGGATGCCTGCAACCTCAAGCCAACCGATCCAGCACATCGACTAGATCGGGCGCCAGCGGCGCATTCAACACGTATGGCACGCGGCCGCCATCCAATGCGAATTCCAACGACGTCGCATGCAGGAACAGCCGCTTCAGGCCGGCCTGCTCGCGCAACCGCTTGTTGATCGCCTCATTGCCGTATTTGTCGTCCCCCGCCACCGGATGGCCGATGTGCTGCGCATGCACGCGGATCTGGTGGGTGCGGCCGGTCTCAATGCGCACTTCGCAATACGAATGCCCGCCGCGCCGCTCCAGCACCCGGAAATGGCTTAGCGACGGCTTGCCCGCGGCGTTGACCTGCACGTGCCGCTCGCCGCCCTGGCGCAGGCCGACGTGTAGGGCCGCGTCCACGCTCATCACGCCGTCGGGCATGCGTCCGGTCAGCAGGGCCAGATAGCGCTTGGCGATGCCGCCCTCTTCCCGCATCAGGGCCTGCAATTCGATCAGCGCCGAACGCTTCTTGGCGACGATCAGCAAGCCGGACGTGTCCCGGTCCAATCGGTGGACCAGTTCCAGGGAGTCCTTCGGCCTCAAGGCGCGCAAGGTTTCGATGGCGCCGAAACTGATCCCGCTGCCGCCATGGCTGGCCACGCCTGAGGGTTTGCTGATCGCCAGCAGGCGGGCATCCTCGAAGACGATGCTGGCCTGCATCGCTTCGAGCAGGCCCTTGGCCGGGGTGCCCTTGTCGGCCGGGTCTTCGAGCCGGATCGGCGGGATGCGAACCTCGTCCCCGCCCTCCAATCGGCGCTCCGGCTTGCTGCGGCCGCCGTTCACCCGCACCTGGCCCGAGCGCAGCAGCTTGTAGATCAGGCTGCGCGGCGCTCCTTTCAGGTAGCCCAGCAGGAAGTTGTCGAGCCGCTGCCCGTCTCGGTCTTCGGCGATACGGACGGTGTGGGCGGCACCCGCGGAACGGGCTGGGGCTTCGGAAGGGGGCATCTGCAGTCTTGGTCTGATACACTCGCGATGCGAGATAAGGGTTTGATTTCGCTGGAAGTTACCCGGGCCGAAAGCCCGCCTTCCCGCGATCCCCGTCGCAGTGCGCAACCACCGCTCCCGGAGCGGCCATGTTAGCGGCTGCACGGCAAGCCCGGACATCGCCCGGTGCGTCAGACATCGGCGCTGAACAACGACCCGAGCGGCGCCAAGGCCCAAGCCGAAGCAGCCGCCGGCCCGCAACAGTTAAAAACAGAGACAAGCGCTCCCGCGGCCTGCCGTGGTGTAGAAGCGCTGGAAACCAGGACGCCGCTGCGCTTGCGCGGCCGGCGCCCAGCAGTATCCAGGCGAAACGCCCCGGCGTTCCGCGTGCGAGAGCGCGCGAGGAACGCACAACATGAAACGCATGCTGATCAATGCGACGCAGGCTGAAGAACTGCGCGTCGCCATCGTCGACGGACAAACCCTTTACGACATCGATATCGAACAACCGTCCAAAGAACAGAAGAAGTCCAATATCTACAAAGGCCGAATCACCCGGCTCGAGCCCTCCCTGGAAGCGGCCTTCGTCGAATACGGCGCCGAGCGCCACGGCTTCCTGCCGCTGAAGGAAATCTCCCGCGATTACTTCCAGGCAGGCGTCGACCATAACAAGGCCGGCCTTAAGGAACTGCTGAAGGAAGGCCAGGAAGTGGTCGTTCAGGTAGACAAGGAAGAGCGCGGCAACAAGGGCGCCGCCCTGACCACGTTCATCTCGCTGGCCGGCCGCTACATGGTGCTGATGCCGAACTCGCCGACCGCGGGCGGCGTCTCGCGCCGCATCGAAGGCGACGACCGCGCCGCGCTGAAAGAAGCGATGGACAAGCTGGAGATCCCCGACGATATGGGGGTCATCATCCGCACCGCCGGCGTCGGCCGCGATGCCGAAGAACTGCAATGGGATCTGGACTACCTGCTGCAGGTCTGGCGCTCGATCGCCGAAGCCGCGCTGACCAAGCCGGCGCCGTTCCTGATCTACCAGGAATCGCGCCTGATCATCCGCGCCTTGCGCGACTACATGCGCGCCGACGTGGGCGAGATCCTGGTCGACGCCGACGAGATGTACGCCGAAGCGAAGGAATTCGTGCAGCAGGTGATGCCGCACAACCTGCGCAAGCTCAAGCACTACACCGACGACACGCCGCTGTTCAACCGCTTCCAGATCGAATCGCAGATCGAGAACGCCTACGAACGCCAGGTGCGCCTGCCTTCGGGCGGTTCGATCGTGGTCGACCAGACCGAAGCGCTGACCGCGATCGACGTCAACTCGGCGCGCGCCACCAAGGGCGGCGACATCGAGGAGACCGCGTTCAACACCAACCTGGAAGCGGCCGAGGAAGTCGCGCGCCAGATGCGCCTGCGCGACCTGGGTGGCCTGGTGGTGATCGACTTCATCGACATGTCGTCCAACAAGCACCAGCGCGAAGTCGAGAACCGCCTGCAGAACGCGCTCAAGTACGACCGCGCGCGCGTGCAGATCGGCCGCATCTCGCGTTTCGGCCTGCTCGAAATGAGCCGCCAGCGCCTGCGTCCGAGCCTGGGCGAAGCCAGCCAGATCGTCTGCCCGCGCTGCGACGGCCATGGCCGCATGCGCAGCGTCGAGTCGCTGTCGCTGTCGATCCTGCGCGTGGCCGAAGAGCACGCGATGAAGGAGAACACCGGCCAGGTGCTGGTGCAGGCGCCGACCGAGATCGCCAACTTCCTGCTCAACGAAAAGCGCCGCGCGCTGGCCGAGATCGAGCAGCGCCACGATTCGCCGATCGTGATCGTCGCCGACGACCAGCTGGAAACGCCGCATTACGAAGTGACCCGCATCCGCGAGAACGAACTCGGCGAAGAGACCAGCAAGCCCAGCTACCAGCGCGGCACGCCGCGCAAGCTGGCCACGCATGCGCTGACCAAGGCGCATCTGAACATCCCGCCGGCGCCGGCCGTGACCAACGTCAAGCCGCTGCAACCGGCGCCGATGCGCGACGATCCGGCCGAAGAGCGTCACGCTCATCCGGCGCCGGCGCCGATCCGCGTCGCGCCCAAGCCCAAAGCCGGCCTGTTCGCGCGGATGATGCAGTTCTTCGGCGGCGAGCAGACCGCCGAAACGCCGCCGCCCGCCCCGCCCGCCCGCAACGAGGACCGCACGCGCAACGACCGCAACGCGCAGCGCCGCGACGGCCGCAACGGCGGCGGCAACAAGCAGCAGGGACGCGGCGAGCGCCGCGACGAGCAGAGGCGCGACGACCAGAAGCGCGGCCAGCCGCAGGCGCAGGGCCAGCAGAACAAGCAGCCACCCAAGCAAGCCCAGCAGCAGAAGCAGGGCCAGCCCAAGCCGCAGCAACAAGGCCAGCAGCAGAAGCAGCCAAAGCCGCAACAGGACCAGAATCGCGAACCGCGCCCGCCCAAGGCGGAACGCGCCGAGATTCCTGTGCAGGCGCAAGCCGCTGCCGCCGCTGTCGAGCAGCCCAGGCCGAAGCAAACGCCTGTGGCCGAAGCCGCCGCAATTGCCGACGCGACGCCGCCCAACATCGCCCACTTCGACATCGGGCCGGCGCCGGCCGTACCGGCCGATAGCGCCGCCTCGCCTGCCGACGAAGCGGCCGATGCTGCCGCCCACGCGACCGAGGGCGGCGAAAACGCACGCCGTCGCCGCGGCCGTCGTGGCGGCCGCCGCCGCCGCCGCGGTGGCGCCGAAGGCGCTGCCGGCGGCGAAAACACCGTCGAAGCGCTTCACGAAGACGATGCCGCCGTCGCCGCGCAGCGTTCGCAGCCGGAGTTCGATTTCGACGACGCGCTGCCCGAATCGCGGCCTGTAGCGCCCGCTGCCGTCGCGCCCATCGCAGAACCGGCGAAGGACGAATACGTCGCCGAAGCTTCGTCTTCGCTGCGCGCGCCGCAGTACGCGATTGCCGCAGAACCGGCGATCGTGCCGGCGGTCGAGAAGGCCGGGCCCGCCGCGATCGAGCCGGCGTCGGCGGTTGTCGAGCCTGAGGTCGTCGCTTCGGAACCGGCACCGGCGCCCATCGAACCGTCGCCAGCCGCAATCGCTGCCGTCGAAATCGCCGCGGCTGCACCGGAATCCGAGCCGCGCGAACAAGCCGCACCGCAGCCTGGCGTCGAATCGCCAGTCGCAGCCTCGCCGGCAAACGACAAGCCGAAGAACGCGCCGAAAGAAACCGCAACGCCGCCGCGTCCGCCGCGCGTCGCCGCGCAGCAGAGCGACGCGATCCATGCCCTGCCGTTGTCCGCCGCGATCGCCGTTTCGTTGGCCGAAAGCGCCTACCGCCCGGCCGTCAAACCAATGGCGGAAAAGCCGGCAGTCGAACCTGCTCCGGCACCCGTAGCACCGGAAGCGCCCGCACAGGAAACGCAAGCGCCCGAAACGACGGTTGCGACCGGCTTCGTCGAACCCGGCACGCCGCAAGCGCCCGGCCTGTTCGACGAGGCGCCCGCCGCGCCGCCGGAAGAAGCCGCGGCGCAAGTGGCCGCCAGGCAGCCTGCGCAGGATCCGAACGAAGCCCCGCGCGAAGGCGAGCGCGGCGCCTGACCAACCGGGCCCCGCGCACGCTTATACGGCGTGCGCGGGATTGCCTACGCCGTATTGGCTGGCCAGTCGCGCCAGTGCGATGCTGTCGCCCACGCCCAGTTTCTCGAACAAACGCGTCTTGTGCGTGTTGACGGTTTTCGCGCTCAGGCTCAACCGCTTGGCGATGTCTTCCTGGCGCAAACCCTGCGTCAACAGCAAGGCGATTTCCATCTCGCGAGGCGACAAGGCATCGAACGGCGATGCGCCGCCCTGTATGCCGGACAAGGCCAGGTTTTGCGCCACGCCGCTCGCCAGATAGCGCTTGCCGCGCGCCACGTCGCGCACCGCGCGCAGCAATTCGATGCTGTCGCCGCCCTTGCCGACATAACCGGACGCGCCGGCTTCGAGCAGGCGCTTGGGCATCGGCCCGTCTTCGAGCACCGATACCACGATCACGCGCGTGCCGTGGTCGCCTTTGACCACGCGTTCGGTCACTTCCAGGCCGCTGACGCCGGGCAGGTGCAGGTCGCACAACACCACGTCGGGCTTGAGCTTGCGGATCTGCGGCAGGGCTTCTTCGCCGCTCTCGGCTTCGCCGACCACGTCGATGTCGACCTCGCCGCCCAGGATCATCTTCATTCCGGCGCGGACCAGGGCATGGTCGTCGACCAGGAACACACGGATAGTCATCCCTGCAACTCCCCTCTCCCGATGCCAGCGTAGGTGGCGGGTCGGGAGATGGCAAGCGCGGCGTTCGACGGGAGCGGGACGGTTCGCATCGCGCTGTCGGGAAAATCCGGAGCGTTCATCCCAGGGCCGTGTCCAACAGCATCATCACCACGAAACCCAGGATCAGCCCGCCGGTGGCGAAGGCTTCGTGTCCTTTGCGGTGCGATTCGGGGATGATTTCGTGGCTGATCACGAACAGCATCGCGCCGGCGGCGAAGGCCAAGCCCCAGGGCAGCAATGCCGCCGACAGGCTGACCACCGCGGCGCCGATCACGGCGCCCACCGGTTCGACCAGGCCCGAGGCCATGCCGATCAGCACCGCCAACCCGCGCTTGTAGCCGGCCGACACCAGCGCCACCGCGACCACCAGGCCTTCGGGCACGTCCTGGATAGAAATGCCCATCGCCAGCGCGCTGGCGCGCACCGGATCGTTGCCGGCGTAACCGACGCCGATCGCCAGGCCTTCGGGCAGGTTGTGCAGCACGATCGCAAAAACAAACAGCCAGGTGCGCCGCAATGCGCGCGCGGCATGTCCTTCCACGCCCTTGATGAAATGCTCGTGCGGCAGATAGCGTTCCATCACCAACAGCAGGGCCGCGCCCAGGATGATGCCGCCGCCCACGATCAAACCCGATTCCCAATTGCCGGAACCGCGCGCCTCGGCCGCGCCGATCGCGGGCACGATCAGCGAAAACGAACACGCCGCCAGCATCACGCCGGCACCGAAGCCGAACAGGCTGTCCTGCACGCGGTCGGACAGGCGCTGCGAGAACCACACCGGCAGCGCGCCGAGCGCGGTCGCGATCGCGGCCATCGTGCCGCCGAGGAAGGCGTTGAACACCGGCGCCGGATAGTCCGAACGCAAGTGCTGCCACAGGCCCTGCAGCATCGCGAACAGGCCGAGCACGACGATGCCCATGCCGAGCCAACGGCGGAATACGGCTGCGGGCGGCAGCGAGGGGCTGTGCATGGCCCAATCTGACCACATTGACCGCGCAGTGGGTAGCCGTTCGTGGCCGGCCGCCGGCCGCCGGAGCGGCCGATCGTGCAAACTACGGCTTTCATCACAGGGGGTTGCGATGCGTCTTTCCATGCTTTCCGCCGGCCTGGCGCCGGCTTGCGCGTTGTTTCTGGCCGCTTGCGCATCGCCGTCGCCGGTCGCGACGCGGTCCGATGCCGCCGTAGTTCCTGCGCAAGCCGCCGTAGCGCAGCCCAGTCCCGCGGACGCCTGGATGAGCGATGTTTCGGCGATCGCCGCAGCGACGGACAACGCAGGACGCCGTGCCGCCATCGAAAACGCGCTCGCGGCTTCCGGCATCCAGGCGCGCCAGGCGCCGTTCGCGTTCGAAAAGCACAAGGGCACGAATCTGCTGGCGGACATCGGCGGACCGGCCGACGCGCCGCTGTTGCTGATCGGCGCGCACTCGGACAAGGTGAAGGAAGGCGACGGCGCCACCGACAACGCTTCCGGCAGCGCGGTCGTGCTGGCGCTCGCGCAACGCCTGAAGCAACGCCCGCTGCAGCATCACCGCGTGGCGGTCGCGTTCTGGGACCTGGAAGAGTTGGGCCTGATCGGCGCGCGCGCCTATATCGCCGACGGCGGCGCCAAACCGGCGATGTACGTGAATTTCGACGTGTTCGGCTGGGGCGATGCGCTGTGGATGATGACGCCGGACGAATCCAACGCACTCGTCTCGGCGAGCCGCGAGGCGACGCAGGCGGCCGGCATCGAGTTGTCCGCAGGCGACAAGTATCCGCCGACGGACCATCTTGCGTTCCACAAGGCCGGCTGGCCGGCCGTTTCGTATTCGCTGGTCGGCAAGAACGAGATTCCGAGCATCCTGAAGGCGTTCTCGCATCAGAAAGTCGATCCGCCGGCGAAAGTGATGCAGGTGATCCACAGCGACAACGACACCCTGGCGCAAATCGATGCGGACGAAGCCGCGCGCGGCGTCGCCGCGGTCGAAGACGCGTTGCGGCGCTGGGATGCAGCGTCGCGGTAGTCTGTCCGAAAACGGCTGGCGCGCCGGCGCTGAGACGCGACAATAGGGGCTCACTTCCGACGAGAATCACGCATGTCCGGTAACGAAGCGACCGCCGCGCTGCGCCAACTCCACCAACAGGGCCTGCTGCTGCTCGCCAACGTCTGGGACGCCGGCACCGCGCGCCTGGTCGAGAGCCTGGGCGCGAAAGCCATCGCCACCACCAGCGCCGGCGTGGCCTGGTCGCTGGGCTATCCGGACGGCGACGCGCTGCCCATCGCGAAGCTGGCCGATGCCGTCGCCGGCATCTCGCGCGTATTGCGGGTGCCGTTGACGGTGGATAGCGAGTCCGGCTATTCGGACAACCCTGCGACCGTCGCCGACAACATCGCGAGGTTGATCGATGCCGGCGCCGCCGGCATCAACCTCGAAGACGGCGATCGCGACCCTGCCCTGCTCTGCGCCAAGATCGAGCGCATCAAGAGCGCTTGCGCACGCATGGGGACCGATGTGTTCGTCAATGCGCGCACCGATGTCTATCTCGCCGGCCTGGCGCCGGAAGGCCGGCGTGTGGAAGAAACGCTGGCCCGCGCGAAACGGTATCGCGATGCCGGCGCCGACGGACTGTTCGTCCCCGGCGTCGTGGATGGCGAACAAATCCGCGCCATCGCTGCCGGTGCGGGTCTGCCGTTGAACGTGCTGGTGCGCCCGAACCTGCCGCCGGCGGCGGAATTGGAGCGCCTCGGCGTGCGCCGGTTGAGCGCTGGATCTGCGACCACTTCCTCGGCGTATGCGCGGCTCGCCGCGCTGACCCGGGGCTTCCTGGCCACCGGCGCATCGGCGCCGCTGACCGAGGATGCGATGGGTTACTCCGACATCAATGCGCTTTTCGCCGGGCGCTGAACCGGTCGCAAGCAACGGTCGAGGTCGTTGTAGCGCGCACGCCAGGCGCTCAGCGGCCTGACCGAATCCGGGCCGCGCCCTTCGACGGGCCATAGCGCCGCATCGCGGAGATCCTGGGCAATCAAGGAGATCAGCGCCGAGCTTTCGGCGTCGGGCCAAGCCTCCGGGAATGCCGAAGCGACGAGTTCCGCGCGTAACTGCCTCAAGCTGAGTTCGCGCGTGCCGGCCCAGTGTTCGAACTCTTTCGCCGCATATTTGGTCAGCCGGCCAGAGGTCGCTCTTGCGATGCCAAGCAATCCTCGATTCCGGCTCGACTCCTCCGCTAGGGAACCCGAAAAATTCGGCTGGATCGTGCGATGCGGTTTACGGGGATTCATGTCGTTCTCGTGGAGGTGATTCGCTGCCTTCTGTTCGAGCGTGTCGCGCCGTCCGAGCCTGGCGACTATGCCAGCTCCATCGTCCCGCAACGCAGCTATCGGACGGACGGCATACGAAGTAACGCCGAAGTAACAAGGAATGGCGCATGATGCATGGGCATTACGGCGCAACGCCGTAACGGCCACTCAGCAGCGCCGCACTTCCCTCCTCTCTCCGCACTGAGCATCGCATTCCCGTCGTCGACGGGAGTCAACGGCTTCGGCCGCTTCCGATTCGGAAAACCTTCGGATCGTCCACCAAGGAATTACCCGCTATGAACACCCCGACCAATACCTCCCCGTCGAACCTGCTCGACACCGCCGCCGCCAACGGCACCTTCAAGATCTTCGCCAAAGCCGTCGAACAAGCCGGCATGAGCGAAACCCTGCGCGGACCGGGTCCGTTCACGATCTTCGCTCCGACCGACGCCGCGTTCGAAAAGCTGCCGGCGGGCAAGCTCGACAACCTGCTCAAGCCGGAGAACAAGGACGAGCTGGTTTCGATCCTCAACTACCATGTCGTCAGCGGCCGCAAAAGCTCGGCCGACATCGGCAAGTGGGAATCGGCCAAGACCGTGAACGGTCAAGCCGCTCCGATCAAGCTGGTCGACAACAAGGTCGTCATCGACGGCGCCCAGGTGACGACTGCCGACATCGGTTCCAGCAACGGCGTCATCCACGGCATCGACAAGGTCAACATGCCGGCTGCGGCGCCGACCAAGCAGTAAGTCCGGGCGGATGGGCGATGGCTGCGGCAGGAAGCCGCTCTGCTCTGCCCTTCCGGAACGCACGACGACGGCCGCCTTTCGGCGGCCGTTCTTTTTTTGCCGTTGTGCTCGCTGGCTCCGATGGCGCGCAGCGGCGCCCGACTCACCAGCAATCGCTTTTCACGACATACAGGCTGCGACCTCCCGAGAACGATTGCACGCGCTGCGCGCACTCGGCCATGTATTGCTCGACCGCGGGCGTCCCCCCGGATATCCCTTGCCGGAACAACAGGTACCGGACCGATCTTTCGGACAGGTACCGCTTTACGTAGTCGGCATCCTTAGCGTAGAGATTGAGGCCGACCGCATGCATGCCGTGCAAGTTGAACAGCGGCGGCTCGAGGAACAGCACCATATGGTCGTTGATGCCTACCGCTTCGCCGGGCTTGCGGATCCGGTTTAGGACCTGGTACGGCGCTGCGTATCCCTCAGCCTCGGTTGCCTTCTCGCGCCCGATCCGCTGCGCATCTTGGAGTACGGCGAGGCGTTCGTAGGCCGCGCCCAAGCTCGGATTCTGCACGACCAGCGCGCAGACTAGGGCGATGCCGGCGAAATAGGCGGCGATTCTCGACTTGTACGGATATCCCCGCAAACGGACCTCGACCCTGAAGCATGCGAACGAGAACAGGATCGCGAAACAGATCAGGACGTACCGCGACAAGAAACGGTTGTCGTAGGTCGACGCATAGAAAACGAAGAACCACAGCAGCGCCGAGCAGGCGATCACACTGGCTAGCTCCACCCTGCGCTTGACAGCGTCCCCGATGAGGAAGGCGAGCAAAACCGGCACGACCAGCAGGCTCAGGATGCCGAGGCTTTGATTGCCGGGTATGGGATAGCGGCCGAGGACGATCGGAACGAACTGATTCACGAGGTTGTACGCGGAAGCTTCGATGCCGTTGCTGTTGCGCACGGCGGCCGCGAGCCGGATTTCTTCCGGGAATGGCGTCGCGACCGGAGCGATCGGATTGCCACTGACGGCATACGCGTAAATCACCCAAGGCAGGATCAAGACCAGCCCTATGACCGCACCTACGATGCGGGCTTTCGGCGGCAGCCTCCGCGAGAAGCAGACGAAAGCGAAAGGCAGCAGCAGCGGAAAGATATTCGTGATCTTGATGCTCACTGCATAGGCCGCCAGCGCGCACGCGACGAAAAACATCCGCGGCTTGACCTGTTCGTAAGCGTTCGCCAGAAGCGCCAATGACAGCAGCCCGACTCCGGCAGCGACGATATCGTTCTTGAGGAAGCCCCAGTAAACCACCGGGCCCAATGTGAACGTCGCAAGGGCCGCCAGCGCGCCGGCGCGCCAGGAACCGCCGAACGCACGGCACAGGAGCAACGTCGAAAGCGGAAAGAAAGCGCTGGTAATCGCGTTGAACAGCTTCAACCCGTCCGCCATCGCCGGAACGTCGCCCAACCGCTTCAGATCGGCCACCGACGAATAAAGGATGTCGTAACCCAAATAGGTGCCGTTATGCAGCAACGTGTCGTTGCCCGAAAGGCTTCCGGATACGCTCATGAGCCATGGCAGCCCAAGGTGGTATTGGCGCGCATCCGGATGCATCAGCGGGCTCAGGAAGCTGCCGACGGTGAGCGCAACGCAAAGCAGCGCCATGAGCGCCAGCGGCAGCCAAGCCACGGCTATGGCCGAAGACATCGCCGGGCGCTGCGGACTGACAACGAGCACGAACGCAAGGCCGGCCAAGCCGGCGGCATGCAAAACCCACACCCACGCATAGGCGAACATGCCGGCCGCGCCGGCAAAGAGAAGTATCAGAGAATAGGCCAGCATCCCGAGCGCGGGCGCGGTGACGGCCCTTTCCAACCGCGACAAGCCATCGGCGCGTCCCAGCGCGAAACGCAATGCGAGCGCCCCGAGCCCGGCCATCGATAGCAGCGCCAGGCATGGCGTCAGGATCGACGGCATCCACCCGAATCCAGGATATGGGTTCATCGATCGCTTGTTCCCCTGCTGGCCTGCGCATGCGGCGCTTCAGTTCGCCCGCCCCCGGCGCACGCCCTGCCGCGCGCCCATTATGATCCGCCCACCGGCTTCGCTTGCAAGATCGCGGCCAGGCGCGCGCATCCAAACGCGGCCACGGGCCGCATCTTTCCGGCATAAGATTACGGCCTGGAGCCGAGTTGACCGCCCTCATGCACCACGACTTGCGGATGTTGTGGCAACAGGCCCGGAGCGCCGAGGCCGCAGGCGAGACGGCGGCCGCGCTTTCGGCTTATCTGTCGATCCTGCGCCAGGAACCAGGCCATCTCCACTCGCGCCTGCGCGCGTCGGTGCTGGAACAGGGTTTCGGCCATTATCGGCAATCGCGTACGCATGCCCTCATGGCTGCCGATACGATCTGCGAGCGCTCCTGGGCCGACATCGCTGCCGTGACGCGCCTGCTGCTGGCCTTCGACGAAGGACAAGCACTGCGCGACCTCATTTTCGGAGCCGACTGGATCAGCGTCGACATCGTCCGCGCCTCGCCGTTGCTGGCCCAGCAGCTGTACCTGACCGGCCACGTGGACGATGCGCTCGCCCTGATCGACGCGGTGTTCGCACGCGCGGCCGACAGCGAGCATCTGAGCTATGCGCGCGCGAACGCGCTGCGCTACAGCGGGCGCATGGACGAGGCCACGGAGGAGTACGAACGCTGCCTGCGCCTGCAGCCGAACTATCCCTACGCGCATTGGGCGCTTGCCTACCATCGCAAATCCGACCCGCCGTTGTCGCGCGTCGACCGGATCAAGCGAGCGCAGGCGACGCTCGATGCCGCTGCGCCGGAGCAGGCCTACTTCCACTATGCGCTGTTCAAGGAATACGACGACGCCGGCGAAACCGACGCGGCGTGGCATAGCCTGGCGGCAGGCGCGGCAATCAAGCGCAAAACGATTCGCTACGATCCGCATGCGGAGCGACAGGGCTTCGATACGCTGCGGCGGACTGTGGATGCCGATTTCGTGGGCGATACCGGTCTGGCCCCTGCCGATGCGACGCAAGTCCCGATCTTCATCGTCGGCATGCCGCGCACCGGCACCACGCTGCTGGAGCGCATGCTCGGCAACCATAGCCAGGTCGCGGCCGGCGGCGAATTGCGCGATTTCAACAGCGCGCTTTGCTGGGAGACCGATAGCTTCATCCCGACCTCCGTCACCGATGCTTCGGTCGAACGCCTCGCAAGCGCCGATTGGGCTCGCGTCGGCGAAACCTACCTGCAGCGCACGGCTCCGCGCTATGCGGGGAGCCGCTATCTGGTCGACAAGAACCCGATGAATTTCGTCCAGGCCGGCTACATCGTCAAGGCGCTGCCGCAAGCGAAGATCCTGTGCCTGCGCCGTTCGCCGATGGCGGCCTGCTTCTCCAACCTGAAAGAGCTTTTCACCAACGTCGCCTACGGCTACAGCTACGACCAAACCGAACTTGCGGATCATTACGCCCGCTTCGCTTCGCTCAGCGAGCATTGGCGGCGAATCGTGCCGGAGAGGTTCGCGATCGTCGACTACGAAGACCTGGTTTCCGATCCTGTGCGCGCTTCAGAACGCATCATGAAGTTCTGCGGCCTGGCTTTCGAGCCGCAGACCGTCGACATCACGCGGAACACTGCCGCCGTGGCCACCGCCAGCAGTTCGCAGGTACGGCAACCGATACACGCGCAGGGCGTGGACGCCTGGCGCAGGTACGCGAAACATCTGGGGCCGTTGCGGGAGCGCCTCGACAGCATTCGTTCGGATGCGCCCTAGGCGGACGGCTGCCAAAAAAAAGCGGCGGCCATCGTGCGCCGCCGCCCGCAAACGCAAAACGCTCGCCTACTTAGAACGTGGACTCGACCGGAACCGGGCACTCTTCGAACACGCCCGGCGCCGACGACACCGGTTGGGCGGAGAAAGCGGAAGAAATACCGAACAGCGAAAAGAACAGAAGCGACATGGATGAAAAATCCTCGGGGGAAGGTACAGGGATAGCACCGCGCTGCGCAGGCAAACGCGAACCTGGACGACGGGCAATGCATCGGCCGCGCCGGCATGCGGCGATGGCCGCGATGCCGGCATAGCTTCAAGCCAAACGCTCCCGGCAGCCAGCCACGATCGACAGGCTGCGCGCCCGCTATCGGGCAGGTCCGGCGAATGGCATTCGTGGGTGGCGAGCACCCGCGGATGGTTCGTTCTTGCGCGCGATGGGCGCTATTCCGGCCGCCTCGAGGCGATCGGCCTCATTCGGCCGCTTGCGGAAATGCCGGCAACTTGGCGACATCCTTTTCTTCGTGCTGGATGATCAACGTCGCCTTCAGGTTGCGCGCGAGTTTTTCGAAGCGGTCCATCGAGGCCAGCGATTGCGCGCGATCGGTGTTGAACGAAGGCACGCCCATCGACGCCATATTCTCGCGGAAGTGCACTACGTCGCCGGACAGCAGCACGTTACCGCGCTTGGGCAGCCGCACCAGCAGGCCATGGTGGCCAGGCGTGTGCCCGGGCAGGTCGAGCATCATCACGCTGCCGTCGCCGAACACGTCGTGATCGCCGACCACCTTTTCGACGTCGGCACCTTCCCGCAGCCAGGGCGCGAAAAACTCCGAACGCGCCTCGTGCTCCGGCCGGCCGAGCACGTCGAAGTCACCCTTCCCGATCAGCAGTTTCGCCTGCGGGAAATCCGCTGCCTGGCCGACGTGGTCGAGATGGTAGTGGCTGATGCCGACCACGGAAATTTGCGCCGGTTCGACGCCTATCTTCGCGAGCTGGTCGACCACGGTCGCGCCGAGCGACGTGGAATCCGCATCGCCCCGCGCGAACGGCTTGTTCAAATAAGTCTTCGCCAGGCCCGTATCCCAGAGCAAGTAAGCGTCGCCGTGCCGGATCAGGTAGCAGCTACCAACGAAATACTTGCTCTGGCCGACGTAAGCGCGCGTGTCGGACAGCTCGTCCAGGTTATAGGTCCAGAGCTCGCCGCAATCCAAGCGCCACAGCCTGACTTCGGGTTTCGAAGCCAGCGCGGCGGCGAACGACAACGGGAGCGCGAGAACCGTGGCTGCGATCAGGCGAAGGCGTTTTTTCACGGCGTCTTTTCCATCGTGTGCGGCATGCGGAGCACGACGATATCGCAGAAACCGGTTGGCGGAGAGGGTGGGATTCGAACCCACGGATGGTTTGACCCATCGCCGGTTTTCAAGACCGGTGCCTTAAACCGCTCGGCCACCTCTCCGTTGTACTTCGCGCCGCGCTACGCGCGTATCGCCGGTTTGACTCGGGGCATCCTGCCCCTCGCCCTGCGGGCCATCGGCCTTCGGCCGATGTTCGCTCCGGCATCCATGCCTTCGCAGTCAAGACCGGTGCCTTAAACCGCTCGGCCACCTCTCCGTTGTACTTCGCGCCGCGCGCTACGCGCGTATCGCCGGTTTGACTCGGGGCATCCTGCCCCTCGCCCTGCGGGCCATCGGCCTTCGGCCGATGTTCGCTCCAGCATCCATGCCTTCGCAGTCAAGACCGGTGCCTTAAACCGCTCGGCCACCTCTCCGGTTATCTCACTTAGCGCACCGGCCGCATCGCGCGGCCGGCTTAGGTTTTTTCGGCGGAAGGGAGACCCTCCCCGACTCAGGCGATTGTCGCATGCGCCGCTTCGTCGGCGCTGCGCTTGCCGGATTTGCCGCCCTTGTCGACCGGCTTGCCCTTCTGGCAGTTCTGGCAGTCCAGGCGCGAGGATTCGATCAGCGGCGGCAGTTTTTCGGCCAGGAAATCGATGAACACCCGCACCGCCGGCAGCAGGCCGCGGCGCGAGGCGAAGACGGCGTGGGCGATGCCCTGGGGCAGGCGCCATTCCGGCAGCACCACTTCCAGCTCGCCCTTGCGCACGGCTTCGGCGCACAAGGTTTCGGGCAGCATGGTGATGCCCAGGCCGCCCTTGGCCAGCGCCATCAGCATCGGGAAATCGAAACCGGATACGCGCGGCTTCAGTTCGACCTTGCGCACCTCGCCGTCGCGGCCCTGCAGTTCCCAGCGCTGGCGCGCCTCGTCCTCGTTCATGGTCAGGGTGACGTGGTCGTTCAATTCTTCGGGCGTGTTCGGGCGGCCGGCGCGGTCCAGGTATTTGGGGCTGGCGACCAGCAGTTCCTGGATCTGGCCGAAGCTGCGCATCACCAGGCTGCCGTCGTCGTCGAGCTTGGAACGCACGCGCACGGCGACGTCGAAGCCTTCGTTGATCACGTCGACGCGACGGTTGCTGACGTGCAACTGCACGCGCACCTGCGGGTATTTGGCCAGGAATTCGGGCAGCAGCGCCGGCATCTGCTGCTGCGCCAACCCGACCGGCACGCTCACGCGGACCACGCCACGCGGCTCGGCGCTGAGCCGGTCGACGACTTCGCGCGCGGCCTGCGCCTCGGCCAGCATCGACTGGGCGTGGCGATGCACGCTCTGGCCGACGTCGGTGACTGCGAAACGGCGCGTCGAACGCTGCAGCAGGCGCACGCCCAAGTCGTTCTCGAGCTGGCTGATGCGCCGGCTCAGGCGGGATTTGGGGATGCCCAGCGCGCGCTCGGCGGCGGCGAAACCGCCGTGGTCGACGACGGCGGAGAAGTAATAAAGGTCGTTGAGATCCTGCATGGCTATAATTCCATCATCAGAACGCTACGGGATATTTGACCACCTTTATCCCATAAAAGCAACAACCCATAGTTCGCTTCGACCGCGGCGCTCTGCCGCTCCTCGGAAATCTAAGCCATGAAGCTGCTCCATCTCGATTCCAGCGCCCTGGGCGCCGATTCCGTCACCCGCGAGCTCAGTGCCGCCATCGTCGCCCGCTGGCAGGACGCCGTGCCCGGCCTGACCGTCGAATACCTCGACCTGGACGCCAACCCCCTGCCCCACCTCACCAGCCGCACGCTGGCCCGCGCCGACGTCATTTGCAACGAGAAGGAAGACCAGCTCTTGGCGCAATTCCTGGCGGCGGACGTGGTGGTGGTCGGCGCGCCGATGTACAACTTCGCGATCCCGTCGACGCTGAAGGCCTGGATCGACCGCATCACGGTACGCGGCAAGACCTTTCGCTACACCGGGAACGGACCCGAAGGCTTGGCCGGCGGCAAGCACGTGATCATCGCGACCGGCCGCGGCAGCGTGCACGGCGACAATGCGCCCAGCGACTTCCAGGAACCTTATCTGCGCTTCCTGTTCGGGTTCATCGGCATCAAGGACGTGGAATTCGTGCGCGCGGAGGGCGTAGGCCTGTCGCCGCAGCATCGCGCCGAGGCGCTGGCGAAGGCGCATGCGGCGATTCCGGGGCCGTTGCCGAAAGCGGCTTGAGTGCGACGATCCGCTTTTCTGTGGGAGCGGCTTCAGCCGCGAGCTTTTGCCCTGCTTGGCATCCCGAGCGCAGCGAGGGATCTACCTTCGATAGCAGCGTGGAAGCAGATCCCTCGCTGCGCTCGGGAGGACAGCGAAAGAGCTCGCGGCTGAAGCCGCTCCTACGAAAAGCAGGGCAAAGCCCGATCCTGGCTTTCGCCGGGGCGACGGTCCTTAGACTATGCGATCCGTTCCACGCCGTTCATGTACGGACGGAGCGCTTCGGGAATATCGATCGAGCCATCGGCGTTCTGGTAGTTCTCCATCACCGCGATCAACGCGCGGCCGACGGCGACGCCCGAACCGTTGAGCGTATGCACCAGCTCCGGCTTGCCGGTGGCGCCGTTGCGCCAGCGCGCCTGCATGCGCCGCGCCTGGAAATCGCCGCAATTGGAACACGAGGAAATCTCGCGGTAGGTCTGCTGCGACGGCAGCCAGACTTCCAGGTCGTAAGTCTTGCGCGCGGCGAAGCCCATGTCGCCGCTGCACAGCAGCACACGGCGATACGGCAAGCCAAGCCTTTCCAGCACCACCTCCGCACAACGCGTCATGCGCTCGTGCTCAGCGTCGCTTTCGTCGGGCCTGGCGATCGACACCAATTCGACCTTCTCGAACTGGTGCTGGCGGATCATGCCGCGCGTGTCGCGGCCGTGGCTGCCGGCTTCGGCGCGGAAGCACATCGAATGCGCGGCCATGCGCAGCGGAAGCGAGGTCTCGTCGAGGATTTCGTCGCGGACGATGTTGGTCAGCGGCACTTCCGAGGTGGGGATCAGGTAACGCTTGGTTTCGCCGACCTGGGTGCTGAACAGGTCTTCCTCGAATTTGGGCAACTGGCCGGTGCCGCGCATCGATTCGTCATTGACCAACAACGGCACGTTGGTTTCCAGGTAATCGTGCTCGCCGGCGTGCAGGTCCAGCATGAACTGCGCCAGCGCGCGGTGCAGGCGCGCCAACTGCCCGCGCAGCACGGTGAAACGCGCGCCGCTCAGCTTGGCCGCGGTATCGCCGTCGAGCCAGCCGTTGCGCGCGCCGAGTTCGACGTGGTCCTTCACCGCGAAATCGAAAACGCGCGGTTTGCCCCAGCGATGCTGCTCCACATTGTCGTTTTCGTCGCTGCCCGCGGGAACGCTGTCGTCGGGCAAGTTCGGAATGCCGAGCGCGATCGCGTCGATTTCGCCGCGGATCGACTCCAGCCTCGCCTCGCTGGCCTTGAGTTCGTCGCCGAAGCCGGCGACTTCGGCCATCAATGCCGATACGTCCTCGCCCCTGGCCTTGGCCTGGCCGATCGCCTTACTGCGCGTGTTGCGCAGGTTCTGCAGTTCCTGGGTGCGCACCTGGATCTGCTTGCGCTCGCTTTCCAGGCGCTCCAGCGCGGCGGCGTCGAGCTCGAAACCGCGCGTTTCGCGCAGGCGGGCGGCCAGTTCGGCGGGCTGATGGCGCAGCAATTGGGGATCGAGCATCGGATGACGGAACCGGGTCGTGGAACCGTGGATTATCGCGTGTCGCGCGGCGGCATGACCAACCGGCCGCGTTGCATGTGCAAAAATGCCGCTACCCCGCCGCAAGCCCCCGCATCGATGAGCACATCTCCACAGCCGCCGCCGGCGACTCCCGCATCCGGCGGACCGACGCCGTTCTGGCGGCTTTCGCGCCGCACCTGGCTCTTGATCGGCGCTGCGTTCGCGGCGGGATTGCTGCTGTTCCTGCTGCTGTGGTCGGGCAAGCGCGAGCACGATTTCTTCCGGGTCGCGCCCACCGCCAGCCCCGCCGGCAGCGAGGAATACGAACCTTTGCCGGCGCCGCTCCCGGCCGACCAGAGCGCCCGCCCGCCGGCAGCAGAAGCGGAAGAGGCACCATCGGAAACGCCGAAGATCGTCGAGCGGGCGCCTGCTCCGCCCCCCTCCATACCTACGCCGCCCGCGTCTCGCACGACGGCGCCCCCGCTGGCTTCAGGGCCAGCGCCGGTGCCGATCGAAACACCGATGCCCCGTTACCCGGCCCAAGCCGCGCGCCGGGGCCTGGGCGGCACCGTCCGCGTCCGTGCCGATGTCGGCGCCGATGGCGTACCGACGGCCGTAGCCGTGGTCCAAGGCAGCGGGATGCGCGAACTGGACCGCGCTGCGCTCGATGCTGTGCGCCGCTGGCGGTTCCGGCCCGGACAGGTCGACGGCAAGCCGGTGCCCGGCAGCGTGGTCGTCCCCATCGAGTTCGCGTTGCGGCGCTGAAGCCTAACGGGTTGGGGTAAGGGAGTCTTTGTGAACGGGCCGTTTATTGTCCGCTCACGGGGCATCGACAAAGCCGCATGCAAGACTCGCCCGTCGCAACGACGTCGAGGGAGTGCAGGCCATGAACGAGACCCCGAAAACCCCCGAAGACAACCGGGCCGGCGACGCCACGCCGCGCAAGCGCAATAGCGCAGTGCTTTGGCTGCTGCTGGTGGTGGCTTTGCTGTTGCTGGGCTGGTGGTGGTTCGGCCAGCGGGGCGCTCAAGAATCGATGCCGGAACAAGCGCCAGGAACCACCGTCGGCGAACCGGCGGCGACGGCCGCAGCCGAAGCGGAGAAAGCCGCCGTCGAAGCGCGCAAGAAGAAGGCCGCCGAAGCGGCCAAGCCGCGCAAACCCAGCAAGCCCGCCGCGCCGCGCGTCACCGAGCCGCAGCCGATCGCCAGCGCCAGCGCACAGCCCGACTATCCGCGCGACGCCCAGCGCCGCGGCCAGAGCGGTCGCGTGCTCTTGCGGGTGGACGTCGCCGCCGACGGCAGCGTCGCCAACGTCGACTTCGTGCAGCGCAGCGGCACGCCCGAGCTCGACCGCGCGGCCATGAACGCCGTCCGCAAATGGCGCTTCAACCCGGCCCGCCGCGACGGCAAGGCCGTGGCCAGCAGCGTCAACGTGCCGATCGATTTCGTGCTGCCGGCCAACAACTGAACCTTCGCCGGGGAGGATGCCGCCCGTTTCAGCGGGCGGCGTCCGCCTGCCTGCGCCTGATCAGGCCGTAGGCCACGCAGCAGCCGAATATGATCTCGAGCGGCGCGCGCGAATAGTCGTAGCGCCAAAGCAACGAGTCGAATCCGTTCGCGATCAGCACGATGCCTATGCAGCCGGCCACCATCCAGAACATCGCATTGGATACGGCGCCACGGCGCCATGCCATCGCCAGCTCCCGCATCAACAGCGCCAGGAACAGCCCGAGCAGGCACACGCCGACCGCGCCCATGCCGACCAGCGCGTCGATGTAGGCGCTATGCAGGTGCGCATGGCGCTGGCCGTCCAGACGCAGGCCCGATCCTGCGATCAGCGCCGACGTGCTGCGCAGGCCCCAGCCCAGCAGCGGACGTTCCCGCCAGCGCGCCATGCCGAATTCGTAGAGCGACATGCGCACGCTGATCGCCTTGTTGTTCACGCTGGCGGCACGGGAGGCCTTCGCTGCGGGATCGTGGGTTGCGCCGGCTCTCGCGCTTTGCCCCACGTGGGATTCGTGGCGCTGGCTCGCCGGCACGGCGCGCGAGATCCGCGCCGCCGCCGCAGCGCCTTGCTCGTCGGCATCGGAGACTTGCGGCAGCAATTGTTCCGCGCCGGCGAACCTTTGCGCGACGATATCGCGCGCACCCAGCAGCAACAGAAGCGAAATCGCGGCCACGCCCACCAAAGGCAGCCAGGGCACGGCGCCGCCGCGCTCCCGCTTGCCCGTGTACCAAACGCTCAGCACGATCACCGGCACGGTGGCGGCGAAAGCCAGCCAGGCGCCCCGCGATTGCGAGAAAAGCAGCGCGCAGAAACTGCCGACATAAGCCACCAGGAATACTGCCATCAATCCGCGCCGCCTGCGGAAACGGCCGTGCACGTTCCACGATTTCAACAGCAGGCACAGCGCGAGCCAGCCTCCGAGCGCGGCCAGCTGTCCGGCCAGGTTTTCGGGCATCCCGAGTTTCGGGCGCAGCCGTCCGTCCCATATCTGCGGCAGGTCGGCCCACGGCATATAGGCGAGCACCGCCGTCAACAGGCCAGCGATCATCAGGGCGAACAGCAACGGTATCGCACGCGGCATCAGCGACAGCCACCATCCGATCACGCAACTGAACACCCCGAGCCGCACGAATTCGGACGCCGCGCTCAGCTGCCTGGAATAGCCGATCGCAGGGAAAACGGACGTCGCATAGGCGGCATGCGCGATCACGAAGAGGATGAAAAAACCCTGCAGCCACGTCGCCGGCAGCCTGGCCAGCTCGCGCCAGGGACAGGGGCCCGCGAACAGGATCAGCAAGGTCGCCACGAATGCGCCGTATTCCGGCTTGAGCTGCCCGCCGAAATCGGTCATGGCGAACAATGCATGGAAGCACAACGCCACCAGCGCCAGCGACTTCAACCGGAAATGGACCGAATCGTCCTGCAGGGGAACCGAAACGGTGGTCATCGCCGTGAAGCTCAAGCGATGCCGCGCATCGCCGCGACGACCGCCGCGCGGAACGATTCGTCGTTGTCTTCGTACCAGGCGCGCGCATTGCGGCCCATCGCCACCAGCTGCGAGACGTCCATGCCGCGCAGCGCCTCGATCGTCGATTCCATCGCAGCGTCGTCGAAATCGAAGGTGACCGCCAGGTTCTGCTTGGCCAAGGGCCTGGCCAGGACCAGCATGCCGCGCTCCGGCTGCACCAACTCGTTCATCGGCTCGGCATCGAGCGTCACGGTCACCGCCCGCGCGCTCATGGCTTCGGCGATGTAATGCCCGAAGCCTTCGGTCTCGGAGGGGCAAAGATGGAACATGTGCGAGTTCTGCAGGTCGGCCAGTTCGTCGTCGGTGAGGTAATCCACCCGATGGTCGATATTGGCAACCTTCTCCTGAATCTGCGCTACCGACGGATGCTGCAGGATGGTCAGCAGCGGCCACTCCGGATGGCGACGCCACAGCTCGATCAGCCGGCGCGTGCCTTTGCGCGCGCTGCGGCCGGCCAGGTGGAAGAAAGCGACCTCCTTCTGCACGCCCTCGCGCCAGCGGTCGACGCTGGTGAAGCCGATGTAGCGTGTCGGCACGCCGAGCGCGGCGAGGACGCGCGTCCCGTGCCGGGTTTTGGTCAGCGCCAGGTCGATGTCGCCGACATGCCGAGCGTCGCGCGCATCGAACCACTCCGGATTCGGCACCAGCAGGTTGCGGCGCGCGAACGGCAGGAATTCCGGACGCACGTGCTCAAGCATCAAGTTGACGTCGAAGCGGCGCGCTTCGAAACGGCCGCTCAGGCGATACCACAGCAGGCGCAGGCGCACGATCGGCGGGCCGAACCACTTGCGCAGTTTCCCGCGCCGCAGCGAAGTCAGGGTGACCGCGAAGCCGGCGTCGCTTAATACGTCGGCCAGCAAGCGCATGTCACGCGCCAAGCCGACGCCGTTGTCCCAGCCGATCACATTTACCCGTACCACTTACCTGTCCTTCACAGCAGGGAGCGCCATATGCCCGTCAACGGCGACTGCACGGCGGAGCATGTCGCCCCGGCATCGCGCTCCCCTTAGCGCTACGCATTCTTGTCAATTCGAAGCCGATTATGACCGAACGAGTATAAACAAGGCAGGAGATTGCTCAAGTTACGCCGCCGGACCCACCTGTAGCCCGACCGCGTTCGCGCGCTCGCCGAAATCGGGAAAGGATGTCGCCACGTTGGCGACATCGGCTATGCGGATGCGTTCCCGGCTCATCTGCGCCGCCACGGCGAAGGCCATCGCCACGCGATGGTCGCCATGACTTTCGACATACCCGCCGCGCAGCGTCCCGCCATGGACGTCGGCCCCGTCGGCGGTTTCGTCCACGCCTATGCCCAGTCCGCGCAGGCCCGCCGCCATCGTCGCCAGGCGGTCGGACTCCTTGACCCGCAGCTCGGCCGCGCCCCGTACCCGGGTCGTGCCCTGCGCGCAGGCGGCGGCCACGAACAGCACCGGGAATTCGTCGATCATGTCCGCGACATGCGCCACAGGCACGTCGATGCCGCGCAACCGGGCGTGGCGCACGCGCAAATCCGCCACGGGTTCGCCGCCACGCACGCCTCGCTTCTCTTCGGCGATATCCGCACCCATCGCGCGCAGCACATGCAACAGGCCAGTGCGGCGCGGATTGAGGCCTATGTTTTTCAGCAGCAGTTCCGAGCCCGGCACCAGCGTCGCGGCGACGATGAAAAAAGCGGCCGACGAAAAATCCGCCGGCACCGCGATGTCGGTGGCGCGCAGTCGATGGCCGCCGGGCAGCCTGGCGATGCCGGGCGCGAACTCGATCGGCCAACCGAACGCCGCGAGCATGCGTTCGCTGTAGTCGCGCGTGGGTTGCGCTTCGCGCACGACGGTCTCGCCGCTCGCGCGCAGACCGGCCAGCAGTACGGCAGACTTGACCTGCGCGCTGGCGACTTCGGCCGCGTAGTCGATGCCCCGCAGCTTGCCGCCGCCGCGGATGCGCAGCGGCGGCAAGCCGCCGTCCGCCGCTTCGATCCGCGCGCCCATGCGCAACAGCGGATCGATGACGCGGCGCATCGGCCGCTTGGAAAGCGAAGCGTCGCCGACCAAGTCGCAATCAAAGTCCTGCCCGCACAACAGGCCGGCCAACAGGCGCATGGCGGTGCCGGCGTTGCCGCAATCGAGCGGCGCATCCGGCGCTCGCAGGCCGTCGATGCCGGCGCCGTGGACGATGCGCACGCCATCCGATGGCGCGTCGATGCGCACGCCCATCCGTTTGAAAACGGCGGCCGTGGCGCGCGTATCCTCGCCTTCGAGGAAACCATCGATGCGCGACGCGCCGTCGGCGATCGCGGCGAGCATGACCGCGCGATGCGATACCGATTTGTCGCCCGGGATGTCCATCTCGCCGCGCAATGCGGCGCCGGGTCCGGCGATCCAGTCAAGGCCCATTCCGTACTCCATCCAGCGCCTGCAGGAGCCGTGCGTTTTCCGCGGCGTCGCCGACGGTGATGCGCAGGCATTCCGGCAGCCCGTAGCCGGCCATCGGGCGCAGCACCACCCCGCGCTCCACCAGTTCGCTTTCCAGCGCGACGCTTCGCGGGCCGAATTCGACCAGCAGGAAATTGGTCTGCGACGGATATACCCCGTGGCCGCGGTCGCGCAGCGCGCGCGCCAGCGCATCGCGCCGTTCGATATTGGCGGCGCAGCCGGCCCGCAGGTGTTCCGCGTCGCCCATGGCGGCTTCCGCCGCGGCGAGGCCCATCGCGTTGACGTTGAAGCTCTCGCGCACCCGCTCCATCACCGCGATCAGCTCCGCGTGCGCGACGGCATAGCCGATCCGCAGCGCGGCCAGCGCGTAGGCCTTGCTGAAAGTGCGGGTGACGATGAGGTTCGGGTAACGGCCGATCAGCGGGATCGCCGAAGCGTAATCGGGCGCATCCGCCAGTTCGGCATAGGCTTCGTCGACGACCACCAGCGTATTTTCGGGCACCTTGCCCATGAACGCGGCGAATGCCGCCGCGCCGTACCAGGTGCCGGTCGGGTTGTTCGGGTTGGCCAGATAGACCAGTCGCGTCGATGGCGCGATCGCGTCGGCGATGGCGTCCAGATCGTGCCCTCGCGCCATCGCATGCCGGCGCGGGAAAGCGGGCGCGGCGATGAAGTCGGCGCCCGACGCCTGCGCGGCCAGCGCATACACCGCGAATCCGTACTGCGAAGCCGCCACCGACGCGCCCGGCCCCGCGAACACCTGCGCGAACTGCATCAGCAACTCGTGCGAACCGTTGCCCAGCAGCAATTGCGCGGACGCCACGCCGTGCTTGGCCGCCAAGATCCGTTTGAGGTCTCCGCCCAACGGATCTGGATAACGATGCAAATCGTCCAGCGCGGCCAGGATCGCCTCGCGCACGCGCGGACTCGGACCATAAGGATTCTCGTTGGAGCCCAGCTCGGCCAGTCCGCCCACTCCGAAGCGCCGGCGCAAGGCGACCAGATCGTGCCCCGGGTCGTAAGCCCTCAACTTGCGGATGCCGCTGCCGGCGAGCCGCTCGAAATCGATACCGCTTGCGCTCACAGCACGGCGACCGGATACGACCCCAACACGCGCACATCGCCGGCGTTCTCGCCGACTTCGGCCAGCGCGTCGCGCAGCGGAGATTCGTCGACGTGGCCGGCGACGTCGATGAAGAACGCGTACTGCCACAGGCCGCCGTGCGCCGGCCGCGATTCGATCCGGTTCATGCTGATGCCGCGCCTTGCGAGCGGTTCCAGCACGCCGTACAGCGCGCCGGGACGGTCGCGGATGAACACCAGCAGCGACGTGCGGTCGTGTCCCGAAGGCGGGAACAGCTCGCGCCCCAGCACCAGGAAGCGCGTGGTGTTGTCGGAACGGTCCTCGATGGGTCCGGCGATCGTCTTCAGGCCGTACACGTGCGCGGCCGTCTCGCCGGCGATCGCGGCGGCATCGTCGGCGTTGCGCGCGCGCCGCGCGGCCTCGGCGTTGCTCGACACCGCGATCTTCTCGGCCCGGGGCAGGTTCTGGCGCAGCCAGCCGCTGCATTGCGCCAGCGACATCGGGTGCGAATAGACCCGTTCGATGTCCTCGATGCGGCCGGTGCGCGAAAGCAAGTGCTGGTGCACGCGCAACTCCACTTCGCCGCAGATCATCAGCGGCGAAGTGAGGAACATGTCCAGCGTCGACTGGATCGTGCCCTGCCCCGAATTCTCCACCGGCACCACGCCGAAATCGGCGTGCTTGGCGGCCACTTCCTGGAACACTTCCTCGATGCTCGCCAGCGGCAGGCCCTTGGCCGAATGGCCGAAATGCTTGTGCACGGCCTGCTGCGAGAACGTGCCTTCCGGACCCAGGTAGCCGATCTTCAGCGGCTCCTGCTGCGCCAGGCAGGCCGACATGATCTCGCGGAACAATCGCACCAGCGTCTCGTCGCCGAGTGGGCCTTCATTGCGGTCGACCACGCGCCGCAGCACCTGCGCCTCGCGCTCGGGACGGTAATAATCCACTGCTGCGGCCAGCTTGCCCTTGGCCTTGCCGACCTGATGCGCCCATTGCGCGCGTTCGGCGATCAGCTGCTGGATCTGGCGATCCAGGCCGTCGATCTGCGCGCGCACTTCGGCCAAGTCGGGTTTGTCGGGCGAAGCCTTGTCCACCGCACGTTTGTTCGATGCCGCTTTCTTGGCGACGGCAGGTTTCTTCGTCTTGCCGGCGGGGAGTTTTCGCTTAGCCATGTCTTTTCCGGAAACCCTGCATGAAATCGGCGAGCGCCTGCACGCCTTCCTCCGGCATCGCGTTGTAGATCGACGCGCGCATGCCGCCCAGGGCGCGATGGCCCTTCAACGAGATCAACCCCGCTTCCGAAGCTTGCTTGAGGAAGGGCTTATCCAACGCCTCGTCGTGCAGGAAGAACGGCACGTTCATCCGCGAGCGCACGGCGGGGCCGACTTCGTTGCGATAGAAGCCTCCGGAGCCGTCGATGACCGAATACAGCAGCGCCGATTTGCGCGCGTTGCGGCGCGCGAATTCTTCCACGCCGCCTTCGGCCAGCATCCACTTGAAGACCAGCCCGGCCAGGTACCAGTTCCAGGTCGGCGGCGTGTTGAGCATCGACTCGCCCTTCAGCTGCGAGCGGTAGTCGAAAATGTCCGCGCGCGGCTGGCCGGCGCGCTCCAGCAGGTCGCGGCGCAGGATCACCACGCTGATGCCGACCGGGCCGAGGTTTTTCTGCGCGCCGGCGTAGATCAGGCCGTACTTGGAAATATCGATCGGCTCGGACGCGATACTGGAACTGAAATCGGCGAACAGCGGCGCCGCACCGACGTCGGGCGTGTCGCGGAACTCGACGCCATGGATGGTTTCGTTGGCGGTGATGTGGACGTAGGCGGCATCGTCGGACAAGGTCCACGTCGCGCGATCCGGAATGGTGCGGAAACCATCGGACTCGCTGCTGGCGGCGATGCGCGCGTCGACGTAAGGCTTGACCTGCTTGATCGCCGTCTTGCCCCAATGGCCGCTGATCACGTAGTCGGCGGGCTGCCCAGGATCGGCGAAGTTCAACGCGATCAGCGCCTGCTGCGCGGTCGCGCCGCCTTGCGTGAACAGCACGGCGTAATCGTCGGGAACGCCGATCAGCTTGCGCAGATCGGCCTCGGCCTCGGCCGCAACGCCCATGAATTCCGGCCCGCGATGGCTCAGTTCGACGATCGACGCGCCGACGCCGTGCCAGTCGAGCATTTCTTCCTGGGCTTGGCGCAGCACCGGCTCGGGCAGCGTGGCGGGACCGGCACTGAAATTGAAGGCACGAGGCATCGCGGGGTTCCGTGTAGGGGTCGACCCTAGTATGCCGCAGTGCAGCACGTGCGCCGATGGTTTCGGCTGGAACTAATATCGAGCCGCCTGGGTGCCGAACGGGTCGCGAAGCAGCTTCGCGGAGTGGGGCTTGCCCCGCTCCTTTGGCTTGTGATCTCGTAGGTGCGAATTTATTCGCGCTCTTGATTCTCCGATAAAAAACGTGCGAATAAATTCGCGCCTACGAAAACGGCGGAGCAAATTCCGCTCGGCAGAGCCGGCCCGGACCTATTTCGGGCCGAACCAGAACAGCGCCGCCAGTGCCGCGGCCATCAGCACCGCAGCCACCAATAGCCAAGGCAGACGCCACAGGGAGCCGGCCGTGGCGCTACGCGAGTCGCCGGGCAGATCCGCGTCGAACGGCCGCTCCTGGGCGGCCTGCGCCGAGGCCGCCGCGGCCGTGCGCGCCGGCGCCTCGACCACGAAGCGATGATGCGCGTCGAATACGATCTGGTCGCCGGGCGACAGCACGGCGTCGCGGACCCGCTCGCCGTTGACCATGGTGCCTTCGTACGAGCCCAGGTCGCGCAGGACGACCTGCTCGTCGTGCAGCTCGATCCGCGCATGGCGATCGGCGAAGGCCGGATCGTCGATGCGGATATCGGACGACTCCAGCCGCCCGACCACGCGCGGCCGCTCCAAGGTGAAGCAGCGGCCGTGGTACTGGCCGCCCACGCCGCGCAGCACGGTGCGCAGGTTGCCGTTGCCGTCGGCGGGCGCATTGGCCAGCTCGCGCGGCAGGCCGTCGGCCACGCCGGCGCCAGCCAGCACCATTTCGATGCCTTCGACGTGGACGCTGTCGCCGAGCCGCAGCATGGTCATGCGCAGCACCGGCCGGCCGTTCACATGCACGCCGCGGATGCCGTCGGCCACCGCCAGCCATACGCCGCGGCGATCGACGCAGAACTGCACCAGCGCATCCTGCGGCGAATCGACGACGTCGATGGCGCGATCGTGGTAAGGATCGCGGCCTATGCCATGCACGCCCATGCCGATCGGGATGTCGGGGTGGTCGTGGCTCGGGAATCGCAGTCTCAGGTCGTTCACGCCGGGCAATCTTACATGGCCGCGCGCTTGGATCGAGCCCGGGGCGGCCCCACAATGCCGCCACAGATCATCGGAGCGCCCTTCATGCCCAGCATCGACATCCGCCATGCGCACACGCTGACGCCGGCGAAAGCGCGCAAGGCGGTCCAGGAAGTCGCCGACAAATTGGCCGAGCGGTTCGGGGTCGACTACGAATGGGACGAGGACACGCTCAATTTCAGCCGCTCGGGCGTGGACGGCAAGATCGATCTGCAGCCCAAGCAACTGCGGGTCAGCGCCCAGCTGGGCTTCCTGCTGTCGGCGCTGAAGGGGCCGATCGAATCGGAGATCCGGCGCGTCCTGGAAGAACGCTTCAAATAAGCGTGTTTTTTGCGAGAGCGCTTTTTCGTGGGAGCGGCTTCAGCCGCGAGCTTTTCGGCCATCGAAGATCAAGAGCTCGCGGCTGAAGCCGCTCCCACAAAAAGCAGGCCTACGCGCCGAAGGGGTCTTCGTGGCCTGCGAACAGCCGCCGCGCGACTTTGCGCTCGTTGCGCTCGATCCGGGCCAAAAAGGTCGTGGCGTCTCCGAGCGCCGCGAATGCCTCGAAGCCCCGCTCCAGGAAGCCCTGCAGCTCACCCAGCCCGGCCGCTTTGGCAGGACCGCGCGACAGCCTGAGCAGGGTCGCCACGCCGGGCATGCGCAAGGCGCCCGCTAGGCCTTGGCCTACCTGCACGATCAGGTCGATCTGGCGCCCTCGCAGCCGCGCCAGACCCACTTCGCGATAGGCACGCGCATACAGCGCCGGATCCAGCCGTTTGCGCGTCGGCGCCAATAGTTCCAGCGCCTCGGCCAGGCGCAGGTCGAAGGCGTGGGTCAGCGCGCCGAGCTCGATGCCGTCGGCCACCGTGCGCAACAGGGCTTCGGGCAGCAGGCGCTGCATCATCGGCAGCACCTTGGCGATGTCCGCATCGCGGCGGCTGAAATCGTGGTCGCCGTAGACATCGGTCAGGAAGAAACGCGCCGCTGGCGCGCTGCGCGGATCGTCGAGGAATTCGGCGAAGCTCGCCTCCAGCCGGCGCGCTTGCCAGCGCTGCAGTTCCGGCAACCAGCGCGAACGGTTGCGCGGTTCGCGGCGCGGATCGTAGAGCGCCTGGTGGCAGGCCAGGCGGCGCTGCAGGCGCGGGACGACGGAGCGTGGCCGGGGCATGGCCGCAACTTTAGCGGATAGGGATGGCGGCATGCGGCGCCACGCGAGCAGCAGGCGCTATCAGTTCTGTCATCCCGACCCCGAAGCAGATCCTTCACCACGTTCGGGATGACAGGACAAATTCGAAAGGACGGGTAAGTACGCATAACACCGGCGCCGTCCGCCGACAGCGATCGGCTACACTCGCCCCACTTCCGCTTTGCGATCCTCAATGCTGTTACTCCACCAGGCCCGCAACCGGCCCAAGGCCTCCAAGAAGCCGTCGGCCGCGCCACCGAAAATCGGCCTGGCGATCGCCGGCGGCGGCCCGATCGGCGGCATGTACGAACTGGGCGCCCTGCGTGCGCTCGACGAGGCCCTCGACGGCCTGGATCTCACCCGCCTGGACTGCTACGTCGGCGTCAGTTCCGGCGCCTTCCTCGCCGCCGGCCTGGCCAATCGCATGAGCACGGCGGAGATGTGCCGGATCTTCATCACCGGCACCAGCGACGACGTGGATTTCCGCCCGGAAACCTTCCTGCGCCCGGCGATCCTGGAATACCTGCGTCGCGCCTCCAACCTGCCGCGGCTGGTCGCCGAATGGTGGCGCGAACTGCTGTTCTCGCCCGGCGAAGCGCGCTGGGCCGATCTGATCACGCGCTTCGGCGGCCTGGTGCCCACCGGTTTGTTCGACAACAGCGAAGTCGAACGCTTCCTGCGCGAAGTGTTCGAACGCCGCGGCCGCAGCAACGACTTCCGCGAATTGGGCCGGCCGCTGTACGTGGTGGCCGTGGACTTGGACAGCGGCGAAGCGGTGCGCTTCGGCGGCCCGGGCTGGGACGACGTGCCGATCTCGCGCGCGATCCAGGCCAGCGCCGCCCTGCCCGGCCTGTATCCGCCAGTGCAAGTGCGCAACCGCCATTTCGTCGACGGTGCGCTGCGCCGCACGATGCATGCCTCGGTCGTATTGGAGCGCGGCGTGGATCTGCTGCTCGGCATCAATCCGCTGGTGCCGTTCGACAACAGCGCGACGCCTCAGCGAGGCGCGGAGCGCGATCCGCTAGGCCTGGCGGGCGGCGGCTTGCCGGCGGTGCTGTCGCAGACTTTCCGCACCATGCTGCAATCGCGGATGGAAATAGGGCTGGCCAAGTACGCGCAGCAGTATCCGGACGTCGACCAGCTGGTGTTCGAACCCAATGCCGACGACGGCGAATTGTTCTTCACCAATCTTTTCAGCTTCTCCTCGCGCCATCGCGTCTGCCAGCTCGCCTACCGCAACACGCTGGCCGACCTGCACAAGCGCGCCGACACGCTGCGCCCGCTGCTGGCCGCGCACGGCATCCGCCTGCGCGACGAGATCCTCGACGACCCGCACCGCTCGATCCTGGACGGCCTGGACGTGCCGCCGCGGATGACCGAGACCACCGCCAAGCTGCGCCGCGCCCTGGATGATGTGGACCAAGTGGTCGCCGCGCAGCGCGCCGAGCGCCGCGCCCGCCGCTAACCCGCTTTTCGTAGGAGCGGCTTTAGCCGCGAGCTCTTTCCTGCAAATTCTCGCGATCTGAGGGATAGAAGCTCGCGGCTAAAGCCGCTCCTACGAAAAGCGGGAAAAGCCGCCACCCGCTGGTGTGAATGCTCTAGACACCACGGCCAGACTGGATCGCACTCCCATCTGCGCCCAGCAAGAGAGACCCATGGCCAAGTTCAAGAAAGCGTCCAAGAAGAAGTCCGCGGCCGGCAGCGCCAGCGCGCAGGCCCACGCCGAACAGCTGTCGGGCAAGCTCAGCGAATCGGCGCAGCAGATCTGGCTGGCAGGCGTCGGCGCTTTCGGCCGCGCCCAGGCCGAAGGCACCAAGCTGTTCGAAGCGCTGGTGAAAGAAGGCCTGTCGTTCGAGCAGACCGCGCGCAAGTTCGCCGGCGGCCGCGCCGATGCCGTGCGCGATGCCGTCGAGAACCGCGTCGGCGTTGCGCGCGAACGTGCCGCCGACACCTGGGACAAACTGGAAAAAGTCTTCGAGGACCGCGTGCAGCGCGCCTTGACCAAGCTGGGCGTGCCGGGCCGCGACGATCTCAGCGCCCTGATCGATCGCGTCGATGCGCTCAATGCCGAGCTGCGCAAGGTCAACGGCTCCCCCGCGCCGCGCAAGCGCGCGGCGAAGCCGGCCGCAGCCAAATCCGCCGCTCCGCGCAAAACCGCCCGCAAGGCGCCGGCACGCAAGCAAGCCAAGTAACGCGCCACAGCCGCGGCTCCGGCCGCACCGGTTCAGCCCGCCAGTCCGCACGAAGTTCGAGGCTCCCCTCCCCCTCACGACTTCGGACTGGCGGGCTTCTTATTGTCCGCGATCGGCTGGCGCCGCCGCGCTATAGTGCCGGCCTGCGAACCAGGGGTCGCCGGACATGTCGCCACTCATGCTAGGGCTGTTTTGCACGTTGACCGTGGGCGCAGCCGCCACGTTCTATTTCTGGGGCGTGCGCCGTCGCCAGGACGAATCGGTCGAAGGCATCCACAGCCTGAGCGCCATGCATTGGCGCGAATTCGCCGGCCTGGTGCTGGAGATGCTGTTCCGGCGCGGCTATTCCGCGGCAGAACTGCACCCGCTGGGCAGCGGCGACCAGTCGGACATCCTGCTCAAGCGCGAAGACGGCGTGTGCGTGCTGTCGTGCAAGCACGGATCGGCCTATCGCCTGGGCGGCAGCGCGGTCGAAGAACTCGCCAACAGCGTACGCATGAACGACGCCGTCGGCGGCATCATGGTCACGCCGGGCAGTTTCGCGCCCGAGGCTTACGCGCTGGCCAGGCCGCAGCGGATCGAACTGATCGACGGCAAGACGCTATGGCCGGAGGTCGAGCCGTTGCTGCCCGAACCGCTGCGCAAACGAGTGCAGGCTTACGCGGCCGGACGCGCGAAACGCGGCGTGGGCATCGGCTGGACGGCAGCGCTGGTGGCGGGCCTGGCGATCGCATTGTTGCTGCCGCGTTCGGACGGCGACACGCCCGATGCGCCTGCGGCCGTCGCCGCGCCTGCTCCGGGCACCACCGCAACCCCGAAGCCCGTCGCCGCGTCGCCTCAAGCGGCCGCTGCGCAGACCGAATCGCAGCAGGAACAGCGCCGCAAGGACGCCGCCAGCGCGATCGCGGCATTGCCGGGCGTCGAGCGTGCGCTGTGGTCGACGCAGTCCACGCTGTCGCTGGACATCAACAGCGACCAACCCGACCTGTGGAACGGCATCTGCGGCATCATCGACCGCTACGAAGAATTGCGTGCGACGCGGGTGCAGATGAACCCGCCGCCGAACAGCGGGCTGCCGGTGCGCTTCAAGCAGTGCCACACCTACTAGCGCCACCTGCAACCATCCGCTCTTCGTAGAGCGGCTTTTGTGGGAGCGACTTTAGTCGCGAGCTCTTTCCAACAAGCTCAAGCGAACTTGCGTGAAGAGCTCGCGGCTAAAGCCGCTCCCACAGAAAATCACCAATGCACCCCGCGCATCAGCGCGGCGAACGCGATCTGCTCGCCGCTGGGCTGGGTCTCGCCCTTCAGCGCCTTCTTGTCGCCCTTGGCCGCGGCCGAATCGGGGAACAGTTCGAACGCGGTGTTCATCACCACCTCGTACGCTTTCGGCGCGACCGCGTTGAGCAACGCGGCGAAGATGCCCAAGCGCGTCGCGATCCGGCTCGGCTTCTCGATGATCGCTTTCACCAGCAGATCGGCGGCCTCTTCCGGACTCAGCGTCGGCACGCTGTCGTACATCTTGGTCGGCGCGATCATCGGCGTCTTCACCAGCGGCATGTTGATCGTGGTGAAGGAAATGCCCTTGCCCGACAGTTCGCCCTGCGCGCAGCGGCTGAACGCGTCCAGCGCGGCTTTCGATGCGACGTAAGCGGAAAAACGCGGCGAATTGGCCAGCACACCGATCGAACTGATATTGATGATGTGGCCCTTGCGCCGATGCGTCATCGTCGGCATGAAGCCCATGATCAGGCGCAGGCTGCCGAAATAGTTCAGCTGCATGGTCCGCTCGAAATCGTGGAAGCGGTCGTAGCTGAGCTCGATCGAACGGCGAATCGAACGGCCGGCGTTGTTGATCAGGATGTCGACGTGGCCGTGCTCCTTCAGCACCTTCTCCACCAGCCGGTCGCAGTCGGCCATGTCGGCCAGATCGGCCGTATACGCGAACACTTTGCCGCCCTTGGCTTTCATTTCGTCGCGGGCCTTGAACAGTTCCTCCTGCCCGCGGGCGACGATGACCGTCACCGCGCCGGCCTCGGCCACGCGCTGCGCCGTGGACAGGCCGATGCCGGACGAGCCGCCGGTGATCACCACCACCTTGTTGCGCACCTTGCCTTTCAGCGTGCGGTCCACGAACAGGTCCGGATCCAGGTGCCGTTCCCAGTAATCCCACAGGCGCCAGGCGTAATCGTCCAGCCGCGGCACCGCGATGCCGCTGCCGCGCAGCGCGCGTTCGGTTTCGCGGTTGTCGAAGCGGGTCGGATAAGTGATGAATTTCAGCGTCTGCTTGGGGATGCGGAAATCCTTCAGCAGCATGCCGACGAAGCGCCGCACAGGCGGCAGGTTGCCGACCGCGCCACGGATGCCGCTGGGCACGAAGGCGAACATGCGCGCATCGATGCGCATCGTCATTTCCGGCGCGTGGCCGGCCCGAGCGAAGGCGTTGAGCACCTCGCCGACGCGCATCGGTTCCGGATCGGTCAGGTGGAAGGTATGACGGTCGAGCTTGGGCTTATGCGCGATGTGATCCATCGCATCGGCTACGAAATCCACCGGCACGATATTGATGCGTCCGCCCTCGATGCCCAGCGTCGGCATCCACTGCGGCAGCATCTCGCGCAGCTTCTTGATGAAGGTGAAGAAGTAGTAAGGACCGTCGATCTTGTCCATCTCGCCGGTCTGCGAATGGCCCACGACCATGCCGGGCCGGTAGATGCGCCACGGGATGCGCTTTTCGTCGCGCACCAGGCCTTCGGAGTCGTGCTTGGTGCGCAGATAAGGATCGTCCAACCCTTCGGCTTCTTCGAACATGTCCTCGCGGAAGACGCCTGGATACAGGCCGGCGGCGGCGATCGAACTGGTGTGATGGAAGCAGCCGGCATCGATCGCGGCGGCCAGATCCAGCGCGTGCTGAGTGCCGTCGACATTGGCCGCACGCTGGCTTTCCGCGTTCGCCGACAGGTCGTAGATCGCCGCCAAGTGAAAGAAATGTTTCACCTTGCCGGACAGGGCCCGGATCTGCGCCGCCGACAGGCCGCATTTGGCCGCGGTCATGTCGCCGTGGACCACGACGATGCGCTTCATGTCCCAGCCCATCTTCTTGGCGACGGCCTCGAGCTTCTTCTGCGAGTCCTTGCGCACCAGCACGTGGATGGCGCCCTTGCGCTTGAGCAGGTTGCCGACCAGGTAGCGGCCGATGAACCCGGTGGCGCCGGTGACGAAATAGCTCATGACCTCTCCCGAACCGAACCAGGGCCACCGGAGGCGGCCGTCGCGCCTACGTTGCCAGAGCCCGGCGTCCGCGACAATTCCCCTGCGTATTGACCACCCCGCCGGTGCGTGCTGTCATGCCGCTCTCGCCGGGAGGATGACCATGTCTGATCTGCAGAAGCGTTTCGAACAAGCCACCAAAGACATCCAGGCCCTGCCCGAAAGACCCGACAACGACACGTTGTTGCGCCTGTACGCCCTCTACAAACAAGGCTCGGAAGGCGACGTGAGCGGCGACAAGCCGGGATTCTTCGATTTCGTCGGCACCGCCAAGTACGAGGCCTGGTCCAAGCTCAAGGGCACCTCGCAGGACGATGCGATGAAGAAGTACGTCGATCTCGTCAAGAAGCTGACGACGTAAGCTCACTCCCCTTCAAGGGGAGGGCTGGGGTGGGGATGGGTTTCGCCGCGTCTGATTAGGAAACCCATCCCCATCCCGGCCTGTCCGGCCTTCGCGCATAGCGCTTCGGCGTTCAGGCGGATGCGAGCCATGGCTCGCAAGCGATCCGCCTTCACCCCCTTGAAGGGGAAAGAGTAGAACGAATGGCCCGCGAAACCCGCCAACGCATCCTCGACTGCTCGCTTGCGATGTTCAACGCGCAGGGCGAACCCAACGTCACCACCAACCATATCGCCGACGAGCTGGAGATCAGCCCGGGCAATCTGTACTACCACTTCCGCAACAAGGACGACATCATCGAGCAGCTGTTCGGCGGCTACGAACAGCGCATCGATACCGCATTGGCGCCGCCGTCGGGCCGCCTGCCCAATCTCGAGGACATCTGGCTGCAACTGCACCTGGTGTTCGAATGCATCTGGGACTATCGCTTCCTGTACCGCGACTTGGTCGACATCCTCAGCCGCAACCGCCGCCTGCGCATCCGCTTCGCCCGCATCCTCAAGCGCGCCGACGACAGCGCGCACCAGGTGATGCGCGGACTCACCCAAGCCGGCGTGATGCGCGCCTCCGCGGCCGAACTCGACGCCGCCGCCACAAACATCCTGGTGATCGCCACCTTCTGGCTGAACTACGCCTCGGTGCGCGGCGAAAAAGACGAACAAGCCGCGATCCGCGCCGGCATCGTGCAGGTGATGATGCTGCTGGCGCCGTTCCTGCGCGATGCCGAGAGGGTCCACCTGAATCGATTGACCGAGGCCTATCAGGAATAGCGATGCATATGAACGGCCTTATCGCCGCCTACCAAAGCCGAGCCGATTCGGCTTTCGCTCTCTTCATAGAGCGGCTTCAGCTGCGAGCTTTTTCCAATAGGTCGTGGCGATCCGAAAGAAAGAACTCGCGACTAAAGCCGCTCCTACGAAAGGCAAGCTCAAGCAGGCGCGGCGGCCGGCCGCGCCCCATCGCTCAAAACAGACGCCAGCGATCGCATGGCGTCTGTTTTTGGCGAACAGGCGCCGTTATGGGATCGGGATGGGATACGTTTTCCAACCGACGATCTTGCACACGCTCATCTGATTTTCGTGATCCGTAAAACAGCTGTAAATGGGGCAGGTCATCAAATTCCCCTTGGTAAAGCACCGCGGATCAAACTCGCCGCTCTGCCCTGCCGCAACCGTTCCATCGGTTCCTTCTTGATCGCCCAACTGCTCCGCCATCGCATAGCCTGCTCCGATCATCAACGCTAAACAGGCGGCCAAACTCCTCCATACAGAGGACCTCATTGGTGTTTCTCCAGGTCATACGCCGAACATCGGCACATATAAGACGTAAAAACCTGTCGAAGCGGCTCCCGAAAAGCGACGCCCCGCAGAGCGGGGCGTCGGATAAGCCGGCAACGCGGGTTGGGTTAGCGCCGGACGCCGCGAGCCCGCTTCACTGGCGTACGGGCGACACGCCGGGACTTCGCGGCAGGCTGCCGTGCTTTGCGCACGGGACGGCGCGGCTTGGGCGTCAAACCCAACTTGGCCAGTACGGGCGCCAATCGGGTTTCGATATCGCCGCCCGCCTGCCGAAGCTTCGGCTCGACCCGCTCGGCGACCGTCAGCAAGCCGCCGCGGGCGACAGCGACCGCATCGGCCGCAAAATACCCGGCACGCCCGCGCAGCTTGCCGGCTTCTTCCACGGCGATTTCGAAAGCGGTACGCGCTTCGCGACGGGCGACGACGGCCGCGCCGATCGCAGCGAGCCATACATGGCGCAGCGTGGTTTCCTTGCTGGCGCGGGAATTCTTCTTGGCGACCATCTTCAGGCTCCGGTGCACCGGCGCGATGCCGGTTTCTCGGCACCTAGCCTGCGCGAGCCGCCTGGAGCAATCACACTACCCTTGCCAGCCGCCGTTCGTCGCGTGATGCTTGCCGCCTCGCCGCATACGAAGGATCGAACATGGCCGCCAAGTCCGCCTGGGCCCCGTTTCCGCACGACGCCAAGGCTTATGCCTACGCCGGCGACGCGCTCAAGAAAGCCTGGCCCAAGCTGCACGCCGGCGACGCCGAACCCTTCCCCGACGCCAAGCGCGCGCAGGCTTTGATCGACGCCGCCGGCAAGGCGGCCAAGTCCGCCAAGGCCGACACGCTGGCCACCGCATTGCAGGACGCCTGGCGCGCCTTCCACCGCGGCGATTTCAAGGCCGCCTTCGATGCCGGCAGCGAGTTGGGCCCGTTCGGCGCCTCGGTCGCCGTCAAGGCGATCGGCATCCACGCCACGTATCTGGTCGACGACGACGGCGAAAAGCTCAAACGCTTCGAACAAGCCGCCAAGCTGGCCGAAACCGCGATCAAGACCCTGCCCGACGACGCCAACAGCCACTACCGCCACGCCTTCGCGCTGGGCCGATACAGCCAGGGCCTGAGCATCGCCAAGGCGCTCAAGCAGGGCATCGCCGGCAAGGTCCGCGAGTCGCTGGACACCGCGCTGGAACTGGCCCCCAAACACGCCGAAGCGCACACCGCGCTGGCCCTGTACCACGCCGAGATCATCGGCAAGATCGGCGCGATGATCGGCGGCCTGACCTACGGCGCCAAGGCGACCGAAGCCGAATCGCACATCAAGACCGCGCTCAAACTGACCCCGGACTCCCCGATCGCCCACATCGAACACGGCAACGTGCTGATGCTGCTGTACGGCGACAAGAAAGAGGACGCCGCCGCCGCGGCCTACGAAAAAGCCGCCAAGCTGAAGCCGCAGGACGCGATGGAGGCCCTGGACGCGGCCTATGCCAAGGAGCAACTGGAGTAGTGCTTTAGCCCTCTCCCGCTTGCGGGAGAGGGTTGGGAGAGGACGCGCGAACTCGCCGTCTGCGCCGTCACTCCCGTCCCCAGACTTGTCCCCCGCCCGCCCAACCCCCTAAAATGCACGGCTCGGGCGGTTAGCTCAGCGGTAGAGCATTGCCTTCACACGGCAAGGGTCGCAGGTTCGAACCCTGCACCGCCCACCAGTCGAATCAAACAGTTAGGCCGCCCGCTGGGCGGCCTTTCTGCTATGTATGGCACAGGTACGGCAATCGCATCCGAAATCAAATGGCTTTCACCACCAACCGCCCCTGTAGGCGGAGTGCCAATATCTACAGATCAGACGGCATCTCGACCTGCTCCAACAGGCGCCGATACTCGTCCTCTGGCATGTCGAAGACAGCGTAGATAGCGTGCGTGTAGACAATTGGATTGGACCCAATTCCCATCCCGCTCTCGCATCTCCACTCATAAAGCACTTTCACGCCTTCGGCTGTTTCTGCCCAATAGCGGTTTGGAGTGTCGTCCCACTTCACATGCGTTTCATGCAAGGGGCCACCGATGAAAGTCACGATCATGCCGATGTTCTAATCGAACGACTTTGGGCTCGCTTCGGCGGACCTACTTCGTTTCTTGGGAGGTGCTTGTGGAATTGATAACCAGAGAAGATCCGTCGTCGATGCCCAGACTTCCCTGACGATACTCGTCAGGTAGCAACTGGGTGTCGCTTGGAGCGCAGACACGAAGGCCCATGGCCAGGAATGTCGAGGCGTTAGTAGTGAAGCGTCCATCGCGGTGCAAGAATTCGTTGCATCGAAAGCGGATTGCAGTGGCGGCATGAACTGAATCGAAGCCCTTGAGAGCTATGCCATGAGACCAGCGCAAAGTACGCGCATCTTCCATGAGAGATAGCGTCGGCTGTATAAGTGAGATCCCGCCTTTACCCGACGTCAGAAGCTGAAGGAAAAGCGGTTTCGCCTTCTCCAGCTTAGCCGGATCACCAACGTGCGTGCACTCAGCAACGCTTAGAGATGAGGTGAATATCGCAATCTTCCCCTCACGAGAGGCCTTCAATAGTTGCTGCAAGTGCCAAGCATCTTGTTCTCGCTCTTGATCGACGCCCGCCCCAACGGCAAATTTCACCAAATCAATGATCGGCGCAGCATCGAGATAGATCTTCGGCTTATCAGTCACCACGGATCCCCTCGACAAACTGCTCACTAGTCAAATTACCCGTGTAATCGGGAACGGAGCCAAAGAGCGCGCTAACCTCTGCCTCGTTGAAATCACACGCCGGCGTAAAGTCTTCGACTTTTATCTCTCGAGTGATGCCTGTAGTAGCATCCTCGCGCAACCAACCCTCAACGAAGACAATCGCTTCCTTGTCTTCGAGAAGCTCGACCGCTGCCTTGTACATTTCGGGGCGAAAGAAGCATTTGACGAGGGCACCCGTAGAGAGCTCTCGAATTCTGAGATACGGCGGGTCATGCTCTTTGAAGAAGGCGTTGACTACACCTTGCACCTCGCCGTAGGTATGTCGATCGACGATGCCTTCAGTTATTTCAGTTGCATCGGAGCGCTGAACATCGAACCACGTAACAGGCCTATGTTCGTTGTCTTTATAGACACCTATGCGCATCTTCTCACCAGGGTCAAGAGCCCTAGTGACGTTTCTGAATTGCCGGCGCGTTTCTGGCCGGATACGTACCGAGACGCCGAAGTAATCTGAATTTTCTCCAGCGATCATTTCAAGCGCTTGTCGGCCAATTTCAGCCTGAAACGGATCAACCGGATACGCATAGCGCACATCAAAATCAACCGAGGCATTTTCGAATTCTTCAGCGAGCCAAGCATCAGTCTGCGGAAGACCGAGATCCTCGCTGAGCATGACGAGAAACCGCGTGGTTTCGTCGCAGACACGCGCGAGCTTTCCGAAGGGCATGCCGACACGCCCCTTATTTAGTTCGATGCGAATGCGTAACGCGCTCATTGGACAAGCATACCCATTCCCGTCTCAATTGCGGCGACCCAGACCTTGGGGGCCGGATAGCTTATCCCAACTGGCAGAATGCCAGCACGGTAGGTTGGGGTTTCACCCCAACCTACGGCCTGCATGGACCGAATCAGCCATGCAACATGGGCCGGTACACGAGCTCTTGAATGTCGCCATCAAGCGTCCACCTCTCGATCAGCTCAAGATCGAAGTCGGCAGCATCTTTGAAGATCGGCTCCCGTCCGCTCTGGCCGGTGATCACGGGGAAGACCGTGACCTGGACGCGGTCGACCAGACCGGCCGCCATCAGCGCGCGGTTCATCGATAGGCTGCCGTGGGAGCGCAACGGCACGTCGGACTCCTTCTTGAGCTTGGCGACAACGTCGACGGCATCGCCGCTCACGAGGGTCGCATCCGGCCATTCGAGCGGGGCTTTCAGCGTCGTCGACACCACCGTCGCGGGCAGATTCCTCATCCGGGTGACCCATGGATCAAACACCTCGGACTCCGCGATGGCGGAAGCCACCATCTTCGCGAATGCCCGGTACGTGTTGGCGCCGAAGACCATCCGTTGCTCCGCGCTGTACAAAGCAAGCCGATGATCGAGCAATTCGGGACCTTGCTTGCCCCAGTAGCCGCCCCAATCGCCGCTGTTGGAGCCGAAGCCGTCGAGGCTGCTAAAGACATCGAAAGTGTAGATGGCGGTCACGGCGTTCTCCTCAAGCACGGTTGGCCGCATGTTCCGATGCGACGCGCCAATTGGAGGTGAAACCCGCCAAAGGCCTGGTGTTCCGCCTTCGGCATCAGGGAATCCGCCTACAAGGTCGCTCTATCGGAAGCCGCCGACCGGGCATTCGGCGCGCAACGCAGTTCGTCGATGGCCCGGCAAGCGCGGTAGGTTGGGGTGAAACCCCAACATCGCGAATCCACGATTGCGACGGAACGTCGAACACGCGCCGCCATCTGAAATGACGCGCGCCTTCACCCCAACCCTCTCCCGCAAGCGGGAGAGGAGGCGGTCCGCTTCTTTGGCAGACAGATGGGCGGCAGAAATCGGCTCACCTATGCGTCCCGGAGCCCCGCTGTTCGCGTTGCCGCGCCTCAGTCCTGATTCGGACGTCAGTCCCGAAATAATAAATGCGTCCGAAAACGGCGAGTAATGGGCTCCGGCCGCCTGTATCACTTGGCGCTCTTGTTGTGAGACCTCCAAGAACAACCGCCCTTTAGCCGACAGGCTCACTAAAAAAACGAAAGGCCCATGAACGAAACCCTTAGACTCAAGTATCTACAAATCGCATTGGCAACCGTTGGCCTCGTTTTCGTCGCCCAAGCCGTCGCTACCCCTGCTGCCGCGACGCCTGCGTCTCCCCATTGCAGCGCCGCCGAATACCGCCAGCTGGATTTCTGGATCGGCGATTGGGACACCTTCGAGAGCGATGCGCCGGACGGCCCGTCGGTGGCTCGCGCCCGCGTCGATTCCATCGCCGGAGGCTGCGCCATCCATGAGCTTTACGAGCAAAACGACGGGCTTATCGGCGACAGCATCCTGAGCTACGACCCGGTGCGCAAACAATGGCAACAGACCTGGGTCACCAACCGCGGCTCGATCATGGTGATCGTAGGGAACTTCAAGGACGGCGCGCTCGTTCTCGAAGGCGAGGTGCATACGAGGGATGGAAGCACGGTCCTGCAACGCATTACCTGGGAATCCAAGGGCGATGGCGTGCGCGAGTGGGCTGTGCTGTCGAAGGACGGCGGCAAAAGCTGGACGCCGGCGTTCGACGTCCTCTTCCTAAAACGTAAAGCGCAGTAGGTTTGCGGTGAAACCCGGCATCGTGGATCCACGGCCGCGACGGAAACCGACATCAATCGTCTTTGGCGGCAGGCGCCAGCCCCACAAGCCGCTCCAAACTCTCCACCAACTGCCCGATCCGATATGGCTTCGGCAAAAAATGCACGTCTGTCGGAATCGGCGGCAGCTGTCCCTTGGCGAAGCCGGAGGCCAGCAGCACGCGTATGCCGGGACGGATCTGGGCGGCGCGTCCGGCCAGTTCGACGCCGGACATGCCGTTGGGCATGCTGACGTCGCTGAAGACCACATCGATGCGCAACGGGCCGCTCAGCAGTTCGATCGCGCCCGGGCCGTCGGAGGCGACCAGCACTTCGTAGCCGTGGTCCTGCAGCGCTTCGACGACCACATCGCGCAGCAGCACCTCGTCGTCCACGAACAATACCGAGCCGCGGTCGCTCATCGCTCGCCCTCGCCCTCGCCCTCGCCCTCGCCGTCCGCAGGAAGGCAGATCGAAACGCGGGTGCCCGTCCCCAGCTGGCTGACGATGTCGGCGAACCCTCCGGACTGCGCAGCGAATCCGTGCACCTGGCTCAGGCCCAGTCCGCTGCCCTTGCCCACTTCCTTGGTCGTATAGAACGGCTCGATAGCGCGCTCCTGCACCGCCGCGCTCATGCCCGTGCCGTTGTCGGCAACGGTCACGCAGACGTAGCGGCGCTCGACGGCATCGGCCTTGTCGGGCGGCGACGCATACCGCAAGCAAGTGCCGATGCGGATCGTGCCGCCGTCGGGCATCGCATCGCGGCTGTTGACGACGAGGTTCAGCACGGCCGCTTCGAATTGCGCGGCATCGACGAAGACCGCCGGCAAGCCTTCGCCGAGCTCGAAGCGCACGTCGATCGCGGTGTCGCAGGCGCGCCGGTAAAGCGATTCGGATCGCGCCAAAAGACCGTTGACGTCGTGCCATTCCGGCGCCAGGTTCTGGCCGCGCGCGAAGGCCAGCAGCTGCCGGGTCAGCAGCGCGCCGCGATCGGCGGCGCGCACGGCGCCGTCCACCAGCCGGCCGACGCGCTCGGCATCGTCCGGATGCGCCTTGATCAGCTCCAGGCTGTTGATGATGACAGTGAGCAGATTGTTGAAGTCGTGCGCCAGCCCGAAGGTCAGCTTGCCCACGGCTTCGATCTTCTGCGATTGCGCCAGCGCCCGCTGGGCCAGTTCGAGCCGCTTCTGGGCCTCGTAGCGTTCGGTGATGTCGCGGGTGATCTTGGCGTAGCCGATCAGGCGGCCGTCCTGCCAGATGGGATCGATGACGACGCTGGCGCGGAAGCGCGATCCGTCCTTGCGCAGGCGCCAGCCTTCCTTTTCGTATTTGCCGTGCTCACGCGCCATGCGCAGGCCGTATTCCGGCTCGCCCGCCAGGCGGTCTTCTTCGGTGTAGAAGCGCGAGAAGTGCTGGCCGACGATCTCTTCGCGCGTGTAGCCTTTGATGCGCTCGCCGCCGGGATTCCAATTGCTGATGACGCCGTCCGGATCCAGCATGTAGATCGCGTAGTCGGTGACGCTTTGCACCAACAGCCGGAATTGCTGCTCGTCGTCGATGAGTGGAATGGATCCTATCGCCGTAGTTTTCACGACATGCGCAGCAGACATGACCGGATGCCCCTTGGTCGGCGAAGGCTGAACGGCGACGCGTGAAGGTTGCGTTTACAGCCGGCCACTGAACGCTTCAGATACCTGCAAAGATGCTCTCAGGCCGACTTGCCGATGCGCAATGCGCTCACCCGCTCCGGCGCCGCGAAGCTGTCGCTGCGCGCCACCGCCCAGAAATGCCGGAACACGGCATGGTCCGGAATGCCCGAGATCAGTTCGCCGGGCCGCAGGAAGTTGTACAGCGTACCCAACGACTGTATCTCCACTGCGGACACGCGCCGCAGGATGTGCTCCGGACCGAGCTGCGAGGGATGCTCCAAGCCGGCGGCGCACAGCAAATCGCGCAAGGCCTTGAGCGTGTTCTGGTGGTAGTTGAAAACGCGCGTGGCCTTGTCCGGCACGTCCAGCCGTTTCCAGCGCTTGGGGTCCTGCGTAGCGACGCCGGTCGGGCAACGGTCGGTGTGGCAACTCTGCGACTGGATGCAGCCCAATGCGAACATGAAACCGCGGGCCGCGTTGCACCAGTCCGCGCCCAGCGCCAGGATACGCGCGATCTCGAACGCGCCTGTGATCTTGCCGGCCGCGCCGATCCTGATCTTGTCGCGCAGTTCCAGCCCGACCAGCGTGTTGTGCACCAGTACCAGCGCCTCGCGCATCGGCACGCCGACGTGCTCGATGAATTCCGCGGGCGCCGCACCGGTGCCGCCCTCGGCGCCGTCGACGACGATGAAATCCGGCAGCAGGCCGGTTTCGGCCATCGCCTTGGCGATGCCGAACCACTCCCAGGGATGGCCGATGGCCAGCTTGAAGCCGGTCGGCTTGCCGCCCGACAGTTCGCGCAGGCGCGCGACGAATTCTAGCAGTCCGAGCGGCGTCGAGAAGGCGCTGTGTTGCGCCGGCGATACGCACTCCACGCCTTCCGGAACGCCGCGCGTCGCGGCGATCTCCGCACTGACCTTGGCCGCGGGAAGCACGCCGCCGTGGCCGGGCTTGGCGCCTTGCGACAGCTTGATCTCGATCATCTTCACTTGCGGATCGCACGCATTTTTGGCGAAGCGCGCTTCGTCGAAGCGCCCCGCTTCGTCGCGGCAGCCGAAATAGCCGGAACCGATCTCCCAGACCAGATCGCCGCCGTTTTCGCGGTGATAAGGCGAAACCGAACCCTCGCCCGTGTCGTGGTAGAAACCGCCGCGCTTGGCACCGCCGTTCAAGGCGCGGATCGCATTGGCCGACAAAGAGCCGAAGCTCATCGCCGAAATATTGAACACGCTGGCGTCGTAGGGCTGCGCGCAGCGCTCGCCGATGCGGACGCGGAAATCGTGCGAGGCGATCCTGGTCGGCACCATCGAATGGTTGATCCATTCGTAGTCGACGCTGTAGACGTCGCGCTCGGTGCCGAACGGCACCACGTCCAGCGCCTGCTTGGCGCGCTGGTACACCAGCGCCCGCTGCTCGCGCGAGAACGGCGATTCCTGCAAGTCGCTTTCGATGAAGTACTGGCGGATTTCCGGGCCGATCGACTCCAGCCCGTAGCGGAAATGCGCCAGGATCGGATAGTTGCGCCGCAACGTGCTGCGCTTCTGCAGCAGGTCCCAGGTGCCCAGAGCGGACAGCAGGCCGAAGACGGCCACTCCCCACAGCCAGTCGCGATAGGCGATCGCCAGCGCCAGCGAAAGGGCGAACAGCAGCAGGCTGGCGATATAGGCGGCGTAGCGCATGGCGGCTACAGCCTATCGTCCACCGCGTCGCGCGGCCAGACCGATTTCACGTCGTAAACGGCCGCACCCGGTTTTCCCAGTGCGCGGATCTCGGCTGCCGTCATTTGTGCGAACTGCCGGTGCGCCACGGCGAGCACCACCGCGTCGTAGCGGCCGCGCTCGGGTTCTTCGACCGGGCGCACGCCCGCCTCGCGTTCGGCCTCGTCGGCATCGGCCCACGGATCCCAGACGTCGATCGACACGCCGGCTTCGCGCAGCGCCCGGATCACGTTGGCCACCCGGCTGTTGCGCAGGTCCGGTGTGTTTTCCTTGAAAGTGACGCCGAGGATCAACGCTCTCGCCTGCCGCGGATCGACCTTGCGCTCGGCGAGCAGGCCCAGGATGCGATCGGCCACGTGCCGCTCGACCTTGTTGTTGACTGCGCGCGCGGTTTCGATCAGGTCGGGGTGATAACCGGCCGCCTCGGATTTGTGCATCAAATAATAGGGATCCACACCGATGCAGTGCCCGCCGACCAGGCCAGGGCGGAACGGCAGGAAATTCCATTTGGTGCCGGCCGCTTCGAGCACGTCCAGCGTATCGATGCCGAGGCGGTCGAATATCAGCGACAGTTCGTTGACCAGCGCGATGTTGACGTCGCGCTGCACGTTCTCGATCACCTTGGCCGCTTCGGCGACGCGGATCGACGGCGCGCGATGGGTGCCGGCGGCGATGATGCCGGCGTACAGCGCGTCGACGAAACCCGCGATCTCCGGCGTCGATCCGGACGTAACCTTGACGATCGACGGCAACGGCCGCTTGCGGTCGCCTGGATTGATCCGCTCCGGGCTGTAGCCGCAGAAGAAATCGGCATTGAACGCCAGGCCCGATCCTTGCTCCAGCAGCGGCACGCAGACTTCTTCGGTGGTGCCGGGATAGACGGTGGATTCGTAGATCACCACGTCGCCGCGTTTGAGCACGCCGGCCAGCATCCGGCTGGCACCCTGCAGCGGGCCCAGGTCGGGGCGCTGCTGCGCGTCGATCGGCGTGGGCACGGTGACGATGTAGACGTCGCAGGCGCGCAGGTGTTCCACGCTGTCCGAGTAGCGCACCCGCGAAGCCGCATGCAGGTCGACGCTGTCGGCTTCCAGCGTGCGGTCGTGGCCGGCGCGCAGCTCGGCGACCCGTTGCGCGTCGATGTCGAAGCCGACCACGTCGCGCTGCCTGCCGAATTCGATCGCCAGCGGCAGGCCGACATAGCCGAGTCCGACGATGGCGATACGGGCTTCGGCGGGGTCGCGCATACGGCTCCAATATAGGGCATGGCTCGGGACAGAACTGCCGCACGGCCCGGCTGTGGTGGGATTTTATGTCGGCGACGGGCCGAATGCGCGCCTGCGCTCAACGGCCGGCCCGATACCATCGCAGCACGTCTTCGGGCAGCACCGGCGCCAGATCGATGTCGAAGGCCGCATAGGCGTCCAGCGTGTCGCGCATGGCCTGGCGCAGCGATGCCTCATGCGCCGGCATATCCGCATCCGCAAGCGACAGCGCCGCATAGGCCGTCTCGGCCCAGGAATAAAGTTCTGTGCTCTGCCGCAACAAGCGCTCGCGCAGCCAGGGCCTCAGCGAGGGGTGATGCACGTATCCCTCGTCCGCCAGCGCATGCGCACGCCCGCGGAGAATGCCATAGGCGCCTCGATACCATTCCGTGGCGCCGCCCGCCGGCTCGCGGATCGTCAGCGGCGCCGGCGCATTGTGGATGGCGAGCACGCGATGCATCGCCGTTTCCAATGCACGCGCCTCGCGAACGGTATCGGTCTGGATGAGGAACGCGGCATCCAGGTCGAAGAATTCGTAGAACCTGCGATGGAGCTGGTGCAGGCGCAACAAGGGGTCGCGCGCGAACCCGACCTTGAGGATGTCGTCGTACACGCACGGCGCGACGTAGAGAAAACAGGCGCCCCGACTCAAGGTCCTGGGGTTGGCGTCGTCCTGATCGTCGAACGTCATCGCTTCTTGGCGCGTCGCGAAGCGGCCGCCCCCAGCATTACCCAAGCCGGCGCGTGGTCGCTGGCTTTCGCAAGCCCGCGCACCCAGCGGTCGACGCCGGCGCCGCGCAGCCTCGGCGCCAGTTGCGCGTTGAGCAGGATGTGGTCGATGCGCAACCCAGCATCGCGCTGCCAATGCTGGCGGAAATAATCCCAGAACGTGTAGATGCGCCGGTCGGGATGGAGTTCGCGCAGCGAATCGACCCAGCCCTGCTCGAGCAGCGTCCGGTAGCGCTCCCGGCTTTCCGGCTGCAACAACGCGTCCTTCAGCCACGAACGCGGGTTGTAGATGTCGAAGTCGGTCGGCACGACATTGAAATCGCCGGCCAGGGCCACCGGGTGGCCGCTGTCGAACAATGACCGCGCATGCCGGATCAGGCGGTCGAACCACTTCAGCTTGTAGTCGAACTTCGGGCCGGGCTGCGGATTGCCGTTGGGCAGATAGAGGCAACCGACGATGATGCCGTGCGCGGCGGCCTCCAGGTAACGGCTCTGGTCGTCCGCCTTGTCGCCCGGCAACACGCGCCGGCTTTCCACCGGCTCGGCGCCCTTGGCGAGGATGGCGACGCCGTTCCACGAACGCTGGCCTTTCCACAATGCGCCGTACCCGGCTTTGCGCAGATCGTCGGCCGGGAAACTCTGGTCGATCGCCTTGAGCTCCTGCAGGCAGGCGATGTCCGGCGCTTCCTTCTCCAACCAGGCCAACAGATGCGGCAAGCGCGACCTGATGCCGTTCACGTTGTAGGTGGCCAGCTTGATGGTTTTGCGCGCCATGCCGTTCGGAGCCTGCCCTGCAGCGGTCGGAGATCGCGTCGAACGGGCCTTGACGCGGCCCACAACACCGGACTTTTATGCTGGCGGCGACGTAAACACGGTGTGCAGGCCATGACCAAACTCGACAAAGCGCTGCGCCGGGAAGTTGATATCGGCGATATGCCTTACACGCTCACGATCGACCCGGACGGACTCAAGCTGGTCGAAAAAGGCCGGCGCAAGGGCATCGAACTGAAATGGCTCGACTTGGTCAACGGCGATGCCGCGCTGGCGGCGGCGCTGCAGGCGTCCGTCGGCGCCGGCAGATAGGCGCGTTCAACCGCGCTTCTGGTTGTCTTCCGCCTGTTTGTTGCGCTCTTCTTGGGTGCGCTGGTCGCGCTTCTCGTCGCGCTCCTGGTCGGCGGGGCGTTTGTTGCCGTTCGGGTTCGGCTTGGTGTCGTTCATGTCGTTTCCCATGCCTTGGCAGGCTGGAAATCTAGCCTGCCGCACGTGAATCCGGCGTCGCGAGAGATCGTGCGCAACGCTATCGCCTGTCGCCGCGCCCTATTTCCGAGTGCGCTCGGGCTTCGACCGGTAAGCCACCACCGGCGCGACGGCCGCAGCCGACGCTTTCGGCGGCAATCGCGGCTGCGCACCGTTCTGCTCGAAGATCGCATCCTTGGTCTGCAGCCAATGCAGGAGCAGATCCCGCAAGGCCTGCGGCTTCTGGGTCGCCGCGGGCTTGCCCGCCTGATTGAGGCTGTTCTCACCGTGGCATCCGGCGCAGGTGCGGATCTCGCCCGCTTGCATCGTGACCCAGACGCGCTCGCGCACGATCGGCACGCCTGCGCCGTCGGTCGTCTGCCAGGTCAGCGCGCGGTTCGCCGGTACGAAAGCTGCCGTCGATCCGTCGTTCGCGATGCGCACGCTGCCTGCGGGCCCGCCGGGGTCGGCCGGATTGTTCGGCACCTTCATCGGCTGCGCGATCGGGCGCAGGCCGCCGTCGGAGCCGGAGTAGTTGTCGTAGCCGCGCACCTGGTTCGCCTGCAGGATCTGGTAGTGCGCGATGTTGTAGAGGGCGCCGGTGCCGGCATCGCCGGTGGCCGTGGTCTTGACGCCGCCAGGTACCTGCAGGTTGAAGGGCTGCGCACGGTCGTTGCGGTCGCGGCTGGTCTGGTTGCGGGTGACGATCAGCGCGAGCTTTTTCGCCTTCAGCCACGCGCGCAGCTCGGCTTCGTTCACTTGCAGCTCGGTCAGCACGGATTTCTCGATCGGATCGATGGCGAGCGTGGTCGCTTGCGGCGGCGTACGCGCCACGACCTCGACCGGCTCGATTTCCCACAACAATCCGCTGTAGCTGTCTTCCGCATCCGGCGTGAACCACGACAAGGTCTTGTGGATGCCTGCGCCGGTGAGCATGGCGCCGGCGACGAACTTGCCGCTGCTATCGGTGCCCAGGTGCTGCAGGCGCAGCTGTACGCCGCTCTGCGAGGCCGAATGGACGCTGGCCACCATCGGCCCGTTCGACATCGGCAGCGGATTGCGGAAACGGCCGGAGCCCGCCGACGCGACGGTGATCGTCATCTGCTCCGCATCGAGCGTGGGCGCGCCGGTCATGCGGATGATCGGGTCCGTGGTCAGCCGGCCGAATTCGTCGGTGTAGATGCCGTAATAGATGCCCGGCTGCAGCGGATCCTCGCGCAGATGGAAGATGCCGTTGTCCTGGCGGATCAGCGTGCGATTGGCGAAGAAGCTGTTGTTGGAACCGGCCTGGAGCTTGGGATCGTTGAGGAAGGATTCGGGCAGGATGCCGGGCGCATCGTAGAAGAGCTCGTGCCGGCCGATGTGGTTGAGCGTCAGTTCGTCGGTGCCGTCCTGGTTCATCTGCCACGGCGCGAACAGGTTGTAGGTGTGGGAAGACACCTGCCCGTAAGGGCCGGATACGTTGGCGTCGCGGCGCTCCGGGAATGTTTCTCCGAGCTCCGGCAACCGGTGCGATCCGGCGGCTTCGCTGGCCAGGTCGTACGCGCCCAGCGGGTTGCCTTGCCCTTCCGCCTGCTGGTCGCGCTGCAGGTGATCCCAGCGCGTGAAGATCAGGCGGCCGAAGCTGTCCACCGTCGGCGAAAACGCGCCGCTCACGGTGTGGTTGAGGATGGATACCGTGCCTGTGGCCGCATCCAGACGGAAGATGCCGGTGATCGTGGGCGTGCTTTCGTATTCGTCGAGCTGCGGATACAGATGCGCCTGGCCGTCGCGCGGGCGATCGGACGTGAAGAGGATATCGCCGTCGCTGGCATAGAACGGCGACACGTTGTTGTAAGGGTAGCCCGGCTGCTTCGCGACTTTGGTGATGACCGCGGCCTGGCCTTTCGCCAAACCGGTGATTTCGTACAGCTGCCAGTGGCTCTTGGGCCGCTCGAACTGCTTGGGCGCCGCGCCGATCAGCATGCTGAAAATCGCCTTCTGCCCGTTCCAATGCACCGCGGGTTCGCGCACGGCGATGGCCTTGGTGCGTTGCGGGCCGATCTCGCCGAAGCCGGCTTCCTGGGTGAGGTTGCGAACCGCGCCGTCGGGATAGCGGATCATCAGGTCGCCGCCGCGCGGCACCGAATCCAGGTCCGCCAAGTGGTTGGCGAACGTGTTCATGCGCCCGGGAAACTTGTCGGCGGGCATCGGCACCTGGGTGACGAACAGGATCGGGTTGGCGATGGCTGCGGTCGCAGCCGTCGTACCGACGGCTGCAGGCCGCACCGCCTTCGCCACCGGGCTGGCGGCCTCGGGACGTGATCCGGAAGGCCCGCCCGAAGCACCAAGCTTGGCATCGCAAGCGCCAAGCAATGCGGCCAGCGCCAGCAACAAGACCGCCGACGCACTGCCGCCCGATAAACGATGAGAAATCTTCATCCAGCCCCCCCGCTGAGAATTCCGCCGCCGACGTCCGGCGCACGCGCAACGGCTTGCGATGCGCAAGGGATCGAATTGTCGGAATCGGGGCGAAGCAGCGTAACCCGGCATCGTCCCTGGTTATGCACCTACTTTGGTTAGCGGACACCACCTGACGGGCTACACGCGCTGCCGCGGCGGTCGGCACCGTACCGTTGGATGCGAGGTTCGACACGCACGATGAGCCGAATGCCGGAATACCGTTGGGGGCCGGAGACGGGCCTTCATCGGGGGTCAGAAAAATCTGACACGGAATACAGATTTCTCTGACCCTTCCGCACCCCTTGCAATAGAGTCGGCAAAGTAATATCCCTGCAAGCGACAAGGCAGCGCGCGCCGATCACACAAATGGTGACATGCCGCACAAATTCGATGGGGTATCGATTTGTAGGGACGGATTGGTTCGCGGGCGATCTTCGTATGCCTAGTCCAAACCGGTGGCACGGTCGAGGGATACTGCGAAATTAAGGCTTGCGGGTGAGTGCAAGCACATATTGCTTTCACAGGGGGATGCAATGATGCAGGGATTCGGAGTCCTGAGGACCCCGCAATACGCGGCTGGCCTCGTCTTGGCGACATTGATGCTGCTTTTGCCGCTACCGGCCTATTCGCTACGGACGGTATGCGAAGATCCAGTAAGAGTCGGACAATGCAATCTGGGCCATTGCGAAGTCATAGCCGGCAAATGCCACCAGGTAATGGACTCCGGCGACTACGAATTCCTATCCCATTCGGGCAGGGAATCGAGGATAGGTGAAGGGCGGCCGGGAAGCTCCGGAGGAAATGGCCCTGGCACCGATTCCACCAAAAGCAACGATGTCGTAACGCAGGTCGTCACGCCGCCCTGCGAGACTACGGACATGCCCGTGGTGATCGCATCGGGAAACAAGATCCTGCCCGAAGTGGATTTTTACGTACCGCCCAAGACCACGCCGCTCGCTGTCGCGCGCACTTACGACAAGTCCCTCGACCGCATCGGAATTTTCGGCAGGCGTTGGGCTTCCAGCCTTGAATACACCCTCAGCTTCGACTACAGCGGCACGCAGTGCCATGGCCGCCTGGACGCTTTGGCAGCCTGCTCGGCCAGTGGCCAACCCCTGACCAAGATTTACGCGAATCGAAACAATGGTTTCGCAAGCATCTTTCTTCAGGAACCTGACGGGTCGTGGCGCGACGGCGGCGGTAGGAGCCTCGTGCCCCATGGCTCGGGCTGGCGCCTGACGACCAAAGAAGGCGGTCAAGAAACGTACGATGCCGCAGGCCGTCCGCTGACCATACTCGACGAGCGTGGCATCGGGCTGACCTATGGCTATAACAGCGGCAATCAACTCGCCAACGTCGTCCATACGAGCGGACGCGCCATGCAGCTGAGCTGGAGCGGCGGCAAAGTGGCGACCATCACCGCTCCGAACGGCAAAGCCTACAGTTACGGATATAACGCTACCGGGTACCTGGCCAGCGTCACCTACCCCGACGGCCTGGGAGTGCGCACATACCACTACGAGGATACGGCGCAGCCAGGCGGCCTGACCGGCATTTCGGTCAATGGCGTGCGCTATACGCGTTATTCCTATCAAGCCGACGGCCGCGCAGCCTGGTCGGGTTTCGAGGACGGCATTGCGCGTAGCATGTTTTCCTACGGTAGCGACTACACCGATGTCCAGAATCCGCTTGGCCAAGTAACGCGCTATCAGACGTCAGACTTCAATGGCAGCAAGCGCGTCATCGCCGTGGATCGTCCGAACAGCCCTACCTGCCCCGCAGGTGGCAGGGATACCACTTACGACATCAACGGCAATCCGAAAGACGAAGCGGACGCTTTTGGCGTCAAGACGGACTATACCTACGACGCCGATGGCCGAATCACCCAGAAAATCGTCGGCATCGGCCCCAACGGCGAAACCGACCAGCAGCAGATCACGCAATTCGTATGGGATGCGGTCCGTAAAAGCCGCCTGAACGCCGTCAAGGTCTTCGGCAACTCGACGGGCCAGCCGATCGCCGAAACCAGCTACACCTACTACCCGGACGGCGACACCAAAGCGCGGCTGTTATACACCGTGTCGGTCAAGAACCTCAGCGCCACCGGCATCCCCAACGCCACGAGGACCACGACTTACACCTACACGCTGCACCCGAGCGGCATGGTCGCCACGGTCATGGAGGACGGACCCTTGCCGGGCACCGGCGATGCGATCGTCAGCGTCTACGACACGGCGGGCAACCTGACCGCAGTACAGAACAGCCTGCAACACACTACCTATTACGATAACTACAACGCTTTGGGCCAGCCTGGCCGCGTCATCACACCAAACGGGGCGATCACCGACTACACCTACAACGCCCGTGGCCAAATACTGACGACAACCGAACACGTGAGCGGCGTCGCCAATACCACGACCAATCTTTATGACAATCGGGGACGCCTGATTGCAGTCACCACGCCCGATGGCGTCGTAACCCACTACGATTACGACAACGCCGACCGCTTGTTGAAGACCTATCGCGTAGAACCGGGCTTCCCATCGACTCCCGTAGCCGGCCTGACTGGCGGCGCCTCGAGCGCGCCTGCGTATGTGCTGTCCACGGAATCCATGCCGCAGTCCCAAGCGTACGTTCCTGATCTCAGCTATTCCGACCCCGAGGGCGCGATAGTCGCAGCGAACGAGATGCCGGCATATCTGCTGCCGAACGCGGCGCAACCGGATGGAGAACTCAATCCCAACGGCATCTGCCAGGATTGCGACCCCGAAGACCCACCCGGCGGCGGCGGCGGCGGCGGATACAGCGGGACGATCGGCGCCACGCCCAATCCCTGCACCATTCCATGGGGCGGCTCGGTTTGCACTGCGTCGATCAGCTGGACGTCCAATGCCGTCAACGCGCAGGTGTGGGTCACCGGACCGGATAACCTGAATCCTCAGTTGTTCTCCAACGCGCAAAGCTATACCCAGGCGGCGCCTTGGATCAGCACGGGCATCGCCCGCTTCCATCTGAAGGTGGGCACGCAGACTTTGGCGACGGTGGATGTACGCGGCAACACGACGCCCAATGGCGCGCCGTCGGTGCAGCTGACTACGGCTGCCCAGAGCGTGCAGGGCGGCACCGCGGTTACCTTGTCGGCCAACGCCTCGGATGCCACCGGCGGCGTGCAACGTGTCGAATTTCTCGTCGACGGCCAAAAGGTCGGGGAAGATGCCGCAGCGCCATACGTCTTCTCCTGGTATGCGAGCCCGGTCGGCGCGCATACGGTCTATGCCCGCGCTGTAGATCCCTACGGCGTCAGCTCGACATCCAATGCTGTTGGCATGACGGTGACCGATCCGCCACCGACGCTGGGCTTCGAGCGTGTGACCTACAACGCGGCAAGCCAGATCACCCAGATCGAGACGGGCGTCGAGTACACGCCGATGACTTCTGGCGTTATGGCCGGCCAGACCGCAGGGATCGGGCTCGCGGCCATGGGCGTCGTGGCTCCAGGCGAGGAGTACATGCCGAATCAGTGCCATCCGTATCCGGACTGCGTCGATCCGGACCCCACCGATCCGCCACCGCCTCCGCCGCCGCCGAACACCCCGCCGCCACGCGTCACCGAAATCCTCACCCGGGCTTACATCGACTACGACGCTGGCGGCTTCGTCAGCGCGCAGCGCGGCAATAACGCCCAGAACTTCCGATATTTCTATAACGAGAACGGCGATCTAGCCAAAGTCACCGATTCGCTCGGGCGAAACACGACGTACGGCTACGACCGCTTGCGCCGAGTGAACCTCACCATCGATGCGAAGGGCGGAACGGTCGCGACGACCTACGATCCGCTGGGACGACTGGTGCAGGTGAAAGATCCGCGCGACCGTACGACCAGCTACACCTATGACGGCTTTGGACAGCTTTGGCAACAGATCAGTCCGGACACCGGCATCACCTCTTTCCAGTACAACGCCGAAGGGCAACGCACGTACCTCATTCGGGCCGATGGCAGCGCCTTGGCGTTCGGCTACGACGCACTCGGCAGGCTGCACTGGTACGGCACCAGCGGCACCGAGGGTCGCTTGCTGGAATACGACAATTGCACGAACGGCAAAGGCCGGCTGTGCGCGATGAGCAGCGCCCCCAGCGGTGCGTGGAGCCATTTCGCCTATACGCCGCAAGGCCAACTCGCCGCGCGCCGGGACAGCACCTACGGCTCCGACGACTACACGGCCTTTGCCTACGACGGGATGGGCCGGATAGCCGGCATCAGCTACCCGAGCGGCGTTTACGTCGGCTACGGCTACGCCAACGGCCGCCTTGCCGGCGTATATGCCAATACCGGAAGCGGCAACGTCAACGTGGCCACAGGCTTCAGGTACCAACCATACGGACCGATATTGGGATGGACGTACGGCAACGGTATGAGCCGCAGCTACAACTACGATCTCGACGGCCGCATACGCGGCGTCAGCAGTTCGAGCGCATCCGGCCCGGCGCAGAGCCTCACCTATGGATACAACGCCAACGACGAAATAGTCGCGATGACCGACGGCGTCTACGCGTCCCTCAGCCGCGATTACGGATACGATGAGCTCGGCCGGCTGACCCACGTCACGGCCGCAGGGGCCAATATGGCCACCTGGCAGTACGATGCCAACGGCAACCGCAGCAGCCACGTCGGACCCAATGGCGACAAGCTTTACACCATCGACGCCGCCAGCAATCGCATAGCCGGCTCCAATCTGGCCGACATCAATACCGCGATCGAATACGAATACGACGGCCGCGGCAACCGCAGCCGGGAGCACGCGCACTACCATCACATCACCACCTACGAATACGACGGCTTCAACCGCATGTCCAAGGCGTCGTACTACAACGGGGCGACGACTGCGGACACGCAATATGTCGTGAACGCATTGGATCAGCGCGTGGGCAAAACCGGCCCCGACGGTTCGACGCGGTTCTTATACGCGGGTCAGAACCAATTGCTGGCCGAGAGAGCGCCTAGCGGCTGGAAGAGCTATATCTGGGCCGGCAGCGAGCTGGTCGGCATCGTCACTGCGAACGGCAATCTGAACTTCGTGCATAACGATCACCTCGGCCGCCCCGAGGCCGTCACCAACGGCAGCCGTCAGCCGGTTTGGCGAGCCGCGAACTACGCTTTCGAGCGCACCGTTTCGCTCGACAGCATCGGCGGATTGAATTTGGGGTATCCCGGACAGTACTACGACGCCGAAACCGGAAACTGGCACAACGGATTCCGCGATTATGACGCGCGGCTCGGGCGGTATCTGCAATCCGACCCGATCGGTCTAGGCGGCGGCTTGAACACATACGCCTATGTCGGCAGCAATCCGATCAGCGACACCGATCCGTATGGGCTGGAGGCGCCGAATTACTCCCTAGGGCTGATGCCGGGCCAGGTTGGCGGCACGCCGTGCCAACAGGCGGCCGTCCAACAGATGTTCGGCGACATTGCGATCAATATTTCTCCTGCTTCGCTTATCGAAGCCGCGGCGAATATATTCTTCGATGTTTCGCTCAATCCGACGACCTGGGGCGATGGACAGGAAAGGACGCAGGAAGCGATAGTGGGTTCCGTCGCTTCCGCGATCTTCAAGGCGGAAGAATGGGCCGAAAGGGGAAGGATCAGCCCCAGCCATGCGCGCTATGAAGAACTTTTGAAGCGCGGGAACCTGGGCCCGAGGAATGCGGCGTCCACCGCCAAGAAGCTGGCTAACTCGACGAATGCGATGCGAGGCGCCGCAAGGGCAAAAGCGATCGGCGGGCCCATTCTCGGGGCAGTGGGCGCCGTTGCCGGCGCATGGAACAACATGAGCGATTGCACATGCGCGAAGTGAGCATCTCCAAGCGCTCAAGCATTATCGTCGGAGTGGCGTTGGCTGCCGTTTCCGCATACCTGATCCAGTTCGTGCTGCTGCGCGACCCATGGGTGCTGCCCGGCGCCTACCCTATCGGCCTGGGCGCGCTGATTCTGGCGTACACCGCGACTTTCTATGCGAAAGTCGAATTCGAGGGGTTGGGCATCCTTCCGACCAGGCCCGCTTTTGCCATCGCCTTCTGGCTATCTGTTTTTCTGATTCTATTGCTGTTCGTCTTCCGAGAACGACTCGGCGCCCCGGCTCTCGAAAGAGAAGTAAGCTGGAGCCACTTGGTCGTGGGCTTGCTGCTTTATTTTTTTTCGGCAGCAGCCATTCTCGGAAGTTTCTTCTCTGGATTCGGATTCAGCGTGTTCTTGCAGAACCCTTTGCTCTGGCTCCGCTACTTGGCCATGCGTTCAAGCGGCCAGCTTAAAAAAGAAGATTAGCCTCTGTCTTATACGGATTTCGGCATTGACGCCATTTGGTGCCCGGGGCGGGGGTCGAACCCGCATGGCCTTGCGGCCGAGGGATTTTAAGTCCCTTGCGTATACCAGTTTCGCCACCCGGGCTTGGACGGCTTCGGCAGGACCTGCGCCTGCCGCTTGTGCATGTTAAGCGCGCAACAAAAAACCCGCACGTGGCGGGTTCGTTCGGCATGGATCGCGCGATCGGAATTGGAGGCCTGGGTCGGAATTGAACCGGCGTACGCGGATTTGCAGTCCGCTGCATAACCACTCTGCCACCAGGCCGGTGACGTTTCGTCGAAAAAACAGCTTATGGCTTCCGGCCGACGAATGCACGGACGCCTTCAAGACCCCATTAAAACGAAACCCCGGCGAGCCGGGGTTGCTGGATCTGGAGCGGGAAACGAGACTCGAACTCGCGACCTCAACCTTGGCAAGGTTGCGCTCTACCAACTGAGCTATTCCCGCGGAAGAGGCGGAATTTTAACGTCTGACGCGGGAGTGTCAACAGCGACGCCCTCGCCGGCTCGCAAAACCGGCCATGCGGCGCGCAGGTAGGCATACCCCGACCACAAGGTCAACAGGGCGGCAGCCGCCAAAAGCCAGTCGCCGATGTGGAAAATCGGCTCGCCCAGCCATGCCGCCGGACGCGGCGGCTTTTCCGGCGTGACCGAATACAGCAGGCACAGCAGCGCCAGCATCTGCACGACGGTCTTGATCTTGCCGATGGCAGCCACGCCCACCTTGGCCCGCTGGCCCAGTTCGGCCATCCATTCGCGCAATGCGGAGACGGCGATCTCGCGGCCCACGATCACCGACGCCCAGAACGCCATCCACGGCGTCGGATGCCCCTGAACGATCAGGAACAGCGCCGTGGCCACCATCAGCTTGTCCGCCACCGGGTCCAGAAAGGCCCCGAAAGCGGAGTACTGGTGGTAGCGGCGGGCGATCCAGCCGTCCAGCCAATCGGTCAGGGCCGCCAGGCCGAACACCGCGGCGGAGGCGAAATTGGTCCACTTGAAAGGCAGGTAGAACACCAGCACCAGCACCGGAATCATCACGATCCGCAGCAGCGTGAGCATGGTCGGTACCGTCAACTTCATCCCTTGCCTGACTCCTGTTGCGGCCGCTCCAGTCCGTGCAGCGCCGCGTAGATCCGCTCGGCCAGCGCGGCGTTGACGCCTTCGACCCGGGCGATTTCCTCGATGCCCGCGGCCTTCAGGCCCGCCAAACCGCCGAAATGCCGCAACAGATTAGCGCGTCTGCGCGGACCGATGCCGGGAATGTCTTCCAGGCGGCTGCTGCTGCGCGCTTTCTGGCGGCGTCCGCGGTGGCCGGTGATGGCGAAGCGGTGCGCTTCGTCGCGGACCTGCTGGATCAACTGCAGGCCCAGCGAATCCGGGCCCGGATGCAGCTCGCGTCCGTCCGGCAACACTAGCGTCTCATGGCCGGCGCGACGCCCCTCGCCCTTGGCCACGCCGACCAGGCGCACGCCGTCCACGCCCAGGTCGCCCAGAACTTCGCGCGCCTGGGCCAGCTGGCCGGCGCCGCCGTCGATCAGCAGCAGGTCGGGCAGCACGCCGCCCTCTTCCACCGCGCGCCTGAACCGGCGGTCGAGCGCTTGATGCATGGCCGCGTAATCGTCGCCCGGTTCGATGCCGGCGATGTTGTAGCGGCGGTACTGGCTGCGCAGCGGGCCGTCGGCGTTGAACACCACGCAGGACGCGACGGTCGCCTCGCCCATGGTGTGGCTGATGTCGAAGCACTCGATGCGCTGCGGCGCTTCGTCCAGTTGCAGCAGTTCGCGCAGCGCTTCCAGCCGCGCGCCCTGCGCGGCCTGGCTGGAAAGTTCGGTCGCGAGCGAGAGTTCGGCATTGCGGCGCGCCAGGTCGAGGTAACCGGCGCGCTCGCCGCGGACGCTGGTCTTGATCTGCACCTTGCGGCCGCCCTCGGCGCTGAGCGCGTGTTCGATCAGTTCGCGGTCGGGAATGTCGCGGTCGAGCACGATCTCGCGCGGCGCCGGCTGTTCGGCGTAGTACTGCGAAACGAAGGCGGACAACACCTCTTCCGCGCTGTCCACGCCGTTGGTCTTGGGGAAGAAGGCACGGGTGCCGAGGTTGCGGCCGTCGCGGAACGCGAGCAGCAGCACGCAGGCGGCGCTGCCGTGCATCGCGCAGGCCAGCACGTCCAGCTCGGCGGCCTTGCCGTCGACGTACTGCCGCGCCTGCAGCTTGCGCAGCGTGGTGACCAGGTCGCGCAGGCGTGCGGCCTGCTCGAATTCCAGGCGCGCGCTGGCCGTTTCCATCGCCGTGGTCAGCTCGTCCGCCAGCTCGTCGCTGCGGCCATCGAGGAACAGCGACGCGCGGCGCACCGCGGCGGCGTATTCGCCGGCTTCGACGAAGCCCACGCACGGCGCGCTGCAGCGGCCGATCTGGTACTGCAGGCACGGCCGCGAACGGTTGCGGAACACGCTGTCCTCGCAACTGCGCAGCTTGAACAGCTTGTGCATGGTGCCCAGCGTCTCGCGCACGGCGCCGGCGCTGGGATACGGGCCGAAATAGCGCCCGGGCAGGTTGCGCGGGCCGCGGTGGAAGGCCAGCCGCGGCCATTCCTCCTGGGTCAGCAATACGTAGGGATAGCTCTTGTCGTCGCGCAGCTGCACGTTGTAGCGCGGCCGCAGCGATTTGATCAGCTGGTTCTCCAGCAGCAGCGCCTCGCCTTCGGTGCGCGTGGTCGTGACTTCCATGCGCGCGACCTGGGCCAGCATCGCCAGGGTGCGGGGCGATTTCGGGGCGGCGTTGAAATAGCTCGCCACGCGGTTGCGCAGCGCGCCGGCCTTGCCGACGTACAGCACGCTGTCGTCGGCGGCGAACATGCGGTACACGCCGGGCGCCGTGCTCAGCTGGCGGACGAAAGCCTTGCCGTCGAAGCTGGTCTCTTTCTGCCGGCTCATTCGCCTACCGGTACGTGACGCAAGGTGCCGTCGCGACCGTCGAGTCTGAGCAGGGCATGCGCGCCGGTATCGGCGATCCACAGCGCGTCGTTGCCGCAAGCCACGCCGCCGGGGCTATGCAGGCGTTGCGGCAGGCTGAAGCCGCTGACGACGCCGCCGCCCAGGCGCAGGGTGCACAGGCGGTCGTTGCCGGCGTCGGCGATCCATAGCAGCGGATCGTGCGGATCCAGCGCGATCGCGCGCGGCCATTGCAGGCGCGCGATGCTGCGCGGGCCGTCGATGTTGCCGAAGTCGTAAGGTCCCTGCCCCACCAGCGTCTGCACGCGCTGGTCGCGCAAGTAGACGGCGCGGATCGCCGAGCCGGCCGCATCGCACACGTACAGCACATCCTGGCGCAAAGCCAGGCCGGTGGGTTGCGCGAACGCGGCGAACATGCCGTTGCCGTCGTTGATCGCGAAGAAGCCCGAACCGGCGACGGTTTCCAGCGCGCCGCGGGACAGGTCGTAAGCGCAGATGCGGTTGTCGCCGGCCATCGCCACGTACAGGTGCGAGGCGGATGCCTGCAGGCCGCAGGGCTGATCGATGGTCGCGGTACCGATCTGCGTCGGTCCCTCGCCGTTGCCGCACAAGGTGGTCACGTCGCCGCTGAGCAGATCGATGCGGCGCAGGGCATGGTTGCCGGTGTCCGCCACGAACAGGGCTTCGCGCTGCAGCGCCAGGCCCTGGGGACGGCGGAAAGCGGCGTCGCCCGCGCCGCCGTCCATGTAGTCGTAGGCGCCGCTGCCGAACTGGCGCACGATGCGGCCGTTGAAATCGCATTCCAGGATGCGGTGGTGGCCGGTGTCGGCCAGGTACAGCTTGCCCGTGCCCACCACCAGTGCCGTGGGATACGACAGCGGCAGCTCGGGCATCAGACCGCGCTTGCCGTTGGCCGCGGGTTTCTTCCTGGCCGGGACTTCCGGCGTTTCAGCGACCAAGGCCTGCACGAGCTCGGCCAGTTCGGCCATCGGGCCGGCGCCGACGATGCGCTTGCGTTCGCGGCCTTGCGCATCGAGCAACAGCAACGTCGGCCACGACTCGATGCCGAATTGCTGCCACGCCACCCAATCGGCGTCCAGCGCCAGCGGAAACGGCAACGCATGTTCGGCCTGCAATTGCTGCAGGTTGCGCGGATCGCGTTCGGCGTCGAAACGCGGCGCGATCAATGCCGCCGCCTGCAGCTTGTCGCCGTGCCGGCGCAGCAGGCGCGACATGTCGTCCAACCGTTGCCGCGTCCAGGCCGAACTGGCGCAGCCGAACAGCAGCAGCGCCGGCGCGCCGCGCAAATCGGCCATGCGCAGGGCCTCGGGGCGGCCCGGCCAGGTCAGGCGGTCGGTCAGTTCCGGGGCGCTGGTCGCCATCGCTGCGTTCGGTCCGTTGCCAAGCATGGCCAAGATTATGCGCCAAGCTCCCGTTGCAGGCGTCCGATCATCCGCTCCCCGGCCGCGTCGATCCGATCCCAGACGGCTTGGAAGTCGGCGGGGCCGCCCTGGTAGGGATCGGCCAGGTCGAACGGCGGCGGCAGGCCTGCCCATACCAGCATCCGTTCGATGCCCAGTGCGGCGGCCGTGCCGCAACGCCGCTGCACCTGCTGCAACACGCTCGCATCGGCGCACAGGATCAGGCTGTCGGCACGGAAATCGGACGGTTGCACCTGCCGTGCGCGCTGGCCGGAAATGTCGATGCCGTGCGCAGCGGCAGTGGCGATGGCGCGCGGATCGGGCGGGCCGCCCACGTGCCAGTCGCCAAGGCCGGCCGAATCGACTTCGATCCGCCCCGCCAGCGCCGGCGTCCGCGCGATGCGCGATCGCAACCAGCCCTCGGCCATCGGCGAGCGGCAGATGTTGCCCAGGCACACCATCAGAACGCGCATCAACCCGCTCCGGACAGCGTCGCCTCGGCGCGGGCCAGGTCTTCGGGCGTGTCGACGCCGGGCGGGAACGGTTCGGGCGTGATCGCGACCGCAATCCGGTGGCCGGCTTCCAGGACCCGCAGCTGCTCGAGCGATTCGAGCCGCTCGAGGCGTCCGGGCGGCATCGCCGCAAACCGGCGCAGGAAACCCGCGCGGTAGGCGTAAATGCCGATGTGGCGCAACCATTCCGGCTCTCCGTCGGCATTCCCCGGCAGGCGGCTGCGGTCTTTGGCGAAGGCGTCGCGCGGCCATGGAATCGGCGCACGGCTGAAATACAGCGCATCGCCGCTATCGGAACGCACCAGCTTCACCGCGTTCGGATCGAACAGGGTTTCCGCGTCCTGGATCGGAGCGGCGAGCGTCGCCATCGCGGCAGCGGAGCTCTGCAACAATTCCGCGACGGCGCGGATGCCCGCAGCCGGCGCGAAAGGCTCGTCGCCCTGCAGATTCACGACGAGGGTGTCGTCGCTCCAACCGGCGATCTGCGCGCATTCGGCGAGCCGGTCCGTGCCGGAAACATGCCCAGGCGACGTCATCGCCACGCGTACGTCCGTCTCCCGCAGCGCTTGCGCGATGCGATTGTCGTCCGCCGCCACCCAGACCTCTCGCGCGCCGGCGGCCAGCGCACGGCGCGCTACGTGCACTACCAGCGGCTCGCCGCCGAGCAGCCGCAGCGGCTTCCCCGGCAAACGGCTGGCGGCGTAACGGGCGGGAATGGCGACGATGAAGTCTGGATTAGTTGGCATGCTCAAGGTCAGTATTCGTGAGTCGCCCCGGAAAATCGGACATCGGATTTACCACTGTCGCGATTAAGGCGAACAAACAGGTCCCTCACTGCGTTCGGGATGACGTACATCTCGTTACCGGCCGGGCTTGTGCAACCTGTCCAACAACGCGATCCAAAACGCTTCAGGCAACTCTGCCGTTACGGGCACGCGGAAATAACGCTCGGTGGCGAATGCCGCGCACTTCACGGCATCCTTTTCGGTCATCAGCACCGGCAGATCGCTGCCGAAGCTGAAATCCTCGGCCACATAGCGATGATGATCCGGAAACGCGTGCGGCACCACGGCGATGCCGTGGCCGCGCAGCATCGCGAAGAAACGCTCGGGGTTGCCGATACCAGCCACCGCATGCACGCGCTGCCCGGCGAATCCCGCCAACGGCCGCGCGCGGCCGCCGAGCAGGGGTTGCACCTGGTCGGAATGCAAGCGCATGGGCCATTCGCCGAAGCCGGTGTCGCCGCCGTTGACCACGCGGAAATCGCACTCCGCGCCGCGCTCGGGCGGCTCGCGCATCGGTCCGGCCGGCAGCAGGCGGGCGTTGCCGTAACGGCGCGCGCCGTCGATCACTTCGACTTCCACGTCGCGCGCCAGCCGGTAATGCTGCAGGCCGTCGTCGCAGACGACGACGTCGCAGCCGGCTGCGACCAGCGCACGGGCGCCGGCGACGCGGTCGCGATCGACGCGCACCGGGATGCCGCAGCGGCGCGCGATCAGCACCGGTTCGTCGCCGGCGACGGCCGCGTCGGTATCGCGCTCCACCCATACGGGCTTCGATTCGTCCGCGCGGCCGTAACCGCGACTGACCACGCCGGGCTTGCGGCCGGCAGCGGCCAGGCGCTCCACCAGCGCGATCGCCAGCGGCGTCTTGCCGGTGCCGCCGGCGGTGAGGTTGCCGATCACCACCACAGGCGCGCCGACCCGCACGCGGCGACGCCACCCCTTGCGGAACAGCGCGCGACGCGACGACGCCAACACGGAGAACAATCCGGAAGCCAGACGGGCGTGCAGCGGCGGCGTGCTGCCGTCGTACCACCACGCCGGCGGTTGCCGCGCGCTGCCGCTCATGCCGGATCCGGCGCGTTGTCCGCGCTCGCGGGCTCGCGGAACTGCATGCGGTGCAAGCGCGCGTACACGCCGCCGCGCGCGATCAACTCGCTGTGCGTGCCCTGCTCCACCAGGCGGCCGCGGTCGAGCACCAGCACCTGGTCGGCGTGCTCGATGGTCGACAAACGATGGGCGATGACCAGCGTGGTGCGGTCCGGCATCAGATGCTGCAGCGCATCCTGCACCAGGCGCTCGGATTCGTTGTCCAGCGCGGCCGTGGCCTCGTCCAGGATCAGGATCGGCGCGTCCTTCAGCATCGCGCGCGCGATCGCCAGGCGTTGGCGCTGTCCGCCGGACAGGCGCCCGCCGTTCTCGCCGATCGGCGAATCGGCGCCCTGCGGCAGGCGTTCGACGAATTCCATCGCATTGGCGCCTTGGATCGCCGCGGCGAGCTCTTCGCCGCTGGCTCCGGCCATCTCGCCGTAAGCGACGTTAGCGGCGACGCTGTCGTCGAACAGCATCACGCCCTGGCTGACGAGCGCGATCTGGCGGCGCAAGTCGGCGAGCGGATATTCCTCGATCGGATGGCCGTCGAGCAGGATCTGCCCGCTTTCGGCGGTATAGAAGCGCGGAATCAGCCGGATCAGCGTGGTCTTGCCGCTGCCGGAACGCCCGACGATCGCCGTCACGGTGCCGGGCCGCGCGACGAAACTGATGTCTTCCAGCGCCGCTTCCTGCTGGCCGGCGTAGCGCGCGGTGATGTTGCGGAATTCGATCTCGCCCTTGGCGCGATCGAGCTTGCGCGTGCCGGTGTCGGCCTCTTCCGGCGCGTCCAGCACCGAAAACAGGCGATTGGCCGACGAAACGCCGCGCTGCAGCATGCTCTGCACGTTGGTCAGCTGCCGCAGCGACGGGATGATCGCCATCATCGCGATCATCATCCGCACGAAATCGCCGGCGGTCAGACGGCCCTGCACCGCTTCGTGCCCGGCCACCAGCAACAGCACGGCCAGGCCGATCGCGCCCATCAGCTGCACCAGCACCGAAGCGGACGAACGCGTAGTCTCCACTTTCAGGCTCAGCTGCAGATTGTGCTGCACAAGATCGCCGTAACGTTTGAGTTCGGCTTCCTGCGCACCGTATATCTTGACTTCCTGATGGCCGTGCAGCGACTGCTCGGCGCTCTGCAGCATCTTGGCCGCGCCTTCCTGGATGCGATGGTTGATGCTGCGGTAGCGGCGCCCGACCTTGTCCATCACGAAAGCCAGCACCGGGCCCAGCAGCAGGATCGCCAGCGTCACCCGCGGACTGGTCCACACCATCACCGCGAACATCGCGATCACCTGCAGGCCCTGGCTGAGCATGACTTTCAACGCATCGACCGCCGCCTGCGCGACCTGCTCGGTGTCGCCGCCGAGCCGGGTCAGCATCGACGGCACCGTTTCGCTGTCGAAACGCGAACCCGGCAGGCGCAGGTATTTGCCCAGCAGCAGATTGCGCAGGTCGCGCGACACGCTGCGGCCGGCGCGCGCCATGCTGTAGTCGGTGACGAAACCGGCGATGCCGCGCGCCACGAACAGGCCGACGATGAACAGCGGCAGCTTCCACTCGATCGTGGTGTTTTTGGGATCGAAAGTGTCGTCGATGATCGGCTTCATCAACGCCGTAAAACCGGCGCCCGCGGCCGCTTCGATCGCCATGCCGACGAAGGCCAGCGCCAGCAGCGCCCGGTACGGCCGCGCGTAGCCCAGCAGCCGCTTGTAGGTGGGCCAGGGACCGGCCGGTTCGGTCACCGGCGCGGCTCCGGCGCGGTCGCGATCATGATTTGGCGAAAGCCCAATTGACCGAGCGCGTCGTAAGCGGTGACCACCGCCTGGTGCGGCGTGCGGCCGTCGGCGCGCAACAGCACTGGACGGTCGCGGTCGTTGCCGGCGACATCGACGATGGTGCGCTTGAGCGACTCGACGTCGGTGCGAAGCGCCTCGCGGTCCTGGACGAAATAGCGCCCGTCGGCGTTGACCAGCACGCTGAGCGTATTGGGCGGCGTCTTGGGCGGCTCGCCGGTGGCCTGCGGCAGCTGCAAGCGCAGCACCGAGCGCGTGTCGAAGGTGGTGGTGATCACGAAGAAGATGATCAGCACCAGGATCACGTCGATCAACGGGATCAGGTTGATCTCGGGCTCGTCGTCGGCGCGGTGGTCGCGGATGCGCATCGCTGTCGGCCCCGGTCTCAGGCCGTGCCGGCGTGCGCGGAAGCGGAGGCCGACGCCATCGGCATCGTTGCCGGCAGGTCCTGCGGCACCCCGGGGCGCGCATCGAGCGTATCCATCAGCCGGATCGCCTCGTGCTCCATCGCCACGATGTATTCGGCGATGCGGCCGCGGAAATAGCGGTGGAACATCAACGCCGGCACGGCCACGATCATGCCCGTGGCCGTGCACACCAGCGCCTTGCCGATGCCGCCGGCCAGCTGGTTCACGTCGCCGACGCCGTGGTCGAGGATGCCCAGGAACATCTGGATCATGCCGACCACGGTGCCGAACAGGCCCAGCAGCGGTCCGGCCGCGGCGATCGTGCCCAGCGTGTTGAGGAAGCGCTCCATCCGGTGCACCAGGTGGCGGCCGACGTCCTCGACGCGTTCGCGGATCTCCTCGCGCGAGCGGTTACGCACGTCCAGCGCCGCGGCCAGCAGCTCGCCCAGCGGCGAGGTGCGGCGCAGCGAATCGATGTGGGCGGGATCCAGCCGGCCCCGCGCCGCCCAGGCCCGTACCTCTTCGCCCAACCCGGGCGGCAGCACGACCTTGCGGCGCAGGCTCCAGAAACGCTCGACGATGATCGCCAGGCCCACCACCGTCAGCAGCAGCAGCGGGATCATCGGCCACCCGCCCGCCTTCACCAATTCCAGCACGCTCAACCTTCCGGCACATCGGGCCGCGTTCGATCCTGCCGATAGGATACCCGCTCGTGCCGCCGGGTCGCGTCCCAGAGCCGCGGCAGCCGCTGGCGGCGGGTCTGCGCCGTGATCCCGTCCGCAGTCAGCCCGATCCGCAAGGCGCCGCCCTCGAGCGTGGACAGCGTTTCGGCGCCGGCCCTCTGCCAACGCTCGACCACAGCCGGGTTCGGATGCCGGAAGCGGTTGCCGTAACCGGCCGACAGCAACGCATAACGGGCGCCGGTAGCGGCGACGAAGCCCGGATCGGACGAACTGCGGCTGCCGTGATGAGCGACCTGGACGACATCGGCGCGAACCGCGGCCGGATCCTCGCGCAGCAACCGCCGCTCGATCACCTCGCCGATATCGCCGGTCAGCAGCGCCGCGCCGTGCGCGGTCTCGATCCGCAATACGCAGCTGGCCTCGTTGCCCAGGTACGGGAAATGGCGCGGCGGATGCAGGAAGCGGAATTCCACGCCGTCCCATCGCCAGCGCGTGCCGGCCAGACAGGGCCGCGTCTGCGGCAGCCCAGCGCCGTCCGGCGCAGAAGCGCTCGCGATCGCCATGACGCGCCGTACGGCATGCGCGCCGCCGGCGTGATCGTTATCGGCGTGGCTGATCACCAGCTTGTCGAGCCTAGGTACGCCCAGCGCGTGCAAAGCCGGCAGTACCGCGCGTTCGCCGGCATCGAAACCGTCGCGCACCGCCGGCCCGGTGTCGTAGAGCAAGGCATGCCCGGAGGTACGCACCAGTACCGACAAGCCCTGGCCGACATCGATCACCGTAAGCTCCGCTTCGCCATGGCCCGGCAGCCCGCGTTGCGGCCACAGCAAAGGCAGCCACAACAGCAAGGCCAGCGGTTTCGCAGGCGTGCCGCGCGGCAGCAGGAGCCAGAGCGCGCCGAACAGCGCCAGCGGCAATGCGTACCACGCGGGTTCGGGCAGCCAGCGCATGGCCAGGCCGCTGTCGGACAAAGCTTCGAACACAGGCCAGCTCCACTCGAAGGTCTGCGCCGACAGCCGCCAGAGCATGCCGCCGGAACCGGAGTTCAACGCTTCGGCCGCCAGGCCGAGCAGCGATAGCGGCACGACCACCAAGCTCCACCACGGCACTGCGATCAGATTCGCCAGCGGACCCGCCGTCGAAGCCTGTCCGAACAGCACCGCGCTCAGCGGCAACAGGCCCAGCGCTGCCACGCCCTGGGCGCTGAAGAAATCGCGCAGCATGCTGCCCGTGCTTCGCGGCAAGCACCAGAGCAGCCAGGCGACGCCGACGAAGCTCAGCCAGAAACCGGGCGCCAGCGCCGACAGCGGATCGACCGACAACAACGCGAACGCAGCCAACGCCAGCGCTTGTGCAGGATGCGGCGGCCGCCGCCACAAGCGCGCCGCCACCACCACGGCGATCATCAATACGGTGCGCAACGTCGGCAACGCGAAGCCCGCCATCGCCGCATACACCCCCGCGCCGAGCAAGGCGGCTACCCCTGCGGCCTGCGACCGCGGAGCGCGCCGCGCCAAGGCCGGCAACGCGCGCCACAAGCCCAGCACGAACAGCGCAAAGAAGCCTGCGGCCAAGCCGACATGGAATCCGGAGATCGCAATCAGGTGGGTGAGCCCGTTGGCGCGCAGGATCTCCCAGTCGCGATCGTCCAGCGCCTGCGTGTCGCCCAGCGCCAGCGCACGAACGAAGCGCGAAGACGGCCGCGGCACTTGCCGGGCGATGCTGCGCGACGTCGCTTCGCGCCAGGCATCGATGCCCGCCGGCGGCGACAAGGCGCGCGCGGTCCCGGGTTCCCTCACGTAGCCGGTCGCGACGATGCGTTCGGCCAGCGCATGCCGTTCGCCGTCGAAACCGCCAGGGTTGCGCAAGCTGCGCGGCGCACGCAGCTTGGCGCGGATCCGCCAACGCGCGCCGGCGCTCAGCGCGGTACGCGGGCCTGGCGCGACCGCGTCGAAATCGTCGTACCAGGACAACTGCACCACCTGGCCCCGCAACGCAGCCGGTTGCGAGGGATCGCGGTCTATGCGCATGCGGAAACGCGTGCGCCGCGGTTCGCTTTGCGGCAATCCCACGATGCGTCCGCTCAGTACGCTTTCTTGGTGCTCGAGCGCCGGCGGCAGTTGCTGCGCCATCGTCGAAGCCGCATGCAGTCCCGCCAAGCCGAATCCGAGCGATAGCGCCCCGCAGAGCCGCCAACGATCGGCGCGCAGCCACCCCGCGAAGCCAAAAGCGAAAGCAGCCGCGAGCCACGGCCAGGCCGGCAGCGCCGGCAGCACCAGGCATGTGCCGACGCCGGCCACCAGCGCCAGGCTGGTCGCGATGCCGAACGGGGCCGGCGCAAGGCGGGCCGAAGGCGTTGGCGGGGAGGAAGCTTCCATATCCCACTGTCGCCGTAGGCCGCACGTCCGGCTATCGGTGCCGCACATGCCTGCGCGTAGGAAATTTCCTGCCGGGTTTAGCCCCGATTAACCCCGCCTGCTCTTGAATCGCCTCACGGCCGTTCGGCCGTCATCGAGGCGGAGCCATGAAAAAGCCGATAGTGCCGACACTGCTGCTGGCGTTCGCCGGCGTCGCCCAGGCCCAGGAAATCCCCAATCGCCTGATCGATTACGACGGCTTCGCCGGGCAGGTCGCCCATGTCGGGGAAATCCGCCAACGCCATCGGCTCACCGAGGACGAATTCATCCGCATGGCGAACGAGCCGGGCACCGTGGTTCTGGATGCGCGCAGCGCGGAAAAATACGCGCAGCTGCACATCAAGGGCGCCAGGAATCTGAGCCTGCCCGACATCACCGCCGACGAGCTGGCCAGTATCCTGCCCGACAAATCGACCCGCGTGCTGATCTACTGCAACAACAACTTCCTCAATGCGCCCGGCGCGTTTCCGTCGAAAGCCGTGACTGCCTCGTTGAACATCTACACCTACAACGTGCTGCATAGTTATGGGTACGAGAACGTCTACGAACTCGGGCCGTTGTTCGATATCCATCAGGCCAAGATCGTTTTCGAAGGTACCGACGTGGGCCGGCAGTAACGGTTTTGCTTTTCGTAGGAGCGGCTTCAGCCGCGAGCTTTTCTCGCCGGCTGCGACGCGGCCGGAAGAGCTCGCGGCTGAAGCCGCTCCTACGAAAAGCTTTTACGCCGATGGAAAAGCGCGTGCGAATGAATTCGCACCTACAAAAGCAGCGGGCAAGCCCCGCTCTACAAGAGGCCGAGGCTGTGTCGGGTCAGACTTCTTCCGGCGCCAGCTCGCGCAGCTTGCCTTCGTGCAGTTCCAGCACCCGGTCGAGCCGCCGCGCCAGGCGGCGGTCGTGGGTGACCATGACCAGGCTGGTCTTCTGCTCGCGGTTGAGTTCCAGCATCAGCTCGAAGACGTGCGCGGCGGTTTTTTCGTCCAGGTTGCCGGTGGGTTCGTCGCCGAGCACGCAGGCGGGCCGGTTGACCAGCGCGCGCGCGACCGCGGCGCGCTGGCGCTCGCCGCCGGACAGTTCGCCCGGCTTGTGCTCCAAGCGATGCCCTAAGCCGACCGATTCCAGCAGCGTCCTCGCGCGCGACGACGCATCCGGCACCGTGGTGCCGTTGAGCAGCACCGGCAGCATCACGTTTTCCAGCGCCGTGAATTCCGGTAACAGATGATGGAATTGATAGATGAAGCCCAGCGCCTTGTTGCGCAACGCGCCGCGCGCCGCATCGGACAGGGCGGACATCTTCTGCCCGGCGACATAGACTTCGCCCGCGGTCGGCGTATCCAGCCCGCCCAGCAGATGCAGCAGCGTGCTCTTGCCGGCGCCAGACGCGCCGACGATGGCAACGGTCTCGCCCGCCGTCACCTCCAGATGCAACCCGTCGAACACCGGGGTGCGCAGCTTGCCCTCGGCATAGGTCTTGGCCAGGCCGTCGGCGTGCAATACCTGCATCCGCTCACTCATAGCGCAGCGCCTCCGCCGGCGCCGTGCGCGACGCGCGCCAGGCCGGGTAGATCGTGGCCAGGAAGCTCATGACCAACGCCACGATCGCGATCGCGACCACGTCGCTGGCCTGCAGCTCGGTCGGCAGGCCGGTGATGTAGTACACGTCTTCGGGCATCAATTGCACGCTGAACACCTGCTCGATGGCGCGCAGGATGTGCTCCAGGTTCAGCGTCAGCAAAATGCCGCCGACCACGCCGATGAAAGTGCCGATCACGCCGATCAGCGTGCCCTGCACCATGAATATCTGCATCACGCCCTTCGGCGCCAGGCCCAAGGTACGCAGGATGGCGATGTCGGCCTGCTTGTCGGTGACCAGCATCACCTGCGAGGAGACGAGGTTGAATGCGCCCATCGCGATGATCAGCGACAGCAGGATCGCCATCATCGTCTTCTCCAGCTTCAGCGCGCGGAACATGTTGGCGTTCTCGCTGCTCCAGTCGCTGACGCGGTAGCCGCCGTGCAGCCGTATCGCCAGGTCCCGGGCCACGTCCCACGACAGGTTCATGTCGTGCAGCTTCAGGCGCACGCCGGTGACGCCGTCGCCGATGCGCGCCAGCTTCTGCGCGTCCTGCAGGTTGATCACCGCCAGGTTGCGGTCGTATTCCTGGTAGCCGGCCTCGAAGATGCCGCTGACGGTGAAGCGTTTCAGCTGCGGAATGGCGCCCATCGGCGTGGCGCGCATGTCGGTCATCACCGTGACCTTGTCGCCGACGCCGGCGCCGAGCCAGATCGCCAGTTCCTTGCCCAGCACGATGTTGAAGCTGCCCGGCGACAACTGGTCCAGCTTGCCCTGGACCATCTTGTCGGCCAGCACGGACACTTTGCCCTCCTCTGCCGGCAGCACGCCGCGCAGGATGGCGGGCTCGCGCCGCACGCCGGTCAACAGGCCCCAGGTTTCGACATAAGGCGCGGCGCCTGCGACGCGTTTGTCCTGCATGGCCGAGCGGACCGCCAACGGCCAGTCGGCCATCACGTCGCCATCGTCGGCGGCGACCGTGGCGTGCGCGGCCATCTGCAGCATGCGGTCGCGGATTTCCCGCTGGAAACCGCTCATCACGGCCAGCGTGGTGATCAGTGCGGCCACGCCCAGCGCGATGCCCAGGATCGAGGCCAGCGAAATGAAGGAGATGAAGCCGTTGCGGCGTTTGGCGCGCAGGTAGCGCAGGCCGATGGCGACGGGGATGGGTTTGAACATCTAGTGCTTTCTGGAACCCGTTATTGCGGGAGCCCGCGTGCCGACGCCGGACAGGGACGGCTATGGTGCCATCGAAGCCGCGGACCGCGAAGCCCGGACCGATGCCGCGGCCAGACGCAGTTCACGTCGCCGCGCGGCCGGCAGCGTGTCCGGCCACCAGCTCTGCCGTCGCCAGCGGCCGGCGGCATCGCGCCAGCGGACGAACGCCAGCGGGCCGCGCCAAGCGACGGCGACGTCCCTCGCCGCCACGCCATCGGCCGTCGCCGGCCGGCCGTCGCCCGGCCAGAACCAGGCCTGCGCAGGCTTGCGCGCCTCGTGCCGCGCTTTGGCGCCCCCATACGCGAGCGCAGCCGCGGCCAGCGGCCAAGCCCAAGCGCGAGGCATCTCGGAGACGACGAGCGACAACGCGCCCAGCAAGGCCAACATCAGGATCGCCGCGACCAACCAGCGCGACGGCCGCCACTCAAGGCGGCAACTGGCGGATGCGTTCGACCAGCGCGGCGATTTGCCCATCTTCGGGGACGTCGTAGCCCATGAACCAGCGCCAGAGCTTATCGTCCTCGCCGTCCAGCAGCTTTAGGAAAACCCCGCGTTGCGCGTCGGAATCCTGCGTCCACGCCTGGTCGAGATAGCGCAGCATCAACTGGTCGAGCTCGCGCATGCCGCGGCGACAGCGCCAGCGCAGGCGTTTGAGTTCCGCCTCGTCGCTCACGACAACAGCAGAAACGCCAAGTACGCCCACAGCAGCCAAAGCACGGCGGCGCCGGCCATATACGCCATGAAACGGTGCATGACCTTGTTGTAGCCGCAGTGGATGGCGCTGTGCGCAAAACGCAGCGCCACGAACGCCCAAGCCAACGCCATCAACACCGGGGTCGCCGAGTCCGTCAGCGCCGCGATCGCGAGCGCCATGTAGAACAGCACCGGCAGCTCGAAAAGATTCCGGAAGTTGTCCGCTGCACGGCTATCAGTAAGTTTTGCGGCCGCTTGCGCGGACGTCGCCACCGTTTGCGGGTGGATGCGCTCGCGCCTCATCTGTCCGATGCGGACGATGTACAAGCGGCACCACACCAAGAACGTCAGCGCCACCAGCGCGAACGCCGGATAGAAGACCACGATGCTCGGCGTCGTGCTCGGCATGCGGGCTCAGCCCCTGCGCGCCAGCATCAGCTGCTTGATCTCGCCGATCGCCTTGGCCGGGTTCAAGCCTTTCGGGCAGGTGCGCGCGCAATTCATGATCGTGTGGCAGCGATAGAGCTTGAACGGATCCTCGAGGTCGTCCAGGCGCGCGCCGGTGTCTTCGTCGCGGCTGTCGATGATCCAGCGGTAGGCCTGCAGCAGGATAGCCGGGCCCAGGTAACGGTCGCCGTTCCACCAGTAGCTCGGGCAGCTGGTGCTGCAGCAGGCGCACAGGATGCATTCGTACAGGCCGTCGAGCTTGGCGCGGTCTTCCTTGGACTGCAGGCGCTCGCGGTCCGGTGGCGGCGCGCTCTGGGTGCGGATCCACGGTTGGATCGAGGCGTACTGCGCGTAGAAATGGGTCAGGTCCGGCACCAGGTCCTTGACCACTTCCATGTGCGGCAGCGGATAGATCGGCACTTCGCTCTTGCCGCAGTCCGCAATGGCCTTGGTGCAGGCCAGCGTATTGGTGCCGTCGATGTTCATCGCGCAGCTGCCGCAGATGCCTTCCCGACAGGAACGGCGGAACGTGAGCGTCGGATCGATCTCGTTCTTGATCTTGATCAACGCGTCCAGAACCATCGGGCCGCACGCCTCGAGGTCGACCTCGTAAGTATCGGTGCGCGGATTGGCGTCGTCGTCCGGGCTCCAGCGGTACACCTTGAAAGTACGTGGCTGTTTCGCGCTGGGGGCGGCGAAATGCTTGCCCTTCTGGACCTTCGAGTTCTTGGGAAGAGTGAATTCAGCCATGATTACTTCGTTCCGATCGTTTTTTTCGCGTCGACGAACCGCAATGAAGAACAAAAATCGTGAAGCGCACCGCGCCAGCGGGTCCAATCTGCATCGGGCGAAGCCGACACGCCGCAGCGATAGAATGCCGGCCCGGCCCGCAGCGTGATCTCGCGATAAGCCATCTTCGCCGTACCACCGCGGCCTTCGCCGTAGTTGTAGTTGACGTCGCCGAGCGCTGCGGTCTCGACCGCATCGTACCCAGCGACCTTGATCCATCGGGCCGGAACCGGGTTGTCTGCGCTTACGACCGAAGCGGAGCGGAATACGGCGTCCAGCGAAGCTGGCGCCATCGCGCCCGATAGCTTCTCCACATACATCTGCGCCAGCACCTGGCAGCCATCGGCCATCGCCGGATTGCACACGTTCAAATGCAACGACGACGCGTCGCTCGCCATCATCATCCAATCGTGCTGCACTTCGACCGTGACGTCCGAGCCCTCCAGCGCGATCCGCTCGCCCGCCGCTGCGACGCCGCAACCGGCCAGCAACAGCGCCGAACAGCGCACGACTGAGCGCCTGAAGACGAAACGCCCGCCTTTCCGGATTTGCGAACGCTTCGGTAGCCTGGATTCGGCCATATGCCCTACTTCGCGCCGCGCTGGCGGGCGAATTCGCAAAGGTCGCCGACGGTGGTGCCGGCGTCGTTCTCCATCTGCGTCATCAGGATGTCGTCCGCGCCGTCGTCCTGGCGCGCGACTTCCTTCCCGTCCAGCAGATAGCGTATCGAGGCAGTGCCGCTGAAATGCCGGTCGCAATCGAGCAGTACTTCGGTGATCGACTCGTCGTGGCGCGGGCTGATCTTGCTGCCCTCGCCGATCGGCGCATCGTAGGTGTAGCGGAAGCGCGCGACGAGGAAATCGCCGGTGACCGAGTCGCGGGTGTCCTGCATCGAATCGTACATCGCCGGAAACGTGCCGCTGCGGCGGCCGAACACCGGCGAAAACCAAGTCTTGCCCGCTTCGCCGTTGAGCGACGGACGCTCCGGGCCTTGGACCCAGGCGTCGGCCTGCGGCTCCGCGGCCGCGGCGGCGAAGGCCGTCATCGACGATGCGATAAGAACCAAGTGAGCGCTGCGCACGGCGGACCTCCGGTCAGTAGACGCGTGGCTTGGGCGGCACCACGGCCACCTCGTCGGTGAGCGTGTACATGTGCACCGGGCGGTAATCGATGGTGGTCTTGCCGTCGTCGCCGACCCAGCACAGCGTGTGCTTCTGCCAGGTTTGGTCGTCGCGCTCGGGGAAATCCTCGCGCGCATGCGCGCCGCGCGACTCGGTGCGGTTCTCGGCGGACACGATCGTCGCCAGCGCCTGGCCGAGCAGGTTCTGCAGCTCGTAGGTTTCGATCAGGTCCGAGTTCCATACCAGCGAGCGGTCGCTGACCTTGACGTCGGCGAACGAAGCGTTGATCTCGCGGATCTTCTCGACGCCTTGGCCAAGCGTTTCGCCGGTGCGGAACACGGCCGCATCGGCCTGCATGGTGTGCTGCATGTTGTCGCGGATCGCCGCGGTCGGCGTGCCGCCGTTGGCGTTGCGCAGCCTGTCGAGGTTCGCGAGAGACTTGTCGCAAGCGTCTTCCGCCAGCCTGGAATGGCTTTGCCCCGGCTTGATGGTCTCGGCGCAGCGGTTGGCCACCGCGCGTCCGAACACGACCAGGTCGAGCAGCGAGTTCGAGCCCAGGCGGTTGGCGCCGTGCACGGACACGCAGGCCGCCTCGCCGATCGCATACAGGCCCGGCACGACCGCGTCGGGATCGCCGTTCTTCAGCTGCACCACTTCGCCGTGGTAGTTGGTCGGGATGCCGCCCATGTTGTAGTGCACGGTCGGGATCACCGGGATCGGCTGCTTGGTCACGTCGACATTAGCGAAGATCCTCGCGCTCTCGGCGATGCCGGGCAGCTTTTCGTGGATGTCTTTCGGGTCGAGGTGAGTCAGGTCCAGGTGGATATGGTCCTTCTTCGGACCCACGCCGCGTCCCTCGCGGATCTCGATGGTCATCGATCGCGACACCACGTCGCGCGAAGCCAGATCCTTCGCATTGGGCGCATAACGCTCCATGAAGCGCTCGCCCTTGTCGTTGCGCAGGATGCCGCCTTCGCCGCGCACGCCCTCGGTGATCAGCACGCCGGCGCCGTACACGCCGGTCGGGTGGAACTGCACGAATTCCATGTCCTGCAGGCCCAGACCGGCGCGCAGCGCCATGCCGCCGCCGTCGCCGGTGCAGGTATGGGCCGAAGTCGCCGAGAAATAGGCGCGACCGTAACCGCCGGTGGCCAGCACCACGCCGTGGGCGCGGAACAGGTGCAGCGTGCCCTCGGCCATGTCCAGCGCCAGCACGCCGCGGCAGGCGCCGTGCTCGTCCATGATCAGGTCGAGCGCGAAGTATTCGATGAAGAAACGCGCGTCGTGCTTCAGCGACTGCTGGTACAGCGTATGCAGGATCGCATGCCCGGTACGGTCCGCCGCGGCGCAGGTGCGTTGCGCGGTGCCTTTGCCGTAATGGGTGGTCATGCCGCCGAACGGGCGCTGGTAAATGCGGCCGTCTTCGGTGCGGCTGAACGGCACGCCCTGGTGCTCGAGTTCGATGATGGCCGGAATCGCTTCCTTGCACATGTACTCGATCGCGTCCTGGTCGCCCAGCCAGTCCGAGCCCTTGATCGTGTCGTAGAAGTGATAGCGCCAGTCGTCCTCGCCCATGTTGCCGAGCGCGGCGGAAATGCCGCCCTGCGCCGCGACGGTGTGCGAGCGGGTCGGGAATACCTTCGTCAGGCAAGCCGTCTGCAGGCCTTTTTGCGCCAGGCCGAACGTGGCGCGCAAACCGGCGCCGCCGGCGCCGACGACGATCATGTCGTACTTGTGTTCGGTAATCGGGTAAGCAGTCTTCATGTGGTCAGGCCATCAGCGCGATGCGGCCGATGGCGTAAAGGGACGCAACCGCCCCCAATACGCAGGCCAAAGTGACGAGGAGTTGCGACGCCACTTCCAGCGCGCGGGTATGGACGTAGTCTTCGATCACCACCTGCACGCCGAGCTTGGCGTGCCAGAACAGCGCGACGACGAAAATCGACAGTAGGATCGCGTTCCAAGGCCTGGCGACCGCCGCGCGCGCCGTTTCCAGATCGGCGCCGGCCAGCGACACCAGCAGCCAGACCAGCCACGGCACCATCAGCGCCAGCACGATCGCGGTGACGCGCTGCCACCAGAAATGGCCGACGCCGGACTTGGCCGAACCCAGGCCGCGGGCGCGGGCCAGCGGCGTCCTCATGTCGCGGATGCGCGAACCGCTCATGCGCCACCCCGCATTGCTAAGAACCACAGCGCCGCGGTGACGATGATGCTCAGCGCGATCACGGTGTAACCGGATTTGTAGACGGCCGGGATGTCGAAACCGCGCCCGGCATCCCAGAGCAGATGACGGATGCCATTGAACAAGTGATAGACCAGCGACGCGGTGAAGCCGAACAGCACGAACTTGCCCAGCGGCGATGCCAGGCACTGCGCGAAGTTCGCGTAATGATCGCCGCCGGCAGCCATCGCCAGCAGCCACCAGGCCAATCCGAACGCGCCGACCGCCAGGGCACAACCCGTAACGCGGTGCAGGATCGACATCGTCATCGTGATCTGCCAGCGGTAGACCTGCAGATGCGGTGACAGGGGACGTTCGCGGTTCGCCATCGTGCGGCTCTTTCTCTCGCTGGGCGGCCGGGGCCGCGTGGCTGGCGCAAACCCGGGAACGCCGATTTCTACCCGGGCGACATGCGGGACGTCAGAAATCGATGCAGCGGCCGTTCTTTTCCCAATCGCCGTAACGCGTCGGCTCGGGGCCTTCGCGGCCGCCGATCTCCTTGGCGGGCGTCGTTTCCGGGACGGACTGTTCGGCCTGCTCCGGTTCGGGTGTCGGTACGGTTTCGCCTATCATTCTGGGCCTCGTAACCCGCTAAGTTTAGTTCCCGCCCCCTTTCCGGACAAGCCACGCACTTTGCAGCCCTCGCCGTTCGCCCTGCCCGACCACCGTATCGTCGCCTTGAGCGGCCGCGATGCCGTGGCTTTCGCGCACGCGCAATTCATGAGCGAGGTGAAGGGATTGGCGGCCGGGCACTGGCAATGGAGCGGCTGGCTGACGCCGAAAGGCCGCGTGATCGCGCTGTTCGCGCTGCTCAAGCTCGACGACGAAACCCTTTGGCTGCTGCTGCAGGATGCCGATCCTATGGAATTCGCATCGGCGCTGCAGCGCTTCGTGTTCCGCAGCAAACTGGCGATCGCCGTGCGCGACGATCTGCATGCGACCGGACGGTTCGATGCGCCGACTAAGGCCGCCGGAGCGCAATTGTCGATAGGCGATAGCGGCGATGTCGCGCTGGACGCGGGCGCGGATGGCGGCGCCCGCAGATTGACGATCGCCCCTAGTCCGGCGGCCGCAACCGATGCCGCCCTGCACGCCCGCTGGACGGCCTTCGATCTCGCCCACGGCCTGCCGCGTCTGCCGTCTTCGCAGCGCGAACAATGGACGCCGCAACAACTCTCGCTCGACCGGTTGCGTGCGTACAGCGTCAAGAAAGGCTGCTATCCGGGCCAGGAAATCGTCGCTCGCACGCACTTCCTCGGACAGGCCAAGCGTGGGCTGGCGCTGTTCGACAGCGATGCACCGCTCACCGTCGGCATGCAGGTGAGCGACGGCGAACGCGCTATCGGCAGCATCGTCAGCGCGATCACGGCCGATGGCCGTTGGCGGGCCCTGGCCGTGCTGCCGCTGGAGCATGCCGCGACCGGCCTGCGCGCCGACGGCGCGGCCCTCCAGGCGTCGGACCTGCTGGGCGGCCTGGCTCGCTGAGCCGGATCGGGCGAGCGGCGGCATGGCCCGACCGCCGGCGGCAATGACACATTCGCCTTGTTATGCTCGGCTCCGGGGAAATCGCCGGCCATATCGCCTGTCCCAGGCGGTCCGACCGCGCGACCTCGTTCTTCACGCGCACTAGGGAGGGATACGCAATGAACAAGGCAAACATCGTAACCATCGCCATACTGGCCGCCGCACTGCTGCCGGCCTGTACCACAACGCAAACCAAACCGGCGGAGCCGACACCGCCGCCGATGTCCTACAACCAGAAGTTGTCGTCCGACAGCCTGTTCGCCTTCGGCAAATCGAGCCTAGACAACCTCAGCGACGAGGGTAGAACCCAACTCGACGCATTGGCAGCCGGACTCGGCAGCCGTCCTTACGAAATGGTGCACGTCATCGGCCACAGCGACCGCATTGGCAATGCCAAGGCCAACGTCGATCTGTCGACCCGGCGCGCGGACGCGGTGCGCGACTATCTTGTGCAGAAAGGCGTACCGGCCGACAAGATCACCGCAGTCGGCCGCGGCAGCGTCGAACCGGTGGTGGAATGCGACGACAAGGACCGCGATGCGCTGATCGCCTGCCTGGCGCCCAATCGCCGCGTCGAGATCCGGATCGTCGCGCCGTAACGGCTGCGCGGCGCCGCCGACACAGAAACCCGGCCTCGCGCCGGGTTTTTGCCGTTACCGGAAAAATCACGGCGTTTTCGCGATAATCCGCCGACAGATGAAACGCTCCGGACGCCAGCAAGAACCGCCGCAAGGCGCGGTCGAAAAACGCGTCCAGCGTCATCGCGGCTCGCGCATCGACGACACCCGAGACTTGGTCGCGGCCGAAATGCCCGTCGCCCTCGCCTACAACGGCGCGCCGTTCGCGGTGATGATGGCCACCCCCGGCGACCTGGAGGATTTCGCGCTCGGCTTCTCGTTGAGCGAAGGCATCGTGCCTTGCGCCGCGCAATTGAAGATCCTGGCCATCGACACGTCGCTGGAAGGTATCTCGATCGACATGTCGATTCCGGAATCGCTCGCCGCCGGACTCGAGGCGCGTCGCCGCAACCTGCAAGGGCGCAGCGGATGCGGCATCTGCGGCACCGCGTCGATCGAAGCCGTGCTGCGTCCGCCGCCGGCGTTGGAAGCCGATCCGGCGATCGCCGCCATTTCTCTAGACCGCGCACTGCGCGAACTGCAGGCCCAGCAACCATTGAATGCGCTGACTGGCGCGACCCATGCCGCCGCCTGGGCGCAAGCGGATGGCCGCATCGCGCTCGTGCGCGAGGACGTCGGCCGCCACAACGCGCTCGACAAGCTGATCGGCGCCCTGTCGCGCGCCGGCATCGAACCCTCGTCCGGATTCGCCGTGGTCACCAGCCGGGCCAGCTACGAGATGGCGATGAAGGCCGCGCAGGCCGGCATTCCGCTGCTCGCCGCGATCTCCGCGCCGACGACGCTCGCGATCGCATTGGCCGATTCCGCCGGCCTGACCCTGGTCGGTTTCGCGCGCGACGACGGCTTCGTCGTCTATTCCCATCCGCAACGCCTGCACGACGGCGCATCGGAAGCCGCGGCATGAGCGGGAAGAAAACCATCCGTCGTTACGACGGCCCCGCCGGCGGCTGGGACGCGTTGCGCAGCGCGACCAAACACCTTTTCGAACAGGACATCCCGGTCCGCGGCGCGCGCACGCTGCTATCGGCCAACCAGCCCGACGGTTTCGACTGCCCGGGTTGCGCCTGGCCGGACCGCGACCACACTTCCACATTCGAATTCTGCGAAAACGGCGCCAAAGCGGTCGCGGCGGAATCCACCAAGCGCCGCGCTACGCCCGAATTGTTCGCGAAATACAGCGTCGCCGAACTGTCGCGCTATAGCGATCATTGGCTGGAGGACCAAGGCCGGCTGACCCATCCCATGTGCTGGGACGCCGCCAGCGACCGCTATTTGCCGCTGTCGTGGGACGAAGCTTTCGCAACCGTCGCCGCGCATCTCAACGGCCTGGGATCTCCGGATCGCGCGATCTTCTACACCTCCGGCCGCACCAGCAACGAAGCCGCCTTCCTGTATCAATTGTTCGTGCGCGAATACGGCACCAACAATTTCCCGGACTGCTCCAACATGTGCCACGAGCCGTCCGGCACGGCGATGACGCCGCAGATCGGCGTCGGCAAGGGCACGGTGTCGCTGCACGACTTCGAACTGGCCGATGCGATCTTCATTTTCGGCCAGAACCCCGGCACCAACCATCCGCGCATGCTCGGCGAGTTGCGCAAGGCGTCCAAGCGCGGCGCGGCGATCGTCTCGTTCAATCCGCTGCGGGAGCGCGGACTGGAGCGCTTCGCCGATCCGCAGGACAAGCTGGAGATGCTCAGCGGCGGCTCGACCCGGATTTCGTCGGACTATTTCCAGCTGCGGATCGGCGGCGACCTGGCCGCGGTCAAAGGCATCGTCAAGCATGTGCTCGAGACCGATGCGCAGGCGCAGCGCAGCGGCGCGGCGCGCGCGATCGACGCGGAGTTCATCGCTGCGCACACCGTGGGTTTCGATGGCTTCGCGGCGGACGTGGCCGCCGAAAGCTGGGAAACGATCGAGGCCGAATCCGGCCTGTCGCGCGGGCAATTGCGCCGCGCCGCCGACATCTACCTCGCTGCGGACGGCGTCATCTGCTGCTGGGGCATGGGCATCACCCAGCACAAGCATTCGGTGGCGACGATCCATATGATCGTCGACCTGCTGCTGCTGCGCGGCAATATCGGCAGGCCGGGCGCCGGCGCCTGCCCGGTGCGCGGCCACAGCAACGTGCAGGGCGACCGCACCATGGGCATCTACGAAAAGCCCGCGCCCGAATTCCTCGACAGGCTACGCGACGTGTTCGGCTTCGAGCCGCCGCGCGAGCACGGGTTCGACACCGTCGGCGCGATCGAAGCCATGCTCGACGGCCGCGGCAAAGTGTTCTTCGCGATGGGCGGCAATTTCGCCACGGCCACGCCGGATACGGCGGCCACGCACCGCGCGCTGCGCAATTGCGACCTGACCGTGCACGTGGCCACCAAGCTCAACCGCAGCCACCTGGTGCACGGCCGCGAAGCGCTGATCCTGCCTTGCCTGGGCCGCACCGAAATCGACATGCAGGAAACCGGGCCGCAGGCGGTGACGGTAGAAGATTCGATGAGCATGGTGCACCTGTCGGCCGGCATCAACGCGCCGGCGTCGACGGAGTTGCTGTCCGAACCTGCGATCGTGGCGCGCTTGGCCGAGGCCACCTTGGGCACGCGCAGCAAGACGCCGTGGCGCTGGCTGATCGCGGACTACGGGCGGATACGCGACAAGATCGCCGAAGTGTTCGACGATTTCCACGATTTCAATCGTCGCGTGGCCGTGCCTGGCGGCTTCCGCCTGAGCAACGCCGCCGGACAGCGGCAGTGGCACACGCAGGCGGGCAAGGCGATGTTCGTCGCGCACGCCGTGCCGACCGACCTGCCGGTGCATCGCGCGCGCGCCGCCGCATCGTCGCCGGTCTTCACGCTCACCACCGTGCGCTCGCACGACCAGTACAACACGACGATCTACGGATGGGACGACCGCTACCGCGGCGTCTTCGGCGAGCGGCGCGTGCTGTTCGCCCACGCCGACGATATCGCCGCGCTGGGCATGAGCGCCGGCGACTGGGTCGACATAGAAAGCCTCGGCGACGACGGCGCGCACCGGCGCGCGAACCGGTTCATGCTGGTCGAGTACTCGATACCCCGCGGCTGCCTGGCCGCGTACTACCCGGAGACGAACGCGCTGGTGCCGCTGTCGAGCTTCGCCGACGGGGCGCGCACGCCCACTTCGAAATCGATTCCGGTGATCGTGCTGCCGCATGCGCAGGACGGACCGACGGATGCGCCGCGTGACATCCCCGTCGCCGTCGTTCGCTGACGCCTTGCTCGCCGAACTCGCGCGCGAGCCGGACGGCGTCTCGCTGCCGCGCCTGTGCAAGCGGCTGGACGTGCGCATGAGCGTGCTGCTGCGCGAACTCGCGTGGCTCGGCGACGACAGCATCGGCGGCGAATCCGGGCCGGGATGGGTGCGGGTCGAGCGCCGTGGCGAGCTGGACATCGCCGTGCTCACCGACCGCGGCCGCAACCACGCACCGTAGGAGCCGCTTTTGTAGGAGCGGCTTCAGCCGCGAGTTTTTTCGCTGACGGCAAAAAATCAAAAGCTCGCGGCTGAAGCCGCTCCTACAAAAAGAAAACAGGGTCAGGCGCGGTGCTTGGCCACCCAGCCCACATACTTGTCGACGAAGCCCTGCAAGAACTTGCGCGTATCGTCCGGCCCGATGCTGCCGTCGTCGTCGAACATCCCCTCCTTGAAGTGGATGAAGACTTCGGGCTGGGCCAGCGTCGGCACATCCACGAAGGCCAACGACCCGCGCAGGTGCTGCTGCGCGATCGCCGTGCTGATCGGGCCGATCGAGGCGCCGATCACCGCGCCGGGTTTACCCGCAAAGGAATTGGTGCCCCAAGGGCGCGAGGCGATATCGATGGCGTTCTTCAGCACGCCGGGCACGGAACGGTTGTATTCGGGGGTGACGAACAACACCGCGTCGGCGGCTTCGATCTGCTGCTTCAGGCGCTTGGCTTCGGCGGGATAATCTGCGTCGAAATCCTGGTTGTACAGCGGCAAGTTGTCGATGCGGACGTAGTCGAACTCGAAATCGGCCGGCATCAGTTTTTCGACAGCCCTGGCAAGCTTCTTGTTGATCGAGTCCTTGCGCAAACTGCCGACGAAGACGGCGACTTTGGTCTTGCTCATGGCGGCACTCCGATGTTGTCCGCGCACAGACTATCGGCCCGGAAGCGTTTTTAGGGCGTCAAGTCCGGAAGGGATCGTCCCATCGATGTCGGCAATGCCCGGGCTCTTCGTGGGAGCGGCTTTAGCCGCGAGCTTTTGATGTGTATTCGGACGGAAGAGCTCGCGGCTAAAGCCGCTCCCACGAAGAGCAGAAGCCGAAGCGGCGGAGCAAGCTCCGCCCTACAGAGCCGGCAAGCGGGTCAGGCCAGCGAATCCGCCGCCGCGATGATCTCTTCGTCCGACGGAATCACCAGGAACGCCGCGCCGGCCAAAGGCGTGAACGTATCCGCGCCGACCACGCGCTTGAACGGGCGCGCGCCGTAGCCGCCTTCCGCGATCGCGGTGATGATGCCCTCGCCCACGCCGGCGCTGTGCCGGCCCTCGTCGACGATGACGATGCGCTTGGCGTGGCGCGCCTGTTCGACGATGAAGGCCTCGTTCAGCGGCACCAGCCAACGCAGGTCGACCACGCGCGTCTTCCAGCCGTGCTTCTTCTCGACCGCACGCGATGCGCGCAGGCTCATCGGCACGCCGTTGCCGAAAGTGAAAATCACCAAATCGTCGCCATCGCCGTAGACCCGGCCCTCGCCGAGCGTCATCGCCTGGTCCGGCGACGGATACTCGGTCAGCCACTGGCCATCGCCCGGTTCGTACAGGTCCTTGGCCATGTACAAGGCGATCGGCTCGAGGAAGGCGCAGACGCGGCCGTCGACCTTGGCCAGCGCGGCGAGCGTGCGCAGCATCGTCGCCGCATCGTCGCCGCGGCTCGGACAGCCGACCACCAGGCCTGGGATATCGCGCAGCGCGGTGATCGAATTGTCGTTGTGGAAATGCCCGCCGAAGCCGCGCTGGTAGCCGAGCGAAGCGATCCGCATCAGCATCGGATTGCGGTACTGGCCGTTGCTGAAGAACTGCAGGCTGGCCGCCTCGCCGCGGATCTGGTCGCAGGCGTTGTGGAAATAGGCCAGGTACTGGATTTCGGGCAGCGGCAGCATGCCCATGTTGGCGTAGCCCTGGGCCAGGCCGAGGATGACGGTTTCGTCGAGCAGCGTGTTGAACACGCGCTTGTTGCCGAACGCCTTGTGCAGTCCCTTGGTGACGGTGTAGACGCCGCCTTTCTGCGCCACGTCCTCGCCGAACAACAGCGCTTCCGGATATTTGCAGAACAGGTCGTGCAAGGCGTTGTTGATCTGGATCGCGAGATGCCTGGGCGCCTGTTTTTCGGGCAGTTTCGCTTCCCCGCCGAACGTCGCGGCGCGCTTGTCGGCATAGTCCGAGCGGACCGCCTCGGCGTGCACCTTGTCCGGTGTGTACGGCGCCAGCGGCGCCATGACGTCTTCCAGCGACGACAACCGCGGCCGCCGGTCGGCGTCTTCCGCGGCGGCGAAGCATTTCTTGCGGGTTTCCTCGTACAGGGTGAGGATTTCGTCCTTCGACATCAGCCCCGATTCCAGCGCAATCGCGGCGCTGCGCAACAACGGATCGGTCGCTTCGACGGCGCAGAGCTCTTCGATGCTGCGCCATTCGATTTCGAAATCGGTGCCGGCATGGCCCATGATCCGGGTCGTGCGCAGATGCAGGAAGGTCGGCCGGCGCGTGCGGCGGCAATGCTCGACCGCCTTCTGCACATCGCCGTAGCCGGAGGCCAGGTCCAGGCCGTCCGCATAGAAATAATCCAGGTCGCGGCGGTCGCGGAAGTTCTGCGCCACCCAGCCGTTGGGCGTCTTCACCGAGATGCCGATGCCGTTGTCCTCGCATACGAACAAGACCGGCGCCGGCAGCTTCTGGTAAGCGGTCCAGGCAGCCGCGTTAAAAGCGGTCTGCGCCGTCGCGTGGTTGGAACTGGCGTCGCCGAACGAGCAGATCGCGATGCTGTCGTCCGGAATCGGCAAGGCGTGGCCGATCCGCTTGCCCTGCTCGATCGCCACGGCGGTGCCGAGCGCTTTGGGCAGGTGCGAGGCGATGGTCGAAGTCTGCGGCAACACCCACAACGGCTTGCTGCCCCACACTTTGTGGCGGCCGCCGGAAGCGGGGTCGTCTTTGCTGGCGGCGAACGACAGCGCCGAATCCATGATCGGATCCATGCCAGGCAGTTTGCGGAAACGCTCGGCCATGAAGCCGCCGCTGCGGTAATGCAGGAAGGCCGGATCGGTATGGCGGGTGAGCCGCGCGACCATCGCATTGCCTTCGTGGCCGCTGGAGCCGATGGTGTAGAAAACCTTGTTCTGCACGCGCAACACGCGGGCCATCAGGTCGAGATGGCGGGAGATCAGCTGGGATTCGAACAACTCGCGGAATCCGCGCGCATCCAGCGCGCTGCCGTCGAGGATGGCTTCGCCCGGCGCCGGCTTCGCATCGGCGCGGCCGCCCCACCCGCGCACGAATTCGCTGAAATTGACGTCGCAGATCTCGGCGCGGTTGACGCCTTTCATGCGGGCGGGGATCGGGTTGGGCATGGCGGTCATGGCGTTTTCTTTTTTCCTGTCATCCCGAACGCAGTGAGGGATCTGTTGGGATTGCGAGCATATCCATCGCTGCGTTCGGGATGACAACGAGGGGCTTTGGGATGACGACAAGGAGGTGCGGGATGAGGCGCATGAGAATCAGATCGCGAGCAGAGCGGCATTCTCGGGAGCAGGATCCGGCATCGCGACGAAGCCTGGCACCGCGCGCACGCGCGCGAGCCAGCCGCTCACGGCGGGATAGCGGCCGAGGTCGAAGCCGCCGTGATGCGCGACGTCGGTATAGGCGAACAGCGCGATGTCGGCGATGCCGTACTCGGAGCCGGTGAACCATGCATTGGCGGCCAGGTGCTTTTCCATCACGGCCAGCGCCTGATGCCCGCGTTCCATGCAGCGCGCCAGTTCGGCGGCGCGCCGCGGCGAGTCGGCCGGCGTCCAGCCGCGGATGAACCGCGCAACGGCGACATAAGGCTCATGGCTGTACTGCTCGAAGAACATCCAGCTCAGCGCTTGCGCCTTTTGCCAAGCATCGGCGGGCAGGTAAGGCGTGCCTTCGGCCAGGTAGCACAGGATCGCGTTGGATTCGGCCAGCACGCGGCCGTCTTCGAGCTCGATGATCGGCACGCGGCCATTGGCGTTCTTGGCCAAGTATTCCGGCGTGCGCGACTCGCCTTTGGAGCTGTCGATCTCCACCCAGCGGTATCGGCGGCCCAGCTGCTCCAGCAGCAGGCGCAGCTTGTGGCAGTTGCCGGAAACCGAATAGCCGTAGACGGAGATCATGCGCCGGCCTTTTCGGATGCGCGACGCGCGAGCCACTGTTCGCGGGTCTGTCCCCAGACGTCGATCGGATGGTCTTCGCTCGGCGGCGGCAGCTTGCCGGGGCCTTTGTTGCGCGATCCGAGGCGCTCGGCCACGCGTTGCGACGCTACGTTGCCGGGATCGATGCAATGGATCACATCGCTCCAGCCCAGGTTCGCGAAGGCCCAATCCATCGCCGCCGCACCGGCCTCGGTGGCGTAGCCCCTGCCGTGCGCATCGGGATGGAACACCCAGCCGACTTCGTTGCCCGGCCAGCCTTCGGGGCGCCAGGGGCCTAGCTGGCCTAACCACAAGCCGCTGTCCTTTTCGACGACCGAAAACATCGCAAACCCCTGCACCTGCCAGGCGCCGGGCATCTGCAGGAACTTGCGCCATGCCGAAGCGCGCGGCAGCGGGCCGCCGAGGAATTTCATCGCGCCTTCGTCGGCATGCAGTTCGGCGTAGCGGTCGAAATCTTCGATCCGCGGCAGGCGCAGGACCAATCGTTCGGTTTCGATGCGGATATCTTCGGTCTTCAAAAAACTGCTCCTAAGCCCCTCTCCCGCCGGGAGAGGGGTTGGGGTGAGGGTTCGGAGAAGCTGCGTAGCTCACGGTCGCCCGCAGTGGCAAGACGACGATTACTTCCGCGATCAGAACCATCATCGCTGCGCCGAACCCTCATCCGGCGCTGCGCGCCACCTTCTCCCGATGGGAGAAGGAAAACCATCAGAACGCGTTGATGCCGGTCAACTCGCGCCCAACCACCAGCTGGTGCACCGTTTCGGTGCCTTCGTAGGTGATCACCGATTCCAGGTTCAAACCGTGGCGGATCGGGCAATGTTCGGTGGTGATGCCGGCGCCGCCGAGCAGGTCGCGCGCTTCGCGGGCGATGTCGATGGCCATGCGGCAGTTGTTCCATTTGGCCAGGCTGACCTGGGTGGGCTGCATCTTGCCGGCGTCCTTCAGGCGGCCGAGCTGCAGCGACAGCAGCTGCGCCGAAGTGATGCGACGCGCCCAATCGGCCATCTTCAGCTGTGCGCTTTGGGTGGCGGCCAGCGGACGATTGAACAGGATGCGCTCCTTGGAATAGTTCAGCGCTTCGTCCAGGCAGGCGATCGCGGCGCCGATCGGGCCCCAGGTGATGCCGTAGCGGGCCTGGGTCAAGCAACCCAACGGCCCCTTCAGGCCTTTGACGTTCGGCAGGCGGTTGGCTTCCGGCACGCGCACGTTGTCGAAGAACAGCGCGCTGGTCACCGACGCGCGCAGGCTCATCTTGTGCTTGATTTCCTGCGCGGTGAAGCCGGCGAAGCCCTTTTCGACCACGAAGCCCTGGATGCCGTCGTCGGTCTGCGCCCAGACGATGGCGATGTCGGCCAGGTTGCCGTTGGTGATCCACATCTTGGAGCCGTTGAGGATCCAGTCGGCGCCGTCCTTCTTGGCGTGGGTCTTCATGTTGGCCGGGTCGGAACCGCCCTGCGGCTCGGTCAGGCCGAAGCAGCCGACGACCTTGCCGGCGGCCATGTCCGGCAACCAGCGCTTGCGCTGCTCTTCGGTGCCGTAGGCATAGATCGGATACATGCACAGCGAGGACTGCACGCTGGCGAAGCTGCGGATGCCGCTGTCGCCGCGCTCCAGTTCCTGGCAGATCAGGCCGTAGCTGACGGCATTGAGGCCCGAGCAGCCGTATTCCTCGGGCAACGTGGCGCCCAGCAGGCCGAGTTCGGCCATCTCGGGAATCAATTCTTTCGGGAAGCGGGCCTGGTCGAAGCAGTCGCCGATGATCGGCAGCACGCGCTCGTCGGTGAAACGGGCCACGGTCTCCTGTACGGCGCGCTCCTCTTCGCTGAGCAAGGAACGGACGTCGTAGAGGTCGTAGGGATGCAGGGCCATGGCAGGTTTCGACGAGCGGAAACCGTCATTGTATCGGGCCGTGCTACAGCGCGGCACCCCGCACGGACGCCGGAAAAGAACGGGCCCGGCATTGCCGGGCCCGTGGAAACGCTTACTTGTGCTGCTTACTGCTGCGGCGCATCGTCGCTGCCGCTCGCAGAAGCCACCTGGGTCACGACCTGGCCGTCGATCACCGGCAGGCGATCGCCCGGCTTCTGGTCCATGCGCACGGTGCGCTCCTGGCCCTGGTAGCGGTAGGTGACGTCGTAACCGGTGGTCACGTCCTCGTCGCCGAGCAGGATGCGCTCGCCCGGCTTGCTGCCGGTGCGCATGGTGCCGGTGGTGCCGTCCGGATTGCGGTAGGTCACGTTGTAGGCGACCACCTTGGTCGACGACGACGTACCAGAGACGGTGTGGCACTGGCGCTGGGTGCGGTTGACGACCTGGCCGCCGACATGGCGGCGGTCGATCTCGCGGCCCGCGAAGCCGCCGCCGACCGCACCGGCCACCGTGGCCAGCTTGCGGCCATTGCCGCCGCCGATCTGGTTGCCGACCAGGCCGCCGATCACCGCGCCGGCCACCGTGCCGCCGACGTTGCCGTCGCGCTCGGGCAGGCGTTCCTGCACCACGACGTCGTTGCAGACTTCGCGCGGGCTGGAGCTGGTGACGGTCTCGCGCACCGGCTCGGTGCCGATCACGGTCGCGTAGAGCTTCTCCTTCTCGGTGATCGGACGGGCGTCGATCACCTGGGCGTATTCGACGCGGCCGCCGGCCGGGATGCCGTTGTCGAGCGCTGCGTCGTCGAGCGGGCCCGGCTGCAACTGGGACTGGCCAGCCACCGAATAATCGGGCTGCTTGTCGCGATTGTTCTGGAACGCCGCTACCGCCACGCCACCGACCAGCAGCGAAGCCAGTGCGATTGCCAAAGTGTTGTTCTTCATTGCTATCTCCCGAGGCGAGGCCCGTGTTGTCCGTGGTGGGGATTGCAGCACGCCGTTGCTGAACCGAAAGGTGAAAATTTCGTGGCAAGCTGTCGGGCAGATGAACTAAATCGCCTGCCGCGCGTCGGACTGGCGTGGTAGCGTGATCGCAATCCCACTCGAGGAATCGGCGATGGCCAATCCCCTGCTCGCGCCGGTACTGCGCTGGTTCGGCCGCCTGCGCTTTCCTTATTTGTTCCTGGCGACCGCGGGCCTGTTCGTAGTCGACGCGCTGGTGCCGGATCTGATCCCGTTCATCGACGAGATCCTGCTCGGCCTGGGCACCCTGCTGCTGGCCAACTTCAAGAACCGCAAACTGGATCCGTCGGCACCCGTCGAAGGCGGATCCGGACGGCGGTAAACCGCGAGCGGCCATACCTAGTGCTGATCGACAGCCACTGCCATCTGGATGCATCGGAGTTCGACGCCGACCGCGCCCAGGTAGTAGCGCGCGCCGCCGCCGCAGGCGTGGCGCGACAGATCGTTCCGGCGATCGCCGCAGCCAGCTGGCCCAAGTTACGGGAAGTGTGCGCCTCGGCGCCCGGCCTACATCCGGCCTACGGTCTGCACCCGATGTACCTGGCCGAACACGAACCTGCCCATCTTGCCGATTTGCGCGACTGGATCGAACGCGAGCGGCCGGTGGCCGTGGGCGAATGCGGGCTGGACTATTTCGTCGAAGGGCTGGACCCCGAGCAGCAGCGACGCTACTTCGAAGGCCAACTCGCGCTGGCCCGCGAATTCGGCCTGCCGGTGATCGTGCATGCACGGCGCGCGGTGGACGCCGTGATCGCTGCGATCCGGCGCATCGGCGACCTGCGCGGCGTGGTGCATAGTTTTTCGGGCAGTCCGGAACAAGCGCGGCAGCTTTGGCAGTTGGATTTCATGATCGGATTGGGCGGACCGGTGACTTACGAACGCGCTAACCGTCTGCGCCGGCTCGTTGCGGACATGCCGCTGGAATATCTATTGCTGGAAACCGATGCGCCCGACCAACCGGATTCGGGCATCCGCGGCCAGCGCAACGAACCTGCGCGATTGGCTGGAATTTGCGAGACGATCGCAGGGCTGCGCGACGCGCGACCCGAAGACATCGCTTCTGCAACAAGCGAAAACGCGATCCGCCTGTTCGGCTTGCCGACCAGCCCGTAGCCCAGGTGGAGCGCAGCGATAGCCGGGATTCGATCCCGCATCCGAGCGAAAAGCCCCGGCTATCGCTGCGCTCCACCCGGGCTACGGGAACGGCTATCCGCCTTTGGGTTTGAGGAGGATTTCGAAGGCCTTGCCCACCGCCGCGAACGCGAACGCACCAGTGATGTGCGTCGCAGCGCCCAACCCCGCCCCGCAATCCAGTTTCAACGCGGCATCGGGGCCCATTTTCGGCCGCAGGCCGGAGACGCTGCCGTCGGCCTGCGGATACTTCACGTTCTCCAGCGAATAGATCGCCGGTATGCCGAAATAGCGCTGCGGGCTTTTCGGAAAATTGAATTCGCCCCTCAGCTTCTTGCGGATCAGCGCCAGCATCGCATCGTGCTCGGTGCGCGAAAGGTCGCGCACCCGCACCAGCGTGGGATCGGTGCGCCCGCCCGCCGAACCGCAGGCGATCACCGGCTGCTTGCGGCGCCGGCACCAGGCGATCATCTCGACCTTGGCGCGGAAACTGTCGCAAGCGTCGAGCACCAGATCGAAACCCTCGCCCAGCAGCGGCTCGAGCGTGGATGGCGTGACGAAAGCCTGCGCGGCCTCGACACCGATCTCCGGATTGATGGCGCGGCAGCGCTCGGCCAATGCCTGAGCCTTGTTGCGCCCGTACTGCCCCTCCAGCGCCGGCAGCTGCCGGTTGGTGTTGGACAGGCACAGGTCGTCGGCGTCGATCAGGGTCAGGTGGCCCACGCCGGAACGCGCCAGCGCCTCCACCGCCCACGAGCCGACGCCGCCGACGCCCACCACCGCTACCTGGCACTGCGCCAGGCGTGCGACGGTGCCGCGCCCGTACAAGCGGTCGACACCGGCGAAACGTTGTTTCCATTCTTCTCTCATGGACGAAGTTTAACGTCGCGCGGCCCGTGTTATGTTCGCCGCAGATTCCAACGGAGCCCGCCATGTCGACCACGCCAGCCCCGAAACCCTCCAATGCCACCCGCTACCTGTTCCTGTTCCTCATCGGCTTGGTGGTCGGTATCGTCGCCACGGTGATGGCGACGCGGGCCATCGATGCCCGCAAGGATCACTTCCACGGCGCCGTGATGCACGTGCAGCAATGGCACTTGGGCCAGCTCAAGGCCAACGTGGAGCAGAACCGCTGCGGCGCGACCGACACCCTGCCCCACCTGCAGGCGTTGCGGACGATGGCCAACGACATCGACCCGGCGTTCCCCGAATTGCGCGAAGACCAGCGTTTCATGCAGCACACCAGCCGGATGCGAGCGGCCCTAGATGCCGCGCTAGCTTCGCCGCCGTTGAATTGCCAGGGCGTCGGCGCGACGGCGGGCAAGATCGGCGAAGCCTGCAAAGCCTGCCATCAGGATTTCCGCAACTGAATTGCCGATAACGAGCCATCGGTGGTTGACGGGCCGTTCATCGTGAAGGTTCTAAGTTCCGTGTCGGCGAGCGGGCATAAGTCCCGCCCGCACACCCAACAGGAGAGCCGCATGAACATCCGTCTCATCAGTCTCGCCGCCGCCGCCTCGCTGGCGCTGGCCGGCTGCGCCACCACCTCCCCCGGTTACGGCGGCGGATACAACAACCCGCCGCCGCCGTCGTACGGCAGCAGCAATAGCGCGTGCTACGACTGCGGCCAGGTGATCGCCATCCAACGCGTCGCCGGCACGGGCGCTCCGCGCGCGACAGGCGCGATCCTGGGCGGCATCGTCGGCGCAGCGGTCGGCCGCGAGATCGCCGACGACCATACCGACAGCAAGGGCCGCAAGAACACGGCTACCGTCGCCGGCGCGGCTGCGGGCGCATTGGCCGGCAACGCCATCCAGAACCGCACCACCAGCGCGGAAAACGACATCACCGTGCGCATGAACGACGGCCGCACCGTGACGATCCGCCAGACCGATATGAATGGCATCCGCCAGGGCGCCTATGTCCGCGTCTACAACAACCACGTCTGGCCGCAATAAGCGCCCGGTTCGGCAACGCGCAGAAACAAAAACCCCGGCATCGCTGCCGGGGTTTTTTTGATGCGATGATCGGCCGGGTTACATCGGTTCCACGGCGTCGGCCTGCAGGCCCTTCTGGCCCTGGACGACGGTGAAGCTGACCTTCTGGCCTTCTTTCAAGCTCTTGAAGCCCTGCGACTGGATCGCACGGAAATGCACGAACACGTCCTCGCCATTCTCGCGGCTGATGAAGCCGAAGCCCTTGGCATCGTTAAACCACTTGACGGTACCTGTTTCACGGTTCGACATCTGTCTTGCTCCTTGAAGCAGTTTGGTAAACGGCGCGAACCACTCGCGACGATGCTGGTTACAAGGAGGAAGCGAGGAACAAGGATGTAGCGGATCGACGAACAGGGATCTACCGCATCAGGCCACGATTCACGGTGACCCTTGAAACTCAGCGAAAGCAACTTACCCCGGCATTTGTGAAAATGCAATCGGCCGCCAGCGGACCCTGAAAACCGACCTGCGTCCCACTTTTCCAGAGGAAATACGATGGATCCGAACACCGTTTATTACGTCGTCGCCGCAGTGCTGGTCGTGGTCGGCGTGGTCGGCACCGTACTGCCGGCGCTGCCGGGCCTGCCGCTGGTGTTCGCCGGCATGCTGCTGGCGGCATGGGCGGGCGATTTCGAGCGGATCGGCATCCCGATGGTGGTGGTGCTGGCAGTGATGACGCTGCTGTCGATGGCAGTCGATTTCTGGGCCACCGCGCACGGCGCCAAACGCGTCGGCGCCAGCCGCAAGGCGCTGGTCGGGGCGGTAGTCGGCACTTTCGCCGGGCTGTTCGTGTTTCCGCCCTTCGGCCTGTTCGTGGGTCCGTTCGCCGGCGCGCTGATCGGCGAATTGCTGCACCGTCGCAACGTAGACCGGCAAAGCCTGGGCCATGCCGCAAAGATCGGTTTCGGCACTTGGCTGGGCATCGTGCTCGGCGTGGTGCTCAAGCTGGGCATCGCCTTCGCGATGATCGGCCTGTTCGCGCTGGCCTGGCTGTGGTGACCGCGTCGACACGTCTTTCAGCGCGAATGCGTACACTGGCCTGGAATCCGGACCTTCGATCGTGATGCCCCTCATCGAACGCAAGGCGCGAACGCGCGTCCATCGCCTGTCGCCGAGCAGCCCTGTCGTGTGGCTGCTGTGCCTGCTGGTCGCCTGCATCAGCGGCGCGGCCTGGTCCCTGCCCGCGGCGCTGATCGCAAAACCGGCCAAGCAGACGCAGACGGCCGCCGCCGACCCCGCGGCCGACCGAGCCGCCCGGGACCGACTCGCCATGCAGTTGCGCGCGGCCGGATTGCAGGCCGTCGTCCCGGAAGTCAGCAACGGCGTGGCCACGCTCGAAGGCATCGTCCGCAACGAACAGCAGCGCAAGGCCGCCGCGGCGATCGCGGCCAAGGTGCCCGACGTCGTCAAGGTCGAGAACCGGGTGGAATTGCATGTCGGCCTGTCCACGCGTCTGCGCGCGGCTTTCGACATGATGGTCGCCAAGCTGATCCGTTTGCTCGCGGCGACGCCGCTGCTGCTGGTGGCGGTGGCGATCGTGATGCTGGCGGCGTGGATCGGCGGGTTTTTCGCCAAGCGCCTGCACTGGCTGCGGATCAAGAGCAGCAACCCCTATATGGATGGCCTGCTCAGGCGCGTGGTGCAAACCATCGCCGTGCTGATCGGCGTTCTGATCGCGCTGGACCTGCTCGGCGCCACGTCGCTGGTCGGCGCCGTGCTCGGTTCGGCGGGCGTGGTCGGGCTGGTGGTCGGCTTCGCCTTCCGCGACATCGCCGAGAACTACGTGTCGGGCGTGCTGCTCAGCATACGCCGGCCGTTTTCGCCGGGCGATCATGTGATGATCGACACGCGCGAAGGCAAAGTGGTGTCGTTGAGTTCGCGCGCCACGGTGCTGATGACCATGGACGGCAACGAATTGATGATCCCCAATGCGATGGTCTTCAAGTCGGTGATGCTGAACTACTCGCGCAATCCCAAGCGCCGGTTCGAGTTCGCCATTACGGTCGATGTGACCGAATCCATCTCCAAGTCGATGGAACTGGCCCTGGCGCAGCTGGTGAAAGTGCCCGGCGTGCTGGACGACCCCGCGCCTTCGTCGGTGGTCAAGGATTTCGCGCCGACCGGCATCGTGCTGCAGTTCTTCGGCTGGGTCGACCAGCGCGAAACCGACTTGGGCAAGAGCCGCGGCGAGGCGATCCGGCTGGTGAAGGCGGCGTTCGCGAACGCGGGCATCGATCCGCCGCAGACCACCTACAACATCGTCAGCCGGCGCGCGAGCGGCGAAGAGGCCGCGCCGTCCAAGGAACGCGAATCCACCCGCGGCGCGCAGGCCGACACGTCGGTGAACCGCGACATCGACACCCAACTCGCCGCAGCGCAGCGCGCCGACGACAAGAACCTGCTGGATCACGGAGAAAACAAGCCATGACGGGAAGGCATCGGCGCTCGCGCCGCGCAATCGGCACGGTCTTCGCGCTCTTCGGCGTCGCGGCCCATGCGCAGAACTACCAGCCAGGCAGCCCCGAAGCCTGCACCGCGATCGCTTCCGATGCCGAGCGCCTGGCCTGCTACGACACGGCCCTGCAGCGGCAGGCGCCTGAGACGCAGCAGGCCGATGCCGCGGCCGCCGCGGCATCGGCCGAATTGAAGGCGAAGCAGGAAGCGCGCAGCAGCGAACCGTTGACGGCGAAGGAACGCGCCCGGCGCGCCGTCGACGGCTTGTTCGGCCGCGACCTGGTCAGCAGCGACGCCGATGCGATCGCCAACGCCGGCAAGGGCTCCCTGCTCGATCGCCGCTGGGAATTGGCCAAGGATTCCAAGCTCGGCCCGTTCCAGCTTCGCGCCTACAAACCGGTCTATCTGTTCCCGGTGTTCTGGACCAGCAACAAGAACGAGATGCCGCAGTCGCCGAACCCGAACAATTCGGTGACCGAGCCCGAACCGCTGGACCCGCTGGAAGCCAAGTTCCAGCTCAGCTTCAAGACCAAGCTGGCCGAGAACCTGTTCGGCGACAACGGCGACCTGTGGGGCGGCTATACGCAGAGCTCGCGTTGGCAGGTCTACAACTCGGAGATCTCGCGGCCTTTCCGCGAGACCGATTACGAGCCCGAAGTGATGCTGGTGTTCCGCAACAACTACAGCATCGGCGGCTGGAAGGGCCGCATGACCGGATTCCAGTTGACCCACCAGTCCAACGGCCGCAGCGACCCGCTGTCGCGCAGCTGGAATCGGGTGATCCTGAATTTCGGCTTCGACCGCGAGAACTGGGCGCTGACCGTGCGTCCCTGGTACCGCATCCCCGAGGACGAAAGCGACGACAACAATCCCGACATCGAGGATTACGTCGGCCGCGCCGACGCCACCCTGGTCTACAACAAAGGCGGCCACGAGCTGGCGCTGATGGCGCGGCATTCGCTGCGCAGCGGCGACCGCTCGCACGGCGCGGTGCAGCTCGACTGGGGTTTCCCGATCAACAACCTGCTTCGCGGGCATGTGCAGGTGTTCGACGGCTACGGCGAGAGCCTGATCGACTACAACCACCGCGCGACCTACATCGGTCTGGGCATTTCCCTGCTCGAGTGGTACTAAGGTTGTTGTGGGAGCGGCTTCAGCCGCGAGCTCTCATCGGGTAACGCCGTTATCGAAAGCTCGCGGCTGAAGCCGCTCCCACAAAAATCCAACGAGCGGCCGCAGATCAGGCGCCGCTGCGCCAACGCCGGTGTTCCACCATCAGGCACTGGTCCTGCACCACGTCGATGCCTGCCTGCAGCAGGCGCTCGGCGAAAGCGTCGTGGCGGATGCCGGTCTGCAGCCACACCGCGCGCGGCCTGGCTTCGATCAGGTCGTCCAGGTGCGGCTCGAGATCCTCGGGCTTGCGGAACACATCGACCAGATCGACGCGCCCGGGTATCGCCGACACGCTGCGATGCACCGGCTTGCCGAAGACTTCGGCCAGATCCGGGTAATACACCGGCACCGGCACGATGTCGTAGCCGACTCGGTGCAGATACGCCGGAATCATCTGCGCAGGCGCAGGCGCGCGGTCTTCCGGCTTGATCCCGAGCACGGCGATGCGCCGCGTCTGCGACAGCAGCCGGTCGATGTCGCGATGGTGCTGCAGCAACGTTCCGCGCATCAGGCCGGCTCCTTGGCGGAATGCTCCACCACGACGGGAATCTTGCCGATCCGCGCCTGCCATTCGCGCGGCCCGGTCTTGTGCACCGACTCGCCGGCGGAATCCACGGCGACCGTCACCGGCATGTCCTGCACGGTGAATTCGTAGATCGCTTCCATGCCCAGGTCTTCGAACGCGACCACGCGCGCGGCCTTGATCGCTTTGGACACCAGGTACGCAGCGCCGCCCACGGCCATCAGATACACCGACCGGTGCTTGCGGATCGCTTCTATCGCCGACGGTCCGCGCTCGGCCTTGCCGACCATCCCGAGCAGGCCGGTCTGGCTGAGCACTTGTTCTGTGAACTTGTCCATGCGCGTGGCAGTGGTCGGGCCGGCGGGGCCGACGGCTTCGTCGCGCACCGGATCGACCGGGCCGACGTAATAGATGAAACGCCCGGCAAAATCGACCGGCAGCGGCTCGCCCTTGTCGAGCATGTCGACCATGCGCTTGTGCGCGGCGTCGCGGCCGGTGAGCAATTTGCCGTTGAGCAGCAGCACCTCGCCCGGTTTCCAGGACGCGACTTCTTCGCGCGTCACCGTATCCAGATCCACGCGGCGGCCTTTCGAAGCGTCGTAGGTCAGCTTGGGCCAGTCTTCCAGCGAGGGCGGATCCAGCATCACCGGCCCGCTGCCGTCGAGCACGAAATGCGCGTGGCGCGTGGCCGCGCAGTTCGGGATCATCGCCACCGGCAGATTGGCCGCGTGCGTCGGGTAGTCCTTGATCTTGATGTCCAGCACCGTAGTCAGGCCGCCCAGGCCCTGCGCGCCGATGCCCAACGCGTTGACCTTGTCGTAGATCTCCAGACGCAGCTCTTCCAGCCGGTTGGCCGGCCCGCGCGCCTGCAGGTCGACGATGTCGATCGGCTCCATCAGCGCTTCCTTCGCCAACAGCATCGCTTTCTCGGCGGTACCGCCGATGCCGATGCCGAGCATGCCCGGCGGGCACCAGCCGGCGCCCATCGTCGGCACCGTCTTCAATACCCATTCGACGATCGAATCGGACGGATTGAGCATCGCGAACTTGGATTTGGCCTCCGAGCCGCCGCCCTTTGCGGCGACGATCACATCGACCGTATTGCCCGGCGCCACCGACACGTTGACCACCGCCGGCGTGTTGTCGCCGGTATTGCGGCGGCGGCCGGCCGGATCGGCCAGCACGCTGGCGCGCAGCTTGTTGTCCGGATGGTTGTAGGCGCGGCGCACGCCTTCGTTGACCATGTCTTCAACGCCCATCGTGGCATCGTCCCAGCGCACGTCCATGCCGATCTTCAGGAACACGGTGACGATGCCGGTGTCCTGGCAGATCGGCCGGTGGCCTTCGGCGCACATCCGCGAATTGATCAGGATCTGGGCGATGGCATCCTTGGCCGCGGCGGATTCTTCGCGCTCGTAGGCCGCGGCCAGGTTCCGGATATAGTCGACCGGATGGTAATAGCTGATGTATTGCAGCGCGTCGGCGACGCTTTCGATGAGGTCGTCTTGGCGGATGAACGCCGGGCGAATCGCGGTACGGGAAGTCATGGTCACGGCTGGCGGAAAGGGTCGCTGGCGAGTCAGTCGCCCATTTTAGCGCGCCGCGCGGTGCCGGCCCGCCGGCCCGCCCGTTAAACCTTCGGCCGTCCTCCGGCATCTGAATGAGTATGCTGATGGCCACGATGACCGAGCTGATGCCCGCCACAGGCCCGGCCGCGCCTGCCGAGGAGACCGACGAAGCCCTGGTGCGCGCGTCCAGCGCCGGCGACATGGCCGCCTTCGAAGCGCTGTACCGGCGGCACCTGGGCCGGGTGCATGGCGTGATCCTGCGCCTGGTCGGCGGCCAGCACGGACGCGCCGAGGACCTGACCCAGGAAGCTTTCGTGAGGGCATGGCAGGCATTGCCTTCCTACCGTTTCGAAAGCGCGTTCGGCACCTGGCTGTACCGTCTGGCGGCCAACACGGCGCTGATGGAATTGCGCTCCAGGCGCAGCCAGCCGCTGATGGACGCCGACGACGGCTACGATGGGATCGGCAGCGTCGATTCGGCAGGCCACACCACGGCGCTGTCGACCGATTTGGAGCGCGTCGTCGCCACCCTGCCCCCGCGGGCGCGCGCGGTGCTGGTGCTGCACGATGTGGAAGGATGGAAACACGAGGAAATCGCCGCCCAGTTGGACATGGCGGTAGGCAGTTCGAAAGCCCAGTTGCACCGCGCGCGCATGCTGTTGCGCACGCGGCTCGGAGGTGAAGCATGAACCACAACGACAACGACAAGATGCAGGCCCAGGACCACGGCGACGACATGCCCGACGCCCTGCGCTGGCAGCTGCGCGGCCTGCGCCGCGACGCCATGCCGCAGCGCGACCTGTGGGCCGACATCGCCGGGCGCATTTCCGCACAAGCGCCGGCGGCGCCTTCCCTGCCGTCGAACGTCGCCGTCCTGGACCGGCGTCCGCGTGCGCTGGGTTGGCTGGCGATGGCGGCCTCTGTCGCGATCGCGCTCGGCATCGGCTGGCAAATGCGTCCGGCCGCGCTGCAAGCGCCGCCGCAGGCCGCGCCTTTCGCTCAGACCGCCTCGGACCACCCCAACAATCCCACCGCAGCCCTGATCTCGCGCGAAGCCGCTGCGATGACATGGGAGTACAAAGCCGCCCTGCGCGAAATCGACGCCCAGAACACGACGGTCGCCGACGCCGGCGCCCTGAAGCAACTGGACCGCAGCGCCGCGCTGGTGCGCAGCGCGCTGGCCCAGGATCCCGAGGCCCGCTTCCTGCTCGAACGGCTGCAGAAGTTGTACGCGCAGCGGCTCGCCCTGACCCAACGGCTTGCGCTGAGTTGATTCCCTTTTCCGAAACGATTTTCAGCTGAACCCGATTCCCGGAGAAACACCATGAAACTGCAAATGCTCACCCTGGCCTTGCTGGCCGGACTTTCCGCCCCGGCCTGGGCGGCGAAACCGATCGACCAGACCCACCCGCTCAATGCGCGCGGCACGGTCAGCGTCGAGAACGTCAAGGGCCGCATCGAAGTGCGCGTCTGGGACAAGCCCGAAGTGCACATCGGCGGCAGCCTGGGCGACGGCGTGGAGCGTTTCGAAGTGGACGGCGACCGCGACCGGCTCGACATCGAAGTGAAATACCCCAACAACAGCCGCAACTCCGAGCCCACCACGCTGATCCTCAAGGTGCCGACCTTGGCCAGCCTGAACATCGACGGCGTCGCGGTGGACATCGACGTGGTCGGCACGGCCGGGGCCGAATTGAGCATCGACAGCGTCAGCGGCAACGTCGCGGTCGCCGGCGCGCCGGGCGAGGCCGATATCGAAAGCGTCAGCGGCGATGTGCGCGTCACGCTCAACAGCGCCAACGTCAGCGTGCAGTCGGTCAGCGGCAACATAGACTTGCGCGGCCGCTTGAACGGCGACATCGAGACCGAGACGGTGTCCGGCGACCTGCAGGTCGACACGCGCGGCGAGCGCGTCCGCAACGTCAGCGCCAGCAGCGTGTCGGGCGACATCACGATCCGCAGCGGCCTGGCCGACGGCGGCAGGATCGGCACCGAATCGGTCAGCGGCGACATCACCCTGATCATGCCCAAGTCGCTGTCCGCGCGTGTCAGCGGCGAAAGCTTCAGCGGCGACCTGAGCGCGCCGGGCGCCAGCGTCAACCGCGCCAAATACGGCCCGGGCTCGGACTTCGAGCAGCGCTACGGCAGCGGCAACGGCGATATCCGGATCGAGACTTTCTCCGGCACCGGCAAGCTCGAATTGAACTGAGCAGACGCGCTTTGCGCGATGACCCAAGCCGCTCTCCGCCAAGAGAGCGGCTTTCGCTTTTTGTAGGAGCGGCTTCAGCCGCGAGCTTTTTCTTGGATCGCGGCGACCCGCAAGAGCTCGCGGCTGAAGCCGCTCCCACAAAAGCCCCATCGAACCCGATCACGTGAACGATCCCGGCCTCGGGCACAATCTCCCGATGCCGACCGCTGCCGCTCCACCCGCCGCAGAACCCAGGCCGCCGAAACGCGCCGGCAACCCCAGCCTGCGCGAGCGCTTCAACGCGATGCGCAACCTGCCGCCTTTCCTGCGGCAGATCTGGGCGACCAGTCCCGCGTTGACCATCACCAGTCTCGGCCTGCGTCTGATCCGCGCGTTGATGCCGGTGGTGACGCTGTACATCGGCAAACTGATCATCGACGAGGTAGTGCGGCTGGTCGGCGCCGGCGTCAGCTTCGACAGCCTGACCAGCGCCTGGCAAGGCGGCCAGCTCAATCATCTACTGCTGCTGCTGGCGCTGGAATTCGGCCTGGCGATCGCGTCGGACCTGCTCGGCCGCATCGTCAATTACGCCGACTCGCTGCTGTCGGAACTGTTCACCAACGCCACCAGCGTGCGATTGATGGAGCACGCGGCCACGCTCGACCTAGAGGATTTCGAAGATCCCGACCTGCAGGACAAGCTCGACCGCGCCCGCCGCCAGACCATGGGCCGGATGAGTTTGATGAGCCAGCTGTTCGGCCAAGTGCAGGACGCGATCACCGTGGTCAGCTTCGCCGCCGGCCTGCTGGTCTACGCGCCGTGGCTGATCCTGCTGCTGGCGGTCGCATTGATCCCCGCATTCGTCGGCGAAGCGCATTTCAACGCGATGAACTACTCGCTGAATTTCCAGTGGACGCCCGAGCGGCGGCAACTGGAATACCTGCGGCAGATGGGCGCCAGCGTCGAGACGGCCAAGGAAGTGAAGATCTTCAATCTTCATACCTTCCTGATCGAACGCTACCGCTTCCTCGCCGAAAAATTCTTCAAGGCCAGCCGCGCCTTGGCCAAACGCCGCGCGTTCTGGGGCACGCTGCTGGCCGCGCTCGGCACGCTGGGCTATTACGTCGCTTACGGCTATATCGCTTGGCGCACGGTGAAGGGCGATTTCTCGATCGGCGACCTGACTTTCCTGGCGGGCAGCTTCCGGCGCCTGCGGCAATTGCTGGAAAGCCTGCTGATCGGCTTTTCGCAGGTCGCGGGACAAGCGCTGTACCTGGACGACTTGTTCTCGTTCTTCGAGATCGAGCCGGAAATCGCCTCGCCGCCGAACCCGGTGCCGGTGCCGCGGCCGATCATGCAGGGTTTCGCGTTCGAGAACGTCGGCTTCCGTTATCCCGATGCCGAACGCTGGGCTTTGCGCGGCCTTAATTTCGATTTGCGCGCCGGCGAAGTGCTGGCGCTGGTCGGCGAGAACGGCGCCGGCAAGACTACGCTTGTGAAACTGCTGGCGCGGCTGTACGACCCGGACGAGGGCCGCATCCTGCTCGACGGGCGCGACTTGCGCGATTACAGCCTCGAAGACCTGCGCGCCAACATCGGCGTTATCTTCCAGGATTTCGTGCGTTATCACCTGACCGCCGGCGAGAACATCGGCGTCGGCCAAGTCGATGCGATGGACGACGAAGCCCGGATCCGCGAAGCCGCGCGCCGGGCGATGGCCGAAGAAGTCGTCGCCGGCCTGCCCCACGGCTACGACCAGCTGATCGGCCGCCGCTTCAAGACCGGCGTGGATTTGTCCGGCGGCCAATGGCAGAAAATCGCGATCGCCCGCGCCTACATGCGCGATGCCCAGGTGATGATCCTCGATGAACCGACCGCGGCGCTGGATGCGCGCAGCGAATTCGAAGTGTTCCAGCGCTTCAAGGAACTCAGCGACGACCGCACTGCGGTGCTGATCTCGCACCGTTTCTCCAGCGTGCGCATGGCCGACCGCATCCTGGTGCTGGCCGAGGGGCGGCTGGAGGCGTCGGGCACGCACGAGCAGCTTCTCGCGCAGGGCGGGCGGTATGCGGAATTGTTCGAGTTGCAGGCATCGGGTTATCGCTGAGTCTCGGCTTCGCTTTTAGCCGTCATTCCCGCGAAGGCGGGACAAGCGCGTAGCGCGCAGGACGTCCGAAGGACGGCCCCGAAGGGGTGAGCGAAGCGAATAATCCAGTGACTTGGCTTTAGCCCTCTCCCGCTTGCGGGAGAGGGTTGGGTGAGGGCGCGCGGGACAGCAGGTCGCATCGTCGCTTTTTGGAGAAGCCAAAGTCACTGGATTCCCGCCTTCGCGGGAATGACGGCTAAAAGGCCCGGAACAACAAGCAGACGTGAAAACTCCCGGCAAGCTGTTCTGACCCCAAGCTTCGGGTTACCGTTGGACACAGGAGGCCCCATGCCCACCCCGACCCGCGTCCCCAGACTGGCCCTGCTGATCGACGCAGACAACGCCAACGCAGACCGCCTGCCGCAACTGCTGGCGGAGATCGCCAAGTACGGCAATGCCAGCGTCCGCCGCGCCTACGGCAACTGGACCTCCGGGCATCTGAGCGGCTGGAAGGCGGGACTGCTCAGCCATTCCATCCAGCCGATCCAGCAGTTCAACTACACCACCGGCAAGAACGCCACCGACAGCGCGCTGATCATCGACGCGATGGACCTGCTGTACGGCGGGCACCTGGACGGGTTCTGCATCGCCTCCAGCGACAGCGATTTCACCCGGCTGGCCGCCCGGATACGCGAACAGGGCTTGACGGTGTACGGCTTCGGCGAGCGCAAGACGCCGCAAGCCTTCGTCGCTGCCTGCGACAAGTTCGTCTACACCGAAAACCTCGGCGACGACCAGGCCAAGGCCGCGTCGCCCACTCCAGTCAAGCTGAAACGCGACAAGGTACTGGACAAGCTGCTGCGCGAAGCGGTGGAAGCCGCCTCCGACGACGCGGGTTGGGCGCATCTGGGCGCGGTCGGCAGCAATCTCATCCGTCTGGCCTCCGATTTCGACGCGCGCACTTACGGGTTCGCCAAATTGAAAGACCTCGTTGCAGCACATCCCAGCTACGAAGTCGAAGTGCGCCCAGGTAGCGACGGTAAACCCAACGCGGTTTTCGTGCGCAGTGTTTGACGTCCAAACAGATACCCTTTCTTTCCCGTTCGGTTTTTTGCCCTCGGCCGTCATTCCCGCGAAGGCGGGAATCCAGTGACTTTAAGGCCTCTCCAGATCGTGACGAGACGATCTGTAATCCCGCGCGCCCTCACCCAACCCTCTCCCGCAAGCGGGAGAGGGCTAAAGCTCAAACTCACTGGATTATTCGCTTCGCTCACCCCTTCGGGGCCGTCCTTCGGACGTTCTGCGCGCTACGCGCTTGTCCCGCCTTCGCACGATGACGGCTGAGAGCAGAGCTAGAAGAGCCCAGCTTGCGGATCCGGCGGCAGCGAATAATCCAGCCGGCCACCCACGATCCGCGCCGCCGACGTATACGGATGCGGCTCCGCGCGCCCCGGCGCCATCAGATGGACGACTTCCCAGCCGCGCGATTTGAAATCGTCGGCGATCAGGCCGCGATGGCATTGCCACCACACCGCTTCGGCGCACATCACCGCAGTGCGCCGTTCGCTCGCCAACCCCTCCAATCGCGCCCGGGCGGCCGCATAGGCGTCGCTGCCCATGTAATCGGCATAGCCGCGGAAGCCGGCGTTGCGCCAGGCCGTGTTGGGCGAATCCGGGCGCGGCGGCCTGCGCCCGCCAAGCTCGGGCATCGGCAGGTAGGCGATGCCGTCCTCCGGCAAGGCCCGCGCCATGGTTTCGCCGGAGAATTGCGGATGGCGCCGCGAACCCGCGAAACGCCGCACATCGGCCAATACGGCGATGTCCGCTTCGCGCAGCATGGCGACGAAATCGTCCCAAGCCCGGGTGGAATGGCCGATGGTCCAGAGCGTCCGCATCGGTTCCAGGATAGGCTGGCGGCCGTGGACGAGATGAGAACGGCTCTCATCCGGTACAATGGCTGCGTTTCCCCTGCGCAACCCACTTCATGTCTTCCGCATTTGGCACCGAGACGGTGCTGGATGTCCGTCACTGGACGGACGATTACTTCAGCTTCACCACTACCCGCGACGACGGTTTCCGCTTCGAGAACGGCCAGTTCGTGATGATCGGCCTGGAAGTGGCCGGCCGCCCGCTGCTGCGCGCCTATTCGATCGCCAGCGCCAATTGGGAGGAGCAGCTCGAGTTCTTCAGCATCAAAGTGCCCAACGGCCCGCTGACCTCGCGGCTGAAATCGATCCGCCCCGGCGACAGCGTGCTGATCGGGCGCAAGCCCACCGGCACGCTGCTGATCCACGACCTGCATCCGGGCCGCAACCTGTACCTGCTGGGTACCGGTACGGGCCTGGCGCCGTGGCTGGCGGTGATCAAGGATCCGGAGACGTACGAACGCTTCGACAAGATCGTGCTGGCGCACGGCGTGCGCAGCGCCGGCGACCTCGCCTATCGCGACTACATCGTCAACGAGCTGCCGCGTCACGAATTCCTCGGCGAGCAGATCGCCGCCAAGTTGAAGTACTACCCGGCGGTCACCCGCGAGGATTTCGATTTCGCCGGCCGCGACCAGCGCGGCCGGTTGACCGAGCTGATGGACAGCGGCCGCATGCAGGAACAACTGGGCATCGAAGCGCTGGACGGCGAACGCGACCGCGCCATGATCTGCGGCAGCCCGCAGATGCTGGCCGACTTCCGCGCCATTCTCGATGCCCGCGGCTTCAGCGCGGCGCCGCGGATCGGGGTGCCTGGCCAGTACGTCTTCGAGCGCGCTTTCGTCGAGAAATAAACCTTGCTTTTTGTGGGAGCGGCTTCAGCCGCGAGCTTTTTCCGGATGTCGAAGAAGCAACATCAAGAGATCGCGGCTGAAGCCGCTCCCACAAAACCGCTCCTACAAAGTCGCCTCGCAAACGAGATCAACCCAAGGCGGCTTCGATGTCCTTCGCCAGCGACTCGGGCGTATCGGTCGGCGCGTACCGCTTCAGCACGCTGCCGTCGCGGCCTACCAGGAACTTGGTGAAGTTCCACTTGATCCCATCGAAGCCCAGCAGACCGCCCTTCTCGTCCTTCAGCCATTTCCACAACGGATGCGCAGCCGCGCCATTGACGTCGATCTTGGCGAACATCGGAAAGTCCACGTCGTAGGTCAACGAGCAGAACTCCTTGATCTCCGCTTCGTTGCCGGGTTCCTGGTGGCCGAACTGGTCGCAGGGAAAGCCGAGCACCACCAGGCCACGCTCGCGGTAGCCCTGCCACAGCTTTTCCAGGCCCGCGTATTGCGGCGTGAAACCGCATTTGGAAGCCACGTTGACGATCAGCAGCGCCTTGCCGCGATAGTCCGCCAGCGGGCGCGTCTGGCCGTCGATGTCGATGGCGCTGAAGTCGTAAGCAGTGGTCATGGATGCGCTCCGTAACGAACTTGCAGTTTACAGCACGCGCAAGCCGGGCCGCCGCTTGCGGACCCGGTACGCGGTGGCCACAATCCCGGCATGGACCCTGCCCCGCATACGGATTCGCTGGCCAGCCTGTTCCTGCATGTGCGGGTGCTGCTGGGCATGGTGGTCGGCCTGGGACTGACCCATCTGATCCGCCATTTCGCGCGGATCATCGATCGCCCGGTGCGCGAACGCGCGTACTGGGTGCATCTGGTGTGGGCGGTGTCGATGTTCCTCTACCTCTTGCATTTCTGGTGGTGGGAATTCCGCCTATCCGGCACGGTCCACTGGACCTTCATGCTGTACCTGTACGTGGCGCTGTACGCGCTGCTGCTGTATCTGTTGTGCGCGATCATCTTCCCCGACAGCCTGGAGGGTTATGCGGGCTACGAGGATTATTTCTATTCGCGACGCAAATGGTTCTTCGGCCTGCTGGGGCTGGCGTACGTGGTGGATCTGGGCGATACCTGGATCAAAGGCCAGGAGTATTTCGGAAGTTTCGGTCCGGAATTGGAACTGCGCAGCCTGGCCTATGTGGTGCTGTGCTTGGTCGCCATCGCCACGCCGAACCGGCGCTTCCACGCGGCGTTTGCGGTTGTGGGGCTGCTGTACCAGATGTCGTGGATCATTCGGCAGTTCGAGACGCTTTGATTCCCTGCCCGTCATCCCAGCGAAAGCTGGGACCCAACTTGATCTTGGTTTTCTGCGCAGACCGTTAAGCAAAATGGGTCCCAGCTTTCGCTGGGATGACGGAAACGGACCGAAGACAGCCACCCCTGCCGAAAGTCACAGGTAGCCCGCCCCCGCGGCCTGGGCTAGGCTGGGCGCCACTTTCCCGACACTGCCCACTCCATGAAGCATCCGCTGACCCTTGCGCTGACCGTGGCCATCGCCGCCCTCGCCTCCACCGCCTGCAACAAAGCCCCTACGCCTGTGAACGAAACCGCTACCGCCGCGCCCGCCGCTTCCGAATCGAATCCTTTCTTCGCCGAAAGCCCGCTGCCGCTGCATTACCCGCAGTTCGACAAAATCAAGGACAGCGATTTCGGACCGGCCTTCGACCGCGGCATGGACGAGGAACTGAAGGAAGTCGCCGCGATCGCAGACAGCGCCGACAAGCCGACCTTCGACAACACCATCCTCGCGTTGGAGAAATCCGGTCGCACCCTGTACCGCGCCCGCGTCGTCTTCGACAACCTGGTCGGCGCCGACACCAACGAAACCCGCGACAAGCTGGACGCCGACTACGCGCCGAAGTTCGCGGCGCACCGCGACGCGATCCGGCTCAACTCGAAGCTGTTCGCGCGCATCCAGGCGCTGTACGACCAGCGCGCCTCGCTCGGACTCGATGCGCAGGGCGTGCGCCTGATCGAGCGCTACTACAGCGACTTCGTCCGCGCCGGCGCCAAGCTGTCGGAAGCCGACAAGACCAAGCTGAAGGCTATGAACGCCGAACTGGCTTCGCTGGGGACCCAGTTCAGCCAGAACGTGCTGGCCGAAGTCAACGATTCGGCGATCGTGGTCGACACCAAGGAAGAATTGGACGGCTTGACGCCGGAGCAGATCACCGCAGCCGCCGACGAAGCCAAGAAGCGCAAGCTCGACGGCAAGTACGTGCTGACCCTGCTCAACACCACCGGCCAGCCGCCCGAAGCGCAGCTCACTAACCGCGCCACCCGCGAAAAACTGCACAAGGCCTCGGTCGCACGCGGCAGCCGCGGCAACAAGTTCGACAACACCGAAATCGTCGCCAAGGTGACCAAGCTGCGCGCCGAACGCGCCAAGATGATGGGCTACCCCAACTACGCGGCTTTCGTGCTCGAAGACGAGACCGCCAAGACGCCGGAAGCCGTCAACAAGATGCTCGGCCAATTGGCCCCGGCCGCCGTCGCCAACGCCAAGCGCGAGGCCGCGGATCTTCAGGCCATGATCGACAAGGAACAGGCGGCCAAGGGCGAGCCGACCTTCAAGCTCGAGCCGTGGGATTGGTCGTTCTACACCGAGAAGGTGCGCGCGGAGAAATACGACTTCGACGAGTCGCAGCTCAAGCCCTACCTCGAGATGAAGAACGTGCTCGAGAATGGCGTCTTCTACGCCGCCGGCCAGTTGTACGGCCTTAAGTTCAAGCAGCGCACCGACCTGCCGGTCTACAACCCCGACGTCACCGTGTACGACGTGTTCGACGCCGACGGCAAGCAGCTGGCGATCTTCATCGCCGACATGTACGCGCGCCCGTCCAAGCGGGGCGGCGCGTGGATGAATTCGTATGTCGACCAGAGCGAAATGTTCGGGACGTTGCCGGTGGTCGCCAACCACCTCAACATCCCCAAGCCGCCGGCCGGCCAGCCGACGCTGCTGACCTGGGATGAAGTGACCACCATGTTCCACGAATTCGGCCATGCCCTGCACGGCATGTTCTCGAACGTGAAGTACCCCTACTTCACCGGCACCAACGTGCCGCGCGATTTCGTCGAGTATCCGTCGCAGGTCAACGAGATGTGGGCCGACTGGCCGTCGATCCTGGCCAACTATGCCAAGCACTACCAGACCGGCGCGGCGATGCCCAAGGAACTGCTGGACAAGGTGCTGGCCAGCGCCAAGTTCAACCAGGGTTTCGCCACCACCGAATATCTCGGTGCGGCGATGCTGGACCAGAACTGGCACCAGTTCGCCAGCCCGGACCAAGTGCCCGACGCGAAGGGCGTGATGGCCTTCGAAGCCGCTGCGCTGAAGAAGGACGGCGTCGACTATCCGCCGGTGCCCCCGCGCTACCGCACGCCTTATTTCAGCCACATCATGGGCGGCTATGCGGCCGGCTATTACGCCTACATCTGGTCGGAAGTGCTCGACGCCAACAGCGTGGAGTGGATGAAGCAGCACGGCGGCCTGACCCGCGCCAACGGCGACCACTTCCGCAAGACGCTGTTGTCGCAGGGCGGCAGCAAGGACGCGTTGCAGCTGTTCCGCGATTTCGCCGGCCACGATCCGAAGATCGAGCCGTTGCTGGAGAAACGCGGGTTGACCGCCTCGAAGCCGTAAGCGCGGGCATGCCTTCTCCCTTCGGGAGAAGGTGGCGCGAAGCGCCGGATGAGGGTTCGGCGGAGCTGTACGCTTACCGGTCGTGGCGCAGATCGTGAGCTGACGAATGTCTATGCGATCCGACAACTTCGCTTCGCCGTACCCTCACCCCAACCCCTCTCCCGATGGGAGAGGGGCTTTGAGCTTTAACGATCGCGCGACTGGCGATTAAGATCGAGAAAAATCTCGCGCGCCGCCACGCCCACATCCGGCTGGTCGATGAAGAAACCCTGCACGCCCATGCCGTAGAGCTGCACCGCTTCGGCCAGAGCCGTTTGCGACACGCCGTTCGGCGTCTGGGTGAGGAAGCTCTCCTCCGCACGCAGCGTGTACGGATGCACCTGCAGTCCGGCTTTCAGCGCGCGACCCAGCATCGGGTGCACGATACCGGTATTGCGCGTACCCAGTTCGGCCTTGCCGTCGCCGTTGGCGTCGACTTTCGGATCGAGCGCGGTACGCGGCAATAGATTCACCTTCCACGGCCCGATGCCGGAAGCGTAATTGGCCTTCATCCAGTTCAGCACCGGCTGCGTGACGAACGAACCGTAGCCGGTATCGGGACCAATGCCGCCTTCGATCTTCTGCGCCAGGCCGCCGTAGATCGCGGCCAGATCGGCGCCGTGGGCGACGTTGTAGACGATGTCGTAGGGCTTGGCCGCGGCGATGTCGTCGTAGAGCTGCACCAGCGGAACGCCCAGGCCGGCCATCGGCATGAGCTTTTTCTTCAGCTCGATCAGGTTCTCGACTTCGAAGCTCTGGATGTAGATGCGCTCGGGATCGGTGAAGCCTTGCGCGACCAGCGTTTCCACCAGCTTCGCCCCGAGCGAAGTCGCAATGAGGCTGCCGTCGATGCGGCGGCCTTCCTTGGCGAAATAGGTCGGGTGCTTGGTTTCCGGATAGATGCCGATCTTGCGGTCGCCGCGGCTCTCGCGCTTGGCGAGCTGGATCACTTCGGCGAAGGTCGGGATCTGATACAGGCCGTCGTAGCGCTTGTTCTGCGGACGGATCTCAGGAATCCGTTCCTTGGCGCGCAGCGTCTTGATCTCGGCGAGGGTGAAATCCTCGGTGAACCAACCGGTCAGCGCGACGCCGTCGATGGTCTTGGTGGTCTTGCGGTCGGCGAATTCGGGACGATCGGCGACATCGGTGGTGCCGGAGATTTCGTTCTCGTGGCGCGCGACCAGCACGCCGTCCTTGGTCGCTACCAGATCGGGTTCGATGAAATCGGCGCCCTGCCGGATCGCGAGCCTATAGGATTCGAGCGTATGTTCGGGGCGATAGCCGCTGGCGCCGCGGTGGCCGATCACGATCAGGCCGTGGTGGTCGTCGTCATGGTGGCGGGCGGGTCGATCGGTCACAGCGGGCCCTTGTGCGCAGGCGGCGCCGAAGGCTAACAGGGCGGCCGCACCCAGCGTCCAGGCGAGTTTAGTGCAACGCAGACTCATGGCTTCGAACCTCTGTGGGAAGTCGGGGGATACCGACTCCCCTGTCAGCCGGCCTGCGTAGGGTCGGCGACCAAGGTTGCGAACAGTTGACGATTCTCGGCGCAAATTTCCCGGTAGAGCTTTTTTTCGACACGGATAAGAGCGGATAAGGGCGGATGGGTCGCTTTATCTGCCTTATCCGCTCTTATCAGTGTCGAAAAAAATGCTCCTCGACTTCACTCCAGCGCCACCAGAGACTGCTTCGTGGCCTTGTTCCAGCCTTCCCACACGGTCTTGCGCAGGCGCGAGGCGCGCGTCAAGGCGCGTTGCATCGTGAACTCCGCCCCGGATTTGGTGCGGCCCAGCTCGTCCCAGCGCAGCGGCATCGCCACGCCCGCTCCGGCCCGCGCGCGCAGCGACCAGCTGGCCACGCTGGTCGCGCCTCGGCCGTTGCGCAGCCAATCGATGAAGATCACGCCCTGCCGTTTGGCCTTGCTGGCGGTGGCGACGTAGCGATCCGGCGCTTGCGTGGCCATCGCATCGGCGAAAGCTTCGCAGAAGGCTTTGGCCTGTTCCCAACTCGGACCGGGCTTGATCGGCAGCACCACATGCAGGCCCTTGCCGCCGGACAAGCGCACGAAGCTGTGCATGCCGATTTCCTCCAGCCTGGCGCGCACGTCGCGGGCCGCGGCGATCACGTCCTTCCACTTCACGCCGGGCCCTGGATCCAGATCGAATACCAGCAGGTCGGGATGCTCGATGTCATCGATCCGCGATCCCCACGGATGCAGCTCTAGCGTATTCATCTGCACCAGATCCAGCAGGCCCTCGACATCTTCGACATAAAGATAGTCGTCCTTGCCGCCGTCCTTCTCGCGTATCGGAATGGCATGAACGTACTGGCCCAGCGTTCCTGCGTGATGCTTCTGGAAGAAGCACTGGCCGTTGAGTCCGTCCGGGCAACGCAATAGCGACAACGGGCGGCGTGCGATTTCGGGCAATATTCGCGGCGCGATCGCACGATAGTAGTCCGCCACCATTTGCTTGGTGATGCCGCTTTCCGGATACACCTGCTTGTCCGGACTGGTGATGCGCTGCCCGGTATCGCCTCCGATGTCCTTCATGGCTTTGTCCTCGCGCAATCGGATGAAACTGCCTTGGCGCAGCAGGCCTTCCTTGGCCCAGCCGCGGAATTCGATTTCGGCGATGAGCTTGGGCTCCACCCAAGTCACCGTCCGCAGCGACAGCGGGATATGCGGCGGCAGGTCGACGACGGGCTTTTTCCGTTCCAGCCTGCGCAGCGTCTTGGTCAGGCTGCGCAAGGTCTCGTCGTCGAAGCCCGTCCCCACCCGGCCGACGTACTTCAAATTCGCACGCTCCCGTGTCGCCAACAGCAGGGAGCCGAAACCGGTTCGCGAGCGCCTGGGCGCGGTGTAGCCGACCACGACGAACTCGTCGCTCTGCGCATGCTTGACCTTGATCCAGGCGTCCGAGCGGCCGCTGCGGTAATGCGCAGCGACATTCTTGCTGATGATGCCTTCCATACCTTGCTGCGCGCTGGCGGCGAAGACCTCGTCGCCGTGGCCGACGATGTGCTGGCTGTAGGCCAGGATCGGAGCGCTGCCCTGCAGTAGCGACTCCAACAATTGCTTGCGTTCGAGCAGCCGCGTCCGCGACAGGTCGATGCCTTCCAGCGCCGGCATGTCGAACAGTACGTAGCGCAGCGTGGCGTTGGCGGTGCCGGCGATCGTGTGCTGCAACGTGGAGAAATCGTCCCTGCCTTTGGCGTCGAGGGCGATCAGCTCGCCGTCCAAGTCGGCATCGCTTATGCCCAACGATTCGAGCGCAGCCACGATCTCCGGATAGTCCGCGGTCCAGTCCAGGTTCTTGCGCGAGCGCAGCTTGGCCTTGCCTTTCTCGATCCTCACGAGCAGGCGGTATCCGTCCCATTTCAACTCGTGCAGCCAACCGTCTCCCGGCGGCGGCGTTTGGCGCAAGCTCGCCAGTTGCGGCGCGGGCAATGTGCGGTCGCGCAGCACCCGGGCGCCCTCGAGCGCCTGCGCCGAAGCGCGCCAGTCGCGCTTCGGTTTGCGTTTGCGCGATGCGGGCGATTTTTTCGCGGTTTTGGCCTTCGATGCGGCCGCCGGCCTGCTGGATGCCTTGCCCTTTTTTCCGACCAAATCGTCGGCCTCCGCGTCCTGCGCGAATTCGTCGTCGCGCTTGATCAGCAACCATTGCGGCTGGCGTGCGGATTTTGCGGTGCGCACCAGTTTCCAGCCGCCGTTCAATTTGCCGCCGTGCAGGACGAAGTCGATCTTTCCCGCCGCCAGCGCTTCCAACGGGTCGCCGTTGGAACTCCATACCCCGTGATCGAAGCGGTCGACATGGCCGGCGCCGTAGTGGCCTTGCGGGATGTCGCCTTCGAAATCGGCGTAACCGAGCGGATGGTCTTCCACCTCCACCGCCAGCCGTTTCTCGCCCGCCCGCAGGGACGGGCCTTTCGGCACCGCCCAGCTCTTCAGCGTGCCGTCCATCTCCAGCCTGAAATCGTAGTGCCGCGCGCGCGCATGATGCAGTTGCACGACAAAGGTCGGCCGGTGCCCGTGCCGGCCTACGCCGGCATCGCCGGCGGGCTCCGGCGTCTGGCCGAACCGGCGCTTCCTGGCGTACTCGCGTAGGCTCATGCTCGACGCGTTGCGTCAGGCCGATTTCCGCTTCCGCGCGGGCGCTTTGCGCGCTTTCGCCGCTTTCTTCGCCGCCTTGCGCGGCGCCTTTTTGGCGGCGACTTTCTTCTTGGCCGGCGTGCGCTTGTTGCGATCGATGCTCTGCTGCAGCAGCGACATGAAGTCGACCACGTTGGTCGCCGCGTTCTCGGCGACATCCTGCTCGTCTTCTTCCTTCTTCGCCACCACGCCTTTGCTCTTCATCCTCTTCTTGATGACCGCGTGCAGCCGGGCCCTGAATTCGTCCTTGTATTCCGACGGCGACCAATCGTTGGACATGCTGTTGATCAGCTGTTCGGAGAATTCCTTTTCTTTCGCGGTGATGCGGTACTCCGATGGCTTTCCTTCCGGTATGTTGTATTCCTCCACATCGACCAGCTCCTGCGGATAGCGCATCATCAGCAGCAGCAGCGCGTCGCCTTGCGGGACGATCGCGCACAGATGCTCGCGCGTGCGTATGACCACGCGCGCGACGCCGATCTTCTTGGTGCTGGCCAGCGCCTCGCGCAGCAGCACATAGCCTTTCTCCGCCTTTTTGGCCGGCACCAGCACATAAGGCTTCTCGAAGTACTGCGGGCCGATGGCGTCCGCGTCGACGAAGGCTTCCACGTCGATCGCGCTGTGGCTTTCCGGCGCCGCCGACTTGATATCTTCCTGCTCGAGGACGACATAGCTTCCCTTGTCGTATTCGAAGGCCTTGACGATGTCCTTCCAGGCCACTTCCTCGCCGGTCTCGGCGTTGATCCGCTCGTAGCGGATCGGCGAGTTGTCGCGCGAATCCAGCATGCGGAACTGGATGTCGGTGCGCTTTTCGCCCGACATCAGTTGGACGGGGATATTGAGCAACCCGAAAGACAGGGTGCCGTTCCAGACGGGACGTGCCATCGCATTCTCCGGTGGCGGCCGATCAGGGCCGCCGTTCGATCGTCCCAGTATCGGTACGGCCGCGTGATGCGGCCGTTGATTGGCGTGTTAGGTTTTCGTGAGCGCGGCGCCCTCGCCTTCTTCACTTCAGGCGCACGCCGCGCAACAGCGACAGGTCGTCGACGAAGTTGGCGTAGGCCTCGTGCCGGGCATCGTCGCCGCGCTGACGCAACACCCAGGACGGATGCACGGTGGCGAAGGCGCGGGTGCCGTCGGGCAGTTTCTGCCAGACGCCGCGCTCCTCCATCAGCTTGAACTTGCTGCCGAACACGGCCTTGGCGGCGATCGCGCCCAAGCACACGATCACATGCGGCCGGATGGTGGCGAGTTCGCGTTCCAGCCAGATGCGGCAGGCCGCGCGCTCGGACGGATCGGGACTGCGATGCAAACGGAACTTGCCGCGGCGCTCGAACTTGAAGTGCTTGACCGCATTGGTCACATAGAAACGCGCGCGGTCCAGGCCGAGTTCCTGCAGCGCGCGATCGAACAGCTTGCCGGCCGGGCCGACGAACGGCCGGCCGCTGAGGTCCTCGGCATCGCCGGGCTGCTCGCCGACCACCAATACCCGCGCGTCATCGGGGCCTTCGCCGAATACGGTCTGCGTGGCGGGCTTCCACAGCGGACAACGCCGGCAGCCGGCCGCGGCTGCGCGCAGGGCGGCCAGGCTTTCGTCTTCCGGCATCGGCGCCTCGCCTTGGCGAACGACGACGCGCTTGCGTGCTTCTGCTTTCGCAGCCGTCTTTTTTCCGGATCTCTTGCCGGGTTTGCGCGTAGCCAACCGTCCTCTCCGCATCGAGGATGCGCCCATCATCCTCGCAGCGGGTCAAGAGCAGTTGAAGAAAGGTTAGGTCAATGCACCGCGATCGCGGTGGGCGCCGGCACCGGCGCAGAATCGGGCTCGCGCAACAACGCCTTGCGTGCTGCGCGCTCCTCTTCGGGGCTCAGTGTCGTGAGCAGTTCGACCTGTCCCGCGCTCAGGGTCGCCAGCGGTACGCCATCGCGATACAGCACCCGCGATCCGGTCAGGCGCGGCAGCTTGCTGCCAGGCAACAGCGTGCCGACCAGGTTCAACGGATCGGCCGCGGACAAGCAGACCGGTGCGCCATCGTGCGCGCGCTGCCGCACCTGGCGCATCAGGCCGATGGCTTCCGGCAGCGCGAACTGCTCGCCCGACAAACCGGCGATGAAACGGCCGCCGCGGATCTCGCCGCGCGCTTCCAGGCGATGGTAGACGCGCAGCAGTTCGCGCCACGGCGGCAGCCAGGACGCTTCGCGCTCCAGCAGGCGCCAGCACACCACGCCGTAGCGACGCAGCAGCACGCGGGCGATGTGTTCGATCGCCTCCGGATCGGGCTTGGCGCCGGCAGCGGAAGGAGCGCGGCGGATCGGCGCCCAGCGTCCGGCGTCCTCGATCCCGAACAGCGACGCGCGGCGGCGGCGATGCGAAGACGCGCTGGGCCGCTTCGACGCCGGCACCAGCAAGGCGCGCAAGCCGGCGTAGCTGTCGCAGTGCACGCGGCCACGCGCAACCAGTTCGGCCAGCGCGTCTTCCAGTTCCGTGCGCAGCAGGTGCGCGCCGGAGACGAGTTCGTCGAAGAACGAAGCGCCGTGTTCGCTTAGATAGTCGACGACCCGTTGCGCGCGCGAAGACAGCGTGTCGTCGGCGGCATGTCCGGGCGCAAGCCGCGTCCAGGCCGAGGCGTGGCGGCGCGGCAGCAGCACGATCGGCGTTGCGCGCACCGGCGTGCTGCCGCGACTGCCGCTGGTATCGCCGGAACTCACCCGCAAACGCGTCCACATCGTGCGGCCGGCGGTGCACAGATCGTCCAGCCACGAGATCGAGTAGTCCTTGACGCGCGCCGGCAGCAACTCGGATTCCCAGGACGCCGCCGGCGCCTCGAAGCCTTCCAATTGCGCCAGCACCCCGGCCAGCGCTTCGGGGCCGCTGACGCGCGTGCCCGGACTCACGCGTTGCCAGTCGAACAGGAAGCGCATGAAATCGCGCGGTTCGACCGGTTCGATCTCGCGGCGCAGGCGCTTGAGCGTATAGCGGTGGATGCGCGCCAGCAGATGCCGTTCGCACCACTCGTCGACGCCGATGCCGGGCGTGAAGCGGCCCTGCATCACATAGCCCTCGCCTTGCAGGCGCAGCAGCGCCATTTCGACTTCTGATTGCGGTATCGAAAGCGTTTCGGCCAATTCCGCGGCGGACGTCGGGCCCAGGCCGGTCAGGCGCGAACGCAGCAATTCGAGCGTGGCATCCTCCCGTGTCCAGGTTTGCTGTGCGTATTCGCCGGGCGCTTCGATCGGCGGTTGCAGGGCCGCATCGGGGTGCAGCGCAAGCAATTGTGGGAGCCGCTCGGCAGTGACCCACAACTCAAGATCAAACCCATCCCCATTCCCACCCAACCCTCCCCTTGAAAGGGAGGGCTTTAGAGCCGCAGCGCGGTGGTCTTTCGCAAGGCGCTGCAACCATTCGGACCAGCCATGGCGATCCGCCTCGTCGCTTCTCACGACGCCAAGCCCCATCAACGCCTCGTGCATCTCGTCGGCGTTGCGCACCTCGGGCCAGGCTTCCTCGCGAACCGCATCGATCGCATCGATATCCAGCCGGCCCAGATCGTCCGCGCTCTGCGGATCGGCGTAGCGGCGGGTTTGCACCGCTTGCGTGCGGCGCTCTTCCAGCGGCGCGTCGTCGAGGAAGGCGTAGGGGCGCGCATTCAACGCCTCGGCGGCGAACGGCGATGGCGCGGTCAGGTCGCGCGCGGTGACCTGCACCTTGCCCGATTCCAGCGCGCGCAGCAGTTCCAGCCAACCGTCGACGTCCATCGCCTCGTGCAGGCAGTCGTGCATGGTCTGCGCGACCAGCGGATGGTCGGGCACCTGGCGTTCGCCGACGATGTTCTCCAGGCAGGCGACCTGGTCCGGGAATACGGTCGCCAGCAAATCCTCGGACTTCATCCGCTGCAGCTGCGGCGGCGTCTTCTTGCCGCCGGTGAAGCGCGGCAAGGCCAGCGCGGTGGTCGCGTTCCAACGCCAACGCACGCCGAACAGCGGTGCGTCCAGCAGCGCTTGGATCAGTACGTGTTCGGCCGAGGCCGAATGCAGATAGCTCGCCACTTCGATCAGGGGGAAGCTGTGGCTGGTGGACAGCGACAGCACGATCGCGTCCTCTGTCGCCGCCGCCTGCAATTCGAAATTGAACTTGCGGCAGAAGCGCTTGCGCAGCGCCAGGCCCCAGGCGCGGTTGATGCGGCTGCCGTACGGCGTGTGGATCACCAGCTGGGTGCCGCCGGATTCGTCGAAGAAACGCTCCAGCACGATGTTGTCCTGGGTCGGCATCGCTCCGAGCGAGACCACCGTGGCGGCGAGGTAGTCCAGCAACTGCTGCGCGGCTTCGCCCGGCACGCCGATCTCGGCGACCAGCCAGTCGCGGGCCGCCGCCGCGCCGTGGTCGGAGAGACGCTCGACCACTTCCTCGCGCAGCCGCGACACCGCGAACGACAGTTCGTCCGTACGACCCGGCGCTTCGCCCAGCCAGAACGGAATGCTGGGCGGCGCGCCGTCGGCGTCCTCCACGCGCACCCGCCCCGGCTCGACGCGCAGGATGCGGTAGCTGGTGTTGCCGAGCTGGAAGATGTCGCCGGCCATGCTTTCGACCGCGAAGTCCTCGTTCACCGTGCCGATGTTCTGCGCCTGCGGCTCGAGGATGACGGTGTAGTCGCCGGTGTCGGGAATGGTGCCGCCGGACATCAGCGCGGTCATGCGCCCGCCCTTGCGGCCGCGCAGCTTGCGGTTGACCGCATCGCGGTGGAGGTAGCCGGCGCGGATGCCGCGGCGGGTGCTGAAACCCTCGGCCAGCATCCGCACCACATCGTCGTAGTCCTTGCGCGACAGATCGGCATAGGGCCAGGCGCGCCGCGACCATTCGTAGAGCGCGTCCTCGTCCCATTCGCGGCAGGAAACTTCGGCGACGATCTGCTGCGCTAGCACGTCCAGCGGCGCGATCGGCATGATCAGCGCGTCGAGTTCGCCGCGGCGCACGCCGTCGAGCAGCGCAGCGCATTCGACCAGTTCGTCGCGCGTCTGCGGGAACAGCCGGCCCTTGGGCACGCCGCCGACATGGTGGCCGGCGCGGCCGACGCGCTGCAGGAATGCGGCGATCGAACGCGGCGAGCCGAGCTGGCAAACCAGATCGACATCGCCGATGTCGATGCCCAGTTCCAGCGACGCCGTGCACACCAGCACGCGCAGGTCGCCGCGCTTGAGTTTTTGTTCCGCATCCAGGCGGATTTCCTTGGCCAGGCTGCCGTGGTGGGCTGCGACTGCCTCTTTACCGAGCAATTCGCCGAGCTCGCGCGAAGCGCGTTCGGCCATGCGCCGGGTGTTGACGAACACCAGCGTCGTGCGGTGCTGGGCGACTAGGTCGGCGATCCGCGCGAACACCTGGCTCCACTGGTCGCCGGACATCACCGCGCTCAGCGGCGTCGGCGGCAGTTCCAAGGCGAGGTCGCGCTTCTTGGCGTAGCCGATGTCGACGATTTCGCAATCGGGTGCGCCGTCCTGCGTTACCGCGCCGGCGCCGACCAGGAACCGCGCGACTTCGTCGATCGGCTTCTGCGTGGCCGACACGCCGATGCGCGTCAGCCGGCGCCCGCACAGGGCTTCCAGCCGTTCCAGCGACAGCGCCAGATGGCTGCCGCGCTTGCTGCCGACCATCGCATGGATTTCGTCGACGATCACCGTGCGCACGGTACCGAGCATCGCCCTGCCCGATTCTGATCCGAGCAGGACGTAAAGCGATTCTGGCGTAGTGACCAGGATATGCGGCGGCTTGCGGCGAGCCAACGCGCGCTCCGCCTGCGGGGTGTCGCCGGTGCGCACAGCGGTGCGGATCTCGATATCCGGCAGGCCCATGCGTTCCAGTTCGGCGCGGATACCGGCCAAGGGCGCTTCCAGATTGATCCGGATATCGTTCGACAACGCCTTGAGCGGCGAGACGTAGACCACCGTGGTCTGGTCCGGCAGCGCCGACTGCTGGCCCAGCAGGTCGCAGCCGCCTTGCGCCAAGCCTTCGCGCACGAGGCCGTCGATCGCGGTCATGAATGCCGTCAGGGTCTTGCCCGAGCCGGTCGGCGCCGCCACCAGCGTATTGCGGCCGCCGCGGATCGCCGGCCACGCCGCAACCTGCGCCTCGGTAGGCGCCGGGAACGCGTTGCGGAACCAGTTGGCGACCGCGGGGTGGAAGGCTTCTAACGGCATCTGGGGGGATTATCGCGCCGGGCAAGATGGATGGGCGGAACAAGAAAATCGGGCCGATTCGGGCCGAATTCAATCGCGGCCGGATCCTCATCCAGCGAACCTAAACGCTGGCGATCTCATCGGTTGAGACGCGTTCTTCGTAGCCCGGGTAAGCGAAGCGCACCCGGGATCCCGCGCGCCCCGGGTGCGCTTCGCTTACCCGGGCTACGGATTACGAATCTGAATCCTTCAGTCGCACCGGGCGTTACGATACGGCTATGCATGCGCAGCCCACCGACCGCTCCGCAGACCCGTTGCGCGAATGGCTATCGCCGTTTCGTCAGGTATTCGTGCTCACCGGCGCAGGCTGCAGCACCGGTTCCGGCATCCCCGACTACCGCGACGCCGACGGCCAATGGAAACGCACGCCGCCGGTGACCTACCAGGCGTTCGTCGGCGATGCCCAAGTCAATGCGCGTTATTGGGCGCGCAGCTTCATCGGCTGGCCGCGAGTGGCGGAGGCGCAACCCAATGCCGCGCATCGTGCGCTGGCGCAGTGGCAGACGCGGGGCGGCGTCTCGGCGCTGGTCACGCAGAATGTCGACGGCCTGCACCAACGCGCCGGCAGCGCGCCGGTGATCGATCTGCATGGGCGCCTCGACCACGTCGTGTGCTTGTTTTGCGACGCGGTGCTGGCGCGTGCGGATATGCAGCGCTCGCTCGCCGAGCGCAATCCGGATTGGGCCGGATTGGAAGCGATGACCGCGCCGGATGGCGACGCCGATCTCGACGGCCGCGATTTCTCGCGTTTCAGCGTGCCGCCCTGCCCGCACTGCAGCGGCTTGCTGAAGCCAGATGTGGTGTTCTTCGGCGAGAACGTGCCGCGGCCGCGTTATTTGCAGGCGCAGTCGGCTTTGCAGGCATCGGATGCGGTGCTGGTCGTCGGTTCTTCGCTGATGGTCTATTCCGGCTATCGCTTCGTGCGCGGCGCGCACGAAGCCGGCCTGCCGATCGCCATCGTCAACCGCGGGCGCACACGCGCTGACGACCTTGCGACGTTGAAGATCGATGCGGAAGCCGGCGCGGCGTTGGGCACTGCGCTGGCGTAGCCCGGGTAAGCGAAGCGCACCCGGGACCGCCGTAAACCCCATGAAAAGCCCCGGGTGCGCTTCGCTTACCCGGGCTACATCGGTGCATTCGTGGGAGGAAAACCTCTAGGCGTCCTGCGAGCGCGCCAGCAGGCTGCTGCGCCGTCCATAAGCCAGATAGGCGGCCACGCCGATCGCATTCCACACCAGGAACCACAGCTGCGTGCGTTGCGGCAGGCTCCAGAACAGGTACAGGCAACCGAGGATCGCCACCGGCCCCACCACCCAGGCGAACGGCGTGCGGAACACGCGCGGGCGCGAAGGATCGCGCTTGCGCAGCACCAGCAGGCATACCGCCACCGCGGTGAATGCGGCCAGCGTGCCGGCATTGGCCAGCGCCGCGATCTCGTCCAGCCGCGCCACGCCGGCCAGCGCTGCGACCAGCACAGCGGTGAACAGCGTGATGGCCACCGGCGTGCCGGTGCGTGGATTCACTTTCGACAAACCGCGCGGCAACAGGCCATCGCGCGACATCACGAAGAAGATGCGGCTTTGCCCGTAGAAGAACGCCAGCAGCACGGTCGGCAATGCGACCACCGCGGCGCCGGCGACGATCTTGGCGGCCGTGCCCTGCCCCAGTTCACGCATGATCAAGGCCAGCGGCGCCGGGCTCTGCGCGAAGACCGCATAGCTCATCGCGCCCACGGCGGCCAAAGCGACGACGATGTAGATCAGGGTGCAGGCGACCATCGATCCGATGATGCCGATCGACAGGTCGCGCTCGGGATTCTTGGTTTCTTCGGCCGCGGTGGAAATCGCATCGAAACCGTAGAAGGCGAAGAAGATGATCGCCGCGGCCGCCATCACCCCGCGCTCGATGCCATCCGGACCCATTTGCTTGGCGAAGCCGAAAGGCATGAACGGCTCCATATGCGCAGTGTCGAAATGCGGCATCGCGATGGCCACGAACACCACCAGCGCCACGACCTTGATCACCACCAATACAGCGTTCAAAGTCGCGCTTTCGCGCGTGCCTACGATCAACAAGCCCGCCACCACGAAGACGATCAACACTGCGGGCAGGTTGATCACGCCGCCGGCATGCGGACCGGCCGCCAATGCCTGCGGGATGTGGATGTCCATTCCGTTGAGGAATTCCATCACCGAACCCGACCAACCCACCGCCACCGCACTAACGACGAGCGAATATTCCAGGATCAGGCTCCAACCGACGATCCAGGCGATGCTCTCGCCGAGCACCGTATAGCTATACGTGTAAGCGCTGCCCGCGGCGGGCATCAGCGTGGCCATTTCGGCATAGGCCAGCGCCGCGCAGGCGCACACGACACCGGCTACCAGGAAGGAGATCAGCACCGCCGGACCGGCCAGGTTGGCGCCGACGCCGATCAGGGTGTAGATGCCGGTGCCGACGATGGCCCCGATGCCTAGTGCGACCAGGTGCGGCCAGCTCAAGGTGGGCACCAGCCGTCGCCCTTCCTCGTGCACGGTGACCAGGTCGATATCCTTGCGGCGGAGCCATGACTGCATAGAACCCTCGTATCGGATGGCGGACAGGCGCACATAGTGGGCCATCGCGCGCGGCGATGCGAGATGAGGCGGCTTTTGTGGGAGCGGCTTCAGCCGCGAGCTTCTCTAGTGCGAGGCGACCTGGCAAGAGCTCGCGGCTGAAGCCGCTCCCACGAAAACCGCTCCTACCGAAAAGCTGAGATCAGCGCGGCGCGATGTAGCCGCCGCGCACGCCCCGCGGCGACAGCACCAACTGCCACAGTTGGATGCGCCGCGCGCGGAAGGCCGCCATCGATGCGGAGAGGTAGTAGCGCCACATGCGTCGGAAGCGCTCGTCGTAGCGCGCCGGCAGGCCATCCCATGCGCTTTCGATGTTGGCGCGCCAGGCCTGCAGCGTGCGGTCGTAGTCGGTGCCGAAATTGTGCCAGTCCTCGACCACGAACACGTCTTCGACCGCAGTGGCGATCTGCGCCGCCGATGGCAGCATCGAATTGGGGAAGATGTAGCGGCCGATCCATGGATCGGTATGCGTGACCGACTGGTTGCCGCCGATCGTATGCAGCAGGAATAGGCCCTCGTCCGACAGGCAGCGCCGGGCCATTTCGAAATAGGCGCGGTAGTTCTTGACGCCGACGTGCTCGAACATGCCGACCGACAGGATCCGGTCGAAAGGCTCGTCGACTTCCCGATAGTCCTGCACGCGGATCTCGATGGGAAGGCCGGCGCACAATTCCCGTGCATATGCGGCCTGCTCGCGCGAAATCGTGATGCCCACGCCGCTCACGCCGTAGCGTTCGGCCGCGAACTTGAGCGCCTCGCCCCAACCGCAGCCGATGTCCAGCACGCGCATGCCGGGGCGCAGGCCCAGTTTGCGGCAGATCAGGTCGAGCTTGGCCTCTTGGGCGTCGTCCAGGTTGTCCGCCTCGCGCCAATAACCGCAGCTGTAGACCAGTCGCTTGCCGAGCATGGCCTGGTAGAGGTCGTTGCCCAGGTCGTAGTGGCGCTCGCCGACTTCGAAGGCGCGCCGCCCTTTCTGCAGGTTGAGCAGGTGTGCGCGCAATCCGTCCCAGATTTCGGCCAGGCTGTGCGCGCGCTGGTCGATGTGCGCATCGAGCAGGCGGAACAGGAGGCCGTCGAGCGATGCGGCATGCCACCAGCCGTCCATATAGGACTCGCCCAGACCCAGCGAGCCGCGCGCCAATACGCGTGCGGCCAAACGCGGATCGTCGATCTGCAGGTCCCAAGGCCTGCTGCCGTCGATGCGCACATCGGCGTCGCTCAGCAAAGTTTGCAAGCGGTCCTGGAAAGGATGCAACGCGACATCGGCTTTCATCGCCAACTCCCGCATTTCCACTACAACGAATATCGAAGCTGCAGATTATCGCAACTGCCCGGATCCCACGATTGCGATCGTGGAACTCTATGTAGCCCGGGTGGAGGCGCAGCCGATACCCGGGAATACGCCGCACGGGAACGAAGAGCCCAGGTATCCCCCGGATCAAGTCCGGGGCTCACCCGGGCTACTCAGCCGCCGGAAAAATAGCCGCGATAGGCCGGCGCGATATGCGGCAACAGGATCGCGGCCGGCACTTCCACGGTCTGCGTGCCGTCGGCGTACGGCCCGACCTGGTACGGCGGAAACACGAAGCGCAGAGCGCTCAGCTTCCCGTCGGCGCCGATCACCGGCTCGAACTGCGAGAAATTGTCGGCCTCGGCCTCGCTGCCCTCGTCGATCATCTTGCCGGCGTCGCGGATCATTTCGGCGCGCTCGGCGGGCGGCAGCTCGTCGGCATCGGCGCGCTCGGACAGCTTGGTGTGCAACTGCTCGCGCACGTAGTCGGAGATCGGCTTCCATCCGGCGGCCTGCGGCACCAGCTCCTTCGATGTCAGCAGCTTGTCCTGCTGCGGCAGCCAGACGAAGCGCGCGATCAGGGGGCTGCCGTGCGCGCCGCCCGTGTAGCTGCTGCCGTCGGCGGCGATCGCCACGATCTGCGGCGTGTCGACCAACTCGGTGAAACTCAGGCTCAGGTCGTAGGGCGCGGTCGGCTTGTCGTTGCCCAGGCCGCCGACGGCCTCGAGCAGCTCGGCGCGGGCGGCCTCTGCGTATTGCTGGAGTTGCGCCGCCAGCCCGGGATATTTGCGCGCGGCCGGCGGATAGCTGATGCCGATCACATAGCGCTCGTTGCTCTCGACCACGTCCTTGAGCTCGACCGGCTGTGCGGGCGTCGCCGGCGCCGGCTCGGTGCCGGCAGCGGGCGCGGTGGCCGGCCCTGCAGGCGTCGCCTGTTCCGTGCCGCGATTGCAGGCGGCCAGTGCGAGAGCGAATAGCAGCAGCGGCAGTGTCGAACGTGTCATGGCGCAGTCCTTGGCATCGATCCTCACAAATTATCGCGCGCCGCGTGATGCCCGCATCCACGCCGCGGCGCCTTCCGGGCAATAAAAAACCCCGGGCGTCGCCGCCCGGGGTCCGGTGTCACGATGAAGCTACAGGCTTACAGGGCCTGCACTTCGTCGGCCTGCAGGCCCTTCTGGCCCTGCACGACCTTGAACGAGACCTTCTGGCCTTCCTGCAGCGACTTGAAGCCGCTGCCCTGGATCGAGCGGAAGTGGACGAACAGGTCCTGGCCGCTTTCCGGGGTGATGAAGCCGAAGCCCTTGGCGTCGTTGAACCACTTGACGGTACCGGTCTGACGATCAGACATTTTGTTACTCCTTGGAACAGTTTTTAGATTGGAACACGGCCTGCGACACGCATGGCCGAGACTGTCGAGCAAGGGGTAACGCGAGAGCGATGGAGCGGATCGTCGGATCTACCGCATCGGAGCCACGATGTACCGTGATCCCGGCTTTGAACAGTGGGCGCACCATACCCTACTTTCCCCCTTCTGTGTGAATAGGGAGATTTTTCCCTGAACGGACCGACGAGCGGTCGTCGGGCGGGGGCTACCAGTCCTGCCGCTGCGGCAGCAGCCCGCGCAGCTCGGCGTCGGTCAGGTTGCGCCACTGGCCGGGCTTCAGATGGCCCAGTTTGACGGTGCCGATCCGCACCCGCAGCAGCTGTTTCACTCGGTGGCCGAAGTGTGCCGCCATCAGCCGGATCTGCCGGTTCAGGCCCTGCACCAGCACGATCCGGAAGCCGAACCGCCCCAGCTTGCCGGTCTTGCACGGCAGTGTCGTCTCGCCGTGTACGGGCACGCCGCGGGCCATGCCGCGCAGGAATTCGTCGGTGACGGCGTGGTTGATCGCCACCAGGTATTCCTTCTCCAGCTTGTTCTCGGCGCGCAGGATCTCGTTGACGATGTCGCCGTTGCTGGTCAGCAGGATCAGGCCTTCGGAATCCTTGTCGAGCCGGCCGATAGGGAAAATGCGCTGCTGGTGGCCGATGAAGTCGACGATGTTGCCCTTCACCGCCGACTCGGTGGTGGTAGTCACCCCGGGCGGTTTGTTGAAGGCGATGTAGACATGCTTGCGCTGGCCCTTGGCCGCAGTGCGCGGGCGCAGCGTGGCGCCGTCGACGCGGACCTCGTCGCCCTCGCCCACTTCGGCGCCGATCCGCGCGCGCAGGCCGTTGACGGTGACCCGGCCTTCGGAGATCAGCCGGTCGGCTTCGCGCCGCGAGCAGAATCCGGTGTCGCTGATGTGTTTGTTGAGGCGCATGGGCCGCGCATTCTACCCGCCTGCCTCCGCTTTCTCCCCTTTGAAAAAGGGGGACACAGGGGGATTTGCTTTTGGGGCGCAGTCAGATCAAGAGCAAATCCCCCTCGCCCCCCTTTTTCAAAGGGGGAGGAACAGCCCTCAGACGACCAGGTCGTCGTACTCGCGATGACGCTTCAGATAGGCCGCCGCATATTCGCAGCGAGGCTTCACTTTCAGGCCCGCGTTGCGCGCGAATTCCAGGGCCGCCTTGACCAGGTCGCCGGCGATGCCGCGGCCGCCGATCTCCGGCGGCACCCCGGTGTGGACGATGGCGATGGCGCCATCCTCGGGGACATAGACCAGCTCCGCCTCATGACCGTCGACCTCGATGCTGAAACGGTGCCGTGCCGGGTCATGGATCAGCTCGCTCACGATTCGTCGCTCCCGCCGCGGTTGTCGCGTTTGCCCTGGTTCTTGCGGTCCTGGGTGCTGATGCTGCCCTGGATGGCCTGGACCCGGCTTTCGGCCTCGTGCAATTCCTCCGCCTTGGCCGCCGCTTCAGGCGATTGCGGGCCCGCTTGCGGCGCCGCGGCATGGGTCGGGTCGAGCGCATGCCAGGGCTGGGCCTGGCGGTCGTGCTGTTTCTTGGCTTCCAGCAGCGCGCGCGTGTTGGCCAAGGCTTGGCCCGGCGTGATCTTGCCCGGCTCGGCCGGCCTCGAGGCCGGCGCGGCGGGCTTGGTGGCCTTCTTTACCGGCGCGGCGGGCGGGGCCTGCGGAATGGGTTGCTGGCGCGGTTGCGGGGCTGCGGCGGGCACTGCGGAAACGGCGGGCGCGGTTTTCTTGGTCGCTGCCGGGACGGGCTTGGCCGCAGCCGGCTTGGCGGCGGCGGGTTTGGCGGCCGCTTTTTTCTTCGCCGGGGCCGCGGCCTTCTTGGTCGCGATCTTCTTGCCGACGGCCTTCTTGGCAGCGGCCTTCTTCACGACGGTTTTTTTCGCGACTGCTTTCTTGACGGCTGGCTTCTTGGCGGCGGTCTTCTTGACCGTCTTCTTCGCCGAACGCTTGGCTGGGGACGGCTTGGCGGGGCGCTTGGCGGCTGTCCGGGTAGTCTTGGCCGCTTTTTTAACGGCTTTCTTGACGGCCTTCTTCTCGGCCGTCTTCTTGCCGGCAGCGGACTTCGGGGCTCGGGCTGTCGCCATTTTCTCCTCCAGGGCTGGTTGGCTGCGTCTTTGGGGGTGCTACGAGCCGGGTGATACCACCCTGCCCATTCAAGAGGAGTGAGCGCCTGTAGACCGGAAACGAGCGCCGAGAGGCGTCAAACCGCTACCCCACGCGGGCGCTCAGTGACGCACCGCGTCACAAGAATGAACGCTAAGCCACTGAATTGGCTGGCATGGTTGGTGCGTCTATCCCGTTTACTCAGACGATAGGGATGGGAGAACGACCATGTCAGACCAGAACAACCAGGCCGGGACCGCGTCGATGAGCGACGACATGCTGCTTTCCCGCCTGTTCGAGCTCGTTACGGCGGGCGAACTGGACAGCAACGAACTCGCCCAGCTCGACGCCACCATCAGCCAGCGGTTGCAGCAGAACTACGAGAACGGCCAACAGCCGGTCGTGAAGCTGGTGCGGGCCGCCTGAGCCCCCAGCCATCAGCCGTCAGCCGAACGACGGGCTGGCGAGCTTCTGCAAGAACGCAGCCGCCGCGCGCGGCTCCACGAATAGCGTGAACATGATTCCGTAAGCCGCGCCGTACAGGTGCGCGCTATGGTTGATGTTGTCGCCGCCGCGCTTGTCCATCCAGATGCTGTAGCCGACATAGATCGCGGCGAACACGAAGGCCGGTATCGGAATCGGGATCAGGAACAGGTAGATGCCCGACCACGGGTCGAGCAGGATGAAGGCGAACAGCACCGCCGACACTGCGCCCGATGCGCCCAGGCTGCGATAGCCGGCATCGTGGCGGTGCCGCATATAGGTCGGCAGGATCGCGATCACGATCGCCGACAGGTAGAACGCCAGGTAGCCGATAACGCCGATGCGTTCCACGTAGAACCTTTCCATGGTCGTGCCGAACGACCACAGCGTGATCATGTTGAACAGCAGGTGCATCCAGTCGGCATGGATGAAGCCGTGCGTGATCAGCCGGTCGTACTGCTTTTGCCGGTCGATCGCCGGCGGCCACAGGATCAGCCGGTCCTCCAACTGCCGGTTGTTGAACGCCAGCCACGAGACCAGGCAGGTGGCGGCGACGATGACGGCGGTCAGCGAAAGATCCATCAGGCGGCCCGGTAGTTGTCTTGCATGGGATAACGCCGCGCATACAGCGCGAACGCCAGCGCGGCGACGAAAGCGAAGCCTGCGAAGAAGAACATCAGGAACGCGTTCTCGCTGAGTCCGGTGCCGGCGATATGCGACATCACCGCCTCGTTGCGGACGCCGGCGTTGGTCAGCAGCACCCACAGGCTGCCGAAGGTGCTGGCCAGGTACCAGAACGCCATGATCACGCCCTTCATCGACGCGGTGGCCTGGCTATAGGCGAACTCCAGCGCGGTCGCCGATACCAGCACCTCGCCGAAGGTCAGCAGCGCGTACGGCAGCATCTGCCAGGCCAGGGATACAGGATCGCCGCCGTCGATCGCCAGCTGGATGATGCCGGCGAAGATCCAGGCCACGCCCGAGAACGCGATGCCGGCACCCATCTTGCGCAGCGCCGTGGGTTCGAAGCCCATTCGCTTCAGCGCCGGGTACAGCACCAGGTTGTTGAACGGGATCAGCAGCATCACCAGCGCCGGGTTCAGCGCCTGCATCTGCGCAGCGTCCTTCACCAGGAAGCTCGGCCACCACCACAGATCGTGCGGAATGGCCATCTGGTTGCCCTGCAGCACCCAAGTCGATGCCTTCTGGTCGAACAGCGACCAGAACGGCGTGGTCAGCGCGAAGATGATCAGGATGCGCAGCACCGAACGCACGCCGTCCACCGCTGCGGGCGGATGCGCGCCGCGTGCGCGTTCCAGTTGCATCGAAGTGCCGATGCCGCCGAACGCGATGATCAATCCCAAGGCCATGCAGGCGCAGATCACGAAGCCCAGTTTCGGAATCAGGAAGAAGGCGCCTACCGCCAGCGCGCCGCCGAACGCCGCCATCGCCAATCCCGGCCTGGCCTGCCCGGGCTCGCGCGTCAACAGCGCGGTGCGCGCCACGTGCAGGAACGAATGCGGATCCGAAGTCGCCGGCGGCACGCGGATGTATTTGCGGCGGCCCGCCCAGAAGATGACGGTCGCGACGAACATCAACGCGCCGGGGATGCCGAACGCGATCGCCGGCCCCAGCTCGCGCAGGAACAGCGGCATCAGCAGCGAGGCGAAGAAAGAACCGAAGTTGATCGTCCAATAGAACGCGTCGAACACGACCTTGGCGCGGTGCTTGTTGCTCTGGTCGAATTGGTCGCCGCAAAACGAAACCACCAGCGGCTTTATGCCGCCCGACCCCAGCGCGATCAGGAACAGGCCGGTATAGAAGCCGCTGCGGTTGTCCTCGAACATCGCCAGGCAGGCGTGGCCTGCGCAGTAGATCAGGGAGAACCAGAGAACCGTGTTGTACTTGCCGAAAAAGCGGTCGGCCAGCCAGCCGCCGAGCAGCGGGAAGAAATACACGCCGATGACGAAGGTGTGGAAGACGTCCTTGGCCGCGCCCTGACGGTCCGCTTCGGGCAGATAGGCCAGCAGCACGCTGCTGGCCAGGAACTGCACCAGGATGTTGCGCATGCCATAGAAGCTGAAGCGCTCGCAGGCCTCGTTGCCGATGATGTAGGGGATCTGCCGCGGCAGCGGCGTGTGCTTGGGCTGCGCCTGCTCGGCGATGGTCGTCATCGGGCGGTTCCGGTTCCTGCGGCGGTCATCGGGACAAGCCTAGCCTATCGGCGGCGGGCGTGGCTCGTGCAGGTCAGGCCCACTCGGTCAGGCCTTCGCGTTCATACAGCGTCGCGAATGCGGGCCGGGCCTTCATCCGCTGCGCCAAAGCGGCCAGGTGCGGCCACTGCGTCGCGGGCCGGGGCATGTTGCGCGACCATCGCATCAGCATGGTCAGGTAAAAATCGGCGACGGTCGTCGAGGCGCCGAGCAGGTACGGACCGCGCGCGGCCAGGTGCGCTTCGATGCGGTCCCATTGCGCCTCGATCCGAACCTGCACGTGCTTGCGCACGTCGTCGGCGCGATCTGCGCCCGCGGGTTCGGCCGGGTACCACCACTGCCGGAACAGCGGCTGCACCATATTGGCCAGGTTGAACATCCATTGGTACAACTGCCGGCGCTCGCGCGTGCCGTGCGCCGGCGCGAAACCGGCTCCGGGGTGGCGATCGGCCAGATCCATCAGCAGGGCCGCGGCCTCGAAGGCGGGTTCGCCGTCGACCAGCAATGTCGGCACCACGCCGTTGGGGTTCAACGCCAGGTATTCCGGACGTTTCTGCTCGCCGGCCGAGGTGTCGACCAAGCGCAGCTGATGCGGCGCATCGAGCTCGAGCAGCAGCCAATGCACGACCATGCTGGCCGAACCGGGCGCGTAGTAAAGGGTGTGCAAGATCGAGCCCCGTAATCGATGAGCGGCAATTATGCGCGACGTTCTCCCCTGGAAAAAGGCGAACCGAAGGCGAGCCGCGTTGCCTGCTCTTCGTAGGAGCGGCTTCAGCCGCGAGCTTTTCACGTGCATCGCCGCGTTCTGATCGGAAAAGCTCGCGGCTGAAGCCGCTCCTACGAAGAGCAGAAACGGACTCGCCACCCGCACTGGAGCCATTTAGCGGGATGCGCACCGGGCCAATCCACCGCTACTGTCAATGCGCTGTCAGCAGATGACCTCCGGCAGCCGCACGCAAGCGCCGCGTCCGCTAAGATCGGCCGCTTCTTCCTGGGGATGCGACCGATGCCAAGACTGTCCTGCCTTCTCGCCCTGCTGACCGCGGCCGCCACGCCGGCGTTCGCGGCGGATCCGGCGCTGACTACCCTGTCCGAGCGCAGCGGCTTCATCAAGACCGGCCGCTACGACGAAGTCATCGCGCTATGCGCGGCCTTCGCGCAGCGTTATCCGGATGCGGTGCGATGCATCGATTTCGGCACCACGCCCGAAGGCCGGCCGATGAAGGCGCTGGTCGTCTCGCGCAGCGGCGCGCTGACGCCCGAGGCCGCGCACGAACGCCGGCTGCCGGTGCTGCTGGTGCAAGGCGGCATCCACGCCGGCGAGATCGACGGCAAGGACGCGGGCTTCCTGGCCTTGCGCCAGGCGCTGGACGGCGAGGCCGCGCCCGGCGCGCTGGAGAAAACCGTGCTGCTCTTCGTGCCGGTGTTCAACGTCGATGGTCACGAACGCTTCGGCCGTTGGAACCGCCCCAACCAGCGCGGCCCTGAGGAAATGGGCTGGCGCACCACCGCGCAGAACTACAACCTCAACCGCGACTACATGAAGGCCGATGCGCCGGAAATGCAGGCGATGCTGGCGCTGGTGCAGCGCTGGGACCCGATCGCGATGGTCGATCTGCACGTGACCGACGGCGCCAAGTTCGAGCACGACATCTCGATCCAGGTCGAACCGGTGAATTCCGGCGACGCCGAAATGCGCAAGGCCGGCAAGGCGCTGCGCGACGGCACCATCTCGATGCTGGCCGGGCAGGGCTCGCTGCCGCTGCCTTTCTATCCGTCCTTCGTCGAGAACGACGTGCCCACGTCCGGTTTCGTCGACGGCGTACCCACGCCGCGCTTCTCGCACGGCTATTTCCAGCTGCGCAACCGCTACGGCATGCTGGTGGAAACGCATTCGTGGAAGGATTACCCGACCCGCGTGCGGATCACCCGCAATACCGTCGTCGACGTGCTCGAACTCACTGCCCGCGAAGGCGCCCAGTGGCTGAAACTCGCCCATGCGGCCGACGCCCGCGCCGAAAAGCTCGGCGGCAAGCTGGTGCCGCTGGACTACGCGGCCAGCGACAAGGTCCGCACCGTCGATTTCCGCGGCTACGAATACACGCGCACGCCGTCGGACATCTCCGGCGCGCTGATGACGCATTACGACGAGACCAAGCCGCAGGTGTGGAAGCTGCCGCTGCGCGACGAAGTCCTGCCCAGCACCGCCGTGGTAGCGCCCAAAGGCGGCTACATCGTGCCTGCGGCCTATGCCGCATCGGTGGCCGGCAAGCTCAAAGTGCACGGCGTCGAGTTCCGCACGCTGGGCGAGCCCATCGCCAAGACCAAGGTCGAGGCCTTCCGCGCCAGCCAGACCAAGTTCGCCGCCGGTTCGGTCGAAGGCCACCAGCGCCTGACCCTGCAGGGCGAATGGAAGGCCGAAACCGCCGACATCCCCGCCGGCAGCCTGTTCGTGCCGATAGCGCAATCCAAGGCGCGGCTGGCGATGGGCCTGCTGGAACCGATGGCCCCGGACGCCTACGTGCAATGGGGCGAGTTCAACAACGACTTCGAGCGCAAGGAATACATGGAAGCCTACGTCGCCGAAGACGTGGCGCGCGAGATGCTGGCCAAGGACGCCAAGCTGAAGGAACAGTTCGAACTGCGCCTGAAGAACGACCTGGCTTTCGCCCGCGACCCGCAGGCGCGACTGGAATTCTTCGCACGCCTGCATTCGTCGTGGGACCAGCGCTACAACCTGTATCCGGTGCTGCGCGTCGCCGCCGTACCCAAAGACTGAGCTTCCGCGTTAAGCCCTCTCCCGCTTGCGGGAGAGGGTTGGGTGAGGGCGCGCGGCATGGCCATCTGCCGCGACATTCCGAGGTCCGATTATGAAACTCGTCCCGATCCTTGCCTCCTTGCTACTGGCCGGCATGGCTTGGCCGAACGCATCGGCCGCCGATATCGAACGACGCGACTTCCACGTCACCACCTCCGACGGCATCCGCCTGCACGTCCGCGAACTCGCAGCAAGCGGGGCCAAACCGGACCCGGCCCCGCTGATCATGATCCATGGCGCCCGCGTCTCCGGCATCGGCTCCTTCGATCTCCCGGTCGCGAACGGCTCGCTCGCGGCCGACCTGGCCCGGCGCACCGGCCGCAAGGTCTACGTGATGGACGCGCGCGGCTACGGCGGCTCGCAACGGCCGGCCGCGATGGACAGGCCCGCCTCCGAATCGCGTCCGCTGTCGCGCGCCTACGAAGTGGTGCGCGACATCGACGCCGTGGTCGGTGCGGTACGCGGCGACAAGCGCGAACCGGTCGCGCTGCTGGGCTGGGCCACCGGCGGCATGTGGGCGGCTTATTACGCATCGCTGCGTCCGGAAAACGTCGATCGCCTGATCACGCTCAACGCCCTTTATGGCGGTTCGTTCGAGCATGCGATGCTGGGCCGCGGTTCTTCGGTCAGCGATCCGGAGCATCCCGAGCGGCTGAATCCGGACATCGGCGGTTACGCGGAATATCCCGCATCGTCGTTGTTCGGCGTATGGGACCGCTCCATTCCCGTCGAGGACAAGGCGTCGTGGCGCGATCCGGCGATTGCCCAAGCCTATGCATCCGCCGCGCTGACCAGCGATCCGGCCTCGAAGCGACAGGACCCGCCCGTCTTCCGCGCGCCGATGGGCGCGATGGAAGACAGCTTCTATCAGGCGACGGGGCGGCGCCTGTTCGATGCCTCGTCGATCACGGCGCGGATCCTGATCGTCCGTTCGGATCGCGACTTCTGGAGCCGGCCCGAGGACGCGGAGACGCTGGCGCGCGATGCCGTGCGCAGCGCGGGCGTGAAGCGCTTGGATCTGCCGGACGCCACGCATATGGTCCATCTCGACCGGCCTGAGCACGGCCGCGATGCGCTATTGGCGGAAATCGTTTCCTTCCTCGCCGATGCACCGCGAACCCCTCCACGCTGAACGATCCGCCTTGCGCCATACTCGGCGCCATGTATCACGCGCCCTCACCCAACCCTCTCCCGCAAGCGGGAGTGGGCTTCATGCGCGTAATGCTGAGACGGCGATGCTCTTAAAGGCCGTTATTCACGCGAAAGCGGGACTGCGAAGGCCGAAGGCCGTAGTGAACATCTGCGGATGTAAACGCCACGCCCTATTCAGACAAATCTGCGAAGCTACAATCCTGGCAAGGCCTCACAGGATCCGGAAATGCGAGCGAGCATTGCCATACGCATGGCGCTTTATCTGCTGGCGTTGGCCCTGACCCCGCTACCGATGAATGCGGTTGCGCACGAAACCAATCGTGAGAAAAAACCCGATCCCGAGATATCGCTGGTCACCCTGAACCTGTATCACGACAAAGCGCAATGGCCCAAGCGCCTGCCGGCGATCCTCGCCGAACTCAAGCGGCTGCGGCCGGATGCGATCGCGCTGCAGGAAGTCATCGGCCACGAAAGGCTGCCCAACCAGGCGAAGACGTTGGCGGATGCGCTCGGATACGAATACGTCTTCAGCTCGACCGATCCGGCCGACAGCCCGCGACGCTACGGGAACGCGATACTGACGCGCCATCCGATCCTGGCGCAGGACTGGACGCGGCTGGAGCCGCTCGACGATTCCCGCACCGCTTTGCACGTGCGCATCGCCGTCGGCGGCCGCGCGGTCAACATCTACAACACCCACCTGCACTGGACCGATAGCGGCGGCGCGATCCGCAGAGAGCAGGTCGAAGGGTTGCTCGCCTTTATCGCGCGCACCCGCAAGGATGCGCCATCGGTCCTGGCCGGCGATTTCAACGCAGCTTCCTCCGCTCCGGAGTTGCAGGCATTGGCCGCCGGATTCGAAGACGCTTACGACGCGCTCCATCCGGATGCGGACGCCGACCCCAAGGCGCACAGCACGCTCAATCTCGCCTATTTCGCGCCCAAGCGCATCGATCACGTCTTCCTTCAGCGGGGAGCGTTCTCGCCGGCTGCGGCGACGATCATCCTCAATCGCGCCGATAGCGAAGGCGTCTGGCCCTCCGACCATTACGGCCTGCATGTGCGCCTGCGCCTGTTGACGCCGCGTGCAGGCGGCGAAGGGCAGCGTTAGTTTTCGACGGAACGAACCACCTCGGCCTTCGCATAACGTCAGCATGGATTCCGGTTTTCGCCAGGATGCCCTTATTAGCGCCCATCCGCAAAAGCCACGTCACCCATCCGCTACGAATCAAAATCTAGTACCTGCGTAAGAAGGTCACCTGCGACGAAAGCCAGGCCGCTGGCAGACTTTCAGGTACGACGCATCGCACCGCAGTTCAGGCCCTTTCTTGGGTTACTTTCTTTGGGCCAGCAAAGAAAGTGACCCGGCGCAGCCGGAAGCCTTTGTCCATGGCGCGAGTCGCAACGCCACCCGCCAGGACGCGGGCCTGGATGACATGCCGCTCCTGCGGCATGCCCTTCGGGCCATCCGCTGCGCGGATGTTCGCTCCGGCATCCTGCCTGCGCAGTCCGGCCTTCGCCGGGATGACGGCTTAGGGGCAAGGGCAAGGGCAAGGGCAAGCGCGAGAGCAAGAGCAAGAGCAAGAGCAAGATGGGTCCCAGCGTTCGCTGGGATGACGGCTAGATTTGTCGAACGGTGACATAGCGTTGTTGGAGTCCGGAGTTCGCGTCCAGCCAAATGCTGCCTCGGCCGATCCGCACCGGCGACGCGGATCGCCGCGCGCTCCGATTGAGGCCATACTGTAGACCCCGCCTTCCCCCGGAGCGGTCCATGAAAGCTTCGCCGTCGCATCTGGCCTGGTCGCTGCCGCTCGCGCTGTTGGCGACGGCGTGCGGACCGCACGACGTACAGCCCGCGTCGCCGACGGCCGAGCAGCCGCCGTCGGTGCCGACACCGCCGGCTCCGCCGCCGCCGGCAGCGCCGACGACACGGTGGCGTTGCGGCGAATTGCTGGTGTCGGCCGCCTTCGCACAGGAACGCGTCGATCTTGGTTTCTCCGGTCGCAAATTGGCGCTGCCGGTCGCCAAGTCCGCTTCCGGCGCGCGCTATGCCGACGACAAGGGCAACGAGTTCTGGAACAAGGGCGAACAAGCCATGTTGACCCTGGCCGGCGAAGAGAAGCGCGATTGCGAAACCACCGAACACGTCTCGCCGTGGGAAGACGCCCGCGCCCGTGGCGTCGTGCTGCGCGCGGTCGGCCAGGAACCGGGCTGGTGGGTGGAGATCGGCGCCGGCGATGCGTATCCGCTGCATGCGGAGCTGGATTACGGCGAACGCAAGATCGACATCGCCCGCAGCCATGGCATCAGCAGCACGCCCGGCTTCGGCGCGCAGATGGAAGATGGAACCAACGTGATACTGCGCACCAAGCAGGAAGCCTGCAGCGATGCGATGAGCGGCGAACGTTTCGAAACCAGCGCCGAACTGACGGTCGGCGACAAGACCTACAAGGGCTGCGGTGCCTATCTCGACCGCTGAAGCGCCTGCGCGCAGCGCGCCGATACCGGCCGTCGAAGCCGACCTGCTCGAGGTCAACCGCAGCTTCTACGACGCGTTGTGGCGCGATGCGCGCCTGATCCCGCCTCAGCAGTTCAACACGTGGCCGCTGGTCGCCGAACTGGCCGCGAACGCGCCGCGCCGCCTCGAACTCGCGCCGGGCCTGCGCCCGCGCCTGCCGATCGCCGGCACCGCCTTCGCCGACATCAGCGCGCCCGCGCTGCGCCAGCTCGGCGCGCACGGCGGCCTGGCCACGCAGGCGCTGGCCGATGCCCTGCCCTATGCCGACGACGCTTTCGATCTGGTCTGCGCGTTCGACATCATCGAGCACATCGACGGCGACGAGGCGGCCATGGCCGAACTCGCGCGCGTCGCCGCGCCCGGCGCCACGCTGCTGCTGTCGGTGCCGATCCACATGGCGGCGTGGACCGCGTTCGACGATTTCGTCGGGCATCGCCGCCGTTACGAACCCGAGGCTCTGCTGGCGCTGCTCGCGCGCCACGGCTTCGCGCTGCAGCGCAGCGCTGCGCACGGCATGCAACCCAAATCGACCCGGCTGCTGAAACTGGGCATGTGGTACCTGACCCACCAGCGCGAACGCGCCATGTGGTGGTACAACCGGGTGTTCATGCGCCTGGCCCTGGGTACCCAGCCGGCGCTGTCGATGTCGCCGGGCATGATCGACACCGACGACGTCGACACCGTGCTGCTGGTCTGCCGCCGGATCGGCGGCGCCGCTTCAGACTAGTCCGCGAATGACCTCGGCGCGGTTGCGCCCGCTGTTCTTGGCGCGGTACATGGCGGTGTCGGCCAGGTCCACCCAGTCTTCTACGCTGACCAACAGGCGGTTGGCCTCGGCGATGCCGATGCTGATCGTGCAGTGCAGTCCCGGCGCCTGCGGGAACTCCATGCGTTCCACCAGCGCACGCAGCCGTTCTGCGAGCTCGCGCGCGCCGTGGGCGCTGGTCTCGGCCAGCAGTACGCAGAATTCGTCGCCGCCATAACGCGCCGGCGTATCGATTTCGCGCACCGCGCCCTTCAGCGCCTCGGCGACGCTGCGCAGCACCGCATCGCCCACGACATGGCCGTGTCGGTCGTTGACCTGCTTGAAGCCGTCCAGATCGATCATCATCACCACCGCCGGCCGCCGCGTGCGCATGTAGCGCGCCAGTTCCCGCGCGGCCGCCTCTTCCCAATGCCTGCGGTTGTACAGGCCGGTGATGTCGTCGATGCGGTTGAGGTGTTCCAGTTGCTGGTTCTGGCGTAGCACCTTGCGCCCGAGCTGGTAGGCCGCGGTGCTGAGCGCCGTCGGATAGGCGAACAGGAACGGCAGGCTGGCGAAGATGTTGAACATGGTGCTCTGCAACTGCACAGGAAACCCGAGCGCGGCCGACACCGCCGCGCAAGCCAGCACCTGTGCGGCGGCGGTGCGCGCCAGGAAGCGCCAGCCGGCCACGCCGATCTTGTCGACCGACAGCATCACCGCCAGCAACGCGCTGGGCAACAGGTTGAACTGCATCACCGCGATCCACATGCCGCCCAGGGCGGAATCGACGATCAGATTGCGGAATTCGGTACGCGCCGGCTGGCGGCTGCGGCGCGCGAGCAGGTAGGCCACATGCGGCCAGACGTAGCCGTTGAGGAACAGCGCCGCCCAGACGAACGGCGGCGCCTGCTGCTGGTACAACACGGAGGCGATCGGCAACACGCCCAAGCCCAGGCCTAGCGTGCGCATGCGGTGGATGCGCCTGACGAAACGCAGGTCCCGCGCCAGCGAATCGGGCGCAAGATCCTCCGCCAGCGCCGCCTTGGTTCCGGTCAATGCCAGGGCCTACCTCCTCGTTGCGCCGCCGAACAGCCAGCCTAGCGTCTCGCACTGCCGCAATACCTGACCTGCGTCGCGATTGCGCATCGCCGCGAGCCGGCCTTCAGCCGCCGTATTTCCAGTGGCGGGATTTGCCTTCGGCGGAGGTTTCGGCGCCAGCGACTTGCGCACGCCCGGCGTCTTGACGCCCTGCTCGTTCGACTTCATCGCCTTCTTGATGTCGGCGATCAGGCGTTTCTTGGGTGGCAAGTCGGCCAGGCCGGCCATCTTGCCGTAGCTGCCCATGCCGTCGCGCGCGGCATCGGCGCCCATCACCAGCGCATGCTTCCAGTAGCCGAACGACGCATGCTGCTTGAACGCCGCCATGCCGCACAGGATGCCGCCAGCGTAGACGAACGATGGCGAACCCCATTTCATCGTTTCCTCGATTTCGGGGCAGGCCTCGTGCACGGTTTCGCGCAGCCGTTTCAGGATCGGCCGCGCGAATTCGGCCGACTTGGCGATATAGGCGTCGATGCGCGGATCGCGGCTTTCCGGTCGGCTTCCCATAATGGTTCCTGATCGGCGGCTGCACGCACTTTACCGCCGGACGGGCCGGGCCGATAAACTCGGACGATGCGCAAACCCGGACTGCTCATCGCCGCCCTGCTGCTGGTCGCCCTGGCGCTGCTGTGGCCGCGGCTGACCACTACGCCGGATCAGCCGGCGACCGCGATCGGCACTTCGGTGCCGCAGCGGCCCGGCGACGCTCCGCATCCCTCCTCGCAGCCGCCGGACGCCAGCGCCACGCTGCCGGAATTCCTGCCGCGCGAGGCGCACGAAACCTTGCGGCTGATCGCCCGCGGCGGCCCGTTCCCGCACCGTCAGGACGGCAGCGTATTCGGCAACCGCGAAGGCCGGCTGCCGAGCAAGCCGCGCGGCTACTACCGCGAATACACCGTCGACACGCCGGGCCTGGGCCATCGCGGCGCGCGGCGGATCGTCACCGGCGGCGATCCGCCCGAAGCCTGGTACTACAGCGACGACCATTACGACAGTTTCCAGGCCTTCGATCCTGGTCCGTACGGAGCGCGGCGATGAGCGAATCGGGTTTCGACCTGGGCCTGTCCGACCCGGCGCGCGCCGGCGTGTTCCTGGTCGCGGCCGACGATCTGGCCACGCTCGACGTGCTGACGCGCGACGCCGGCCTGCGCGCCTGGCGCATCGACCTGAGCGAATGCCGCAACAAGGCCATGCTGCTGCTGCGCATCGCCACGATGCTGGAATTTCCCGGCAGTTTCGGCCGCAACTGGGACGCGTTGTCGGACGGCCTGCGCGACCTGAGCTGGCTGCCGGCCGACGGCTATGCCTTGCTGTTGGAAGGCGGCGCCGATTTGCGTGCGGCCGATCCGGCCAGTTTCGAGACCTTGCTCGACATCCTCGGCGAGGCCTCGAAAGAATGGACCGCGCGCGATGTCGCGTTTTGGGCTTTCGTCGCCCTGCCCGAAGACGCCTTCGAAACCGCTTTGTAGGCTTTTTTGTAGGAGCGGCTTCAGCCGCGAGCTTTTGATCTTTTGCTCAGCGGTCTGGCAAAAAAGCTCGCGGCTAAAGCCGCTCCTACAAAGGGCGCAAAGCAAACGCTCTAACCGAGCAGTCCGTACGGCCCGCCCTTCTGCAACGCGCGCTGGTACGCCGGCCGCGCGTGGATGCGCTGCAGGAACGCCGCCAGTTGCGGATAGCGCTCGTAACCCAGCCTCACCGCGCCAGCCTCGACCGGAAAACTCATCTGGATGTCGGCGGCCGAGAACTGTCCGCCCGCGAACCAGCCATACCGCTCCAGTTCGCTTTCCATATGGTCGAAATGCAATTTGAGCTGCGGCCCGACGACGGTCTTCAAGGCCTTGTCCGCGATCCCGCGCGCGATCGGCTTGGCGAAGAACGGCATCGGCGCCGATTTCAGCCGCCGGAATACCAGGCTCATCAGCAGAGGCGGCATCGCCGAACCTTCGGCGTAGTGCATCCACCTGCGGTATCGCAGATGTTCGGGGGTGCCCGGCGCCGGCGCCAGCTGGTGGCCGGTATCGTGCCGCTCCAGCAGCGTTTCCAGCACTGCACCGGACTCGACCAGCACGTCGTCGCCGTCGATCACCACCGGCGACTTGCCGAGCGGATGCACCGCGCGCAGCTCCGGCGGCGCCAGCAGGGTTTTGGGGTCGCGCTGGTAGCGCACGATCTCGTAGTCGAGGCCCAGTTCTTCGAGCAGCCATAGCACGCGCTGCGAACGGGAGTTGTCGAGGTGATGGACGACGATCATGTCACTGCTCCAGTTCCGACCAGCGCGCGTAGGCCGCATCGAGCTCGGCCTGCGCCGCGGCCAGGACGTCGTTGTGGGCGACGATCGCGCCGCCGTCGCGCTGGTAGAAGCCCGGTTCGTTCATTTGCGCAGTCAGCTCGGCGATGCGCGTTTCCAGGGCTTCGATCCGCAAAGGCAGCGATTCCAGCTCGCGCACATCTTTATAACTGAGCTTGCGCTTCGAAGGCGCGGCTGGAACCGGCGACGGCGGCGGCGCGGCTTTCGCAGCGGCGGCAGCGGTCGCGGCGACCGGCCTTTGCCGCAGCCAATCGCTGTACCCGCCGATGTACTCGCCGACGTTCCCGTCGCCTTCCATGACCAAGGTGGACGTCACGACGTTGTCGAGGAAATCGCGGTCGTGGCTGACCAGCAACAGCGTGCCGGGATAATCGGCGAGCATTTCCTCCAGCAATTCCAGCGTTTCCACGTCCAGGTCGTTGGTCGGCTCGTCCATCACCAGCAGGTTGGACGGCTGCGCGAACAGCTTGGCCAGCAGCAGGCGGTTGCGTTCGCCGCCGGACAGGCGGGTGATCGGCGCTCGCGCCCGTTCGGGCGTGAACAGGAAGTCCTGCAGGTAACCGAGCACGTGCTTGCTGCCGCCGCCGACATCGATGAATTCGCGGCCTTCGGCGACGTTGTCCAGCGCGTTCCAGTCCTCGCGCAGCGCGGCGCGGTACTGGTCGAAATAGGCCACTTGCAATTGCGTGCCGATCTTCACCTCGCCTGCATCGGGCGGCAACTGGCCCAACAGCAGTTTCAGCAGCGTGGTCTTGCCGCTGCCGTTCGGGCCGATCAGGCCGATGCGGTCGCCGCGCATCACCGTAGCCGAGAAATCGCGGACGATGGGCCGGCCGTCGAAACCGAAGGAGACTTCCTTCGCTTCGATCACCTTGCGGCCCGAAGCGCCGGCCTGGGAGGTCTGCAGGCGCACGTTGCCGCTGGCCTCGCGCCGTGCGGCGCGCTCGCTGCGCATCGCCTGCAGGCGCCGCACGCGGCCCTCGTCGCGGGTGCGGCGGGCTTTGATGCCCTGCCGGATCCAGGCTTCCTCCTGCGCCAGCAGCTTGTCGAAGCGCGCGTTCTCCTGGGCCTCCGCGTTCAGCCGTTCCTCGCGCCGGCGTTCGTAATTGGCCCAGTCGCCGGGCCAGCTGGTGACACGGCCGCGATCGATTTCGACGATGCGCGTGGCCAGCGCGCGCAGGAAGCGCCGGTCGTGGGTGACGAACACCAGCGCGCCCTGCCAGCCCTTCAGGAAGCCTTCGAGCCAGTCGATCGCCTCGATGTCGAGATGGTTGGTGGGTTCGTCCAGCAACAGCAGATCCGGCGCGGACACCAGCGCCCGAGCCAGCAATACGCGCCGCTTCATGCCGCCGGACAGGGCCGCGAAATCGGCGTCGCCGTCCAGGCCCAGCCGCGCCAGCGTTTCCTCGACCTTGCGGTCCAGCGACCAGCCGTGCGCGGCCTCGATCCGGCCCTGGACCTGCGCCAAAGCCTGGGTGTCGATGCGTTCGGCGTGGATCAGATGGTGGTAGTCGGCCAGCAGCGCGCCGAGTTCGCCCAGGCCGGCGGCGACCACGTCGAACACGCTGCCGGCGGCGTCCAACGGCACTTCCTGCTCCAGCCGCGCGACCCGGCGCCCGCCCTCGCGACGGATCTCGCCGTCGTCGGGGACCAGTTCGCCGGCCAGCAACCGCAGCAAGGTCGATTTGCCGGCGCCGTTGCGGCCGATCAGGGCGATCCGCTCGCCCGGTTCGATGGTCAGGTCGACGCGTTCCAGCAGCAGCGGGCCGCCGACGCCATAGTCGACGGCGTTCAAGGTGATCAGGGACATGGGGATAGTCTAGCGGCGCGCGGCCGCCCGCAGTACGCTTGTCGCCGCCGACCACCACCACCGGAGCGCGCCATGGCCAAGGGCTTGGACAAGAAGAAAGAAGACAAGAAGAAACCCGAGAAAACGCTGAAAGAGAAACGCGCAGCGAAGAAAGAGAAAAAAGCCGGCAAATAAGCCGGCTTTTTTCTTATTTGAAGCCGGCTTCCGCTTTTCGTAGGGGTGGTTTTTGTAGGAGCGGCTTCAGCCGCGAGCTCTTTCTGCCAGATCGCGCCAAGCCGCCGGAAAAGCTCGCGGCTGAAGCCGCTCCTACAAAAAAAGCCAGCCTCAGGAGCTGCAGGACAGCATCGAACAACCGGCACGGTCTCGCGCCCAGTCGGGACGCTTGCGGGCGAAGACCTCGCGGCCAGGCTGTTCGTCGTAGGGCCGTCGCATGACGTCCAACAACTCGGCGATGCCGCTTTCGTCGCCTTGCTCGGCCCGGTCGATCGCCTGTTGCGCCAGATAGTTGCGCAAGACGTATTTCGGGTTGGCGGCGCGCATCCGCTCGCGCCGCTGCTGCGGCGACAGGGGATCTTCGCGCAGGCGGGCGGCGTAGCGCGACAACCAGTCGAGCAAGGCCGGCTCCACCTGGCTGCGTTTGGCTTCGTCGTAAAAGGCTTCGTCGAACGGCGCGACGCCGGGAGTAGCGGCATCGAGATCGGACAGCGCACGGAAGAAGATCGTCATATCTATTTCGCCGTCGTGCATGAGCTGGTGAAGGTCGCGGATCAGGGCGATGTCGTCTTCGCGGCATTCCGCCAAACCGAGCTTGCGCGCGACGTTGTCGCGATCGGCGTGCGTATAGGCCTCGGCGTAACGGTCCAAGCCGGCCTGCAGCGGTTCGACCGTGGCGAACAGCGGCGCCAGCGCCTGCGCCAGCTTGCCCAGGTTCCAGTGCGCGATCTTCGGCTGCCAGCCGAAACGGTAGCGGCGGCCGTGCGCATCGGTGGTGTTGGGCGTCCAGTCCGGGGCGTAGTCGTCGATCCAGCCGTAGGGGCCGTAATCGATGGTCAGGCCGAGGATCGACATGTTGTCGGTGTTCATCACGCCGTGCACGAAGCCGACGCGCATCCAATCCGCGACCATCTTCGCGGTGCGCTCGCAAACCTGCGCGAACCAGTCCGCATATAGGGCTACGCCCTCGCCCGCGAGCTCGGGAAAATCGCGGCGCACCGTGAAATCGGCCAGTTGCTTGAGCAGGCCGACATCGCCACGCGACGCGGGCAGCTCGAAATTTCCGAAACGGACGAACGATGGCGCCACCCGGCAAACGATCGCGCCCGGTTCCGGCCGCGGATGGCCGTCGTAGAACATGTCGCGCACCACCTCCCCGCCGGTGCCGATCAGGCACAGCGCGCGCGTGGTCGGCACGCCCAGGTGGTGCATGGCCTCGCTGCACAGGAATTCGCGGATCGACGAGCGCAATACGGCGCGGCCGTCGGCGCTGCGCGAGTACGGCGTCGGCCCGGCGCCCTTCAGTTGCAATTCCCAGCGCTCGCCGGCGGCGTTCACGGTCTCGCCAAGAGCGATCGCACGGCCGTCGCCGAGCTGGCCCGCCCAGTGGCCGAACTGATGGCCGCCGTAGTTGGCCGCGTACGGCCGCATGCCTTCGAACAAGGCATTACCGCCGAATACTTGCGCGAATTCCGGCTTCGCGATATCGGCGTCGGAAATGCCCAGCGTCGCCGCCATTTCGCGCGAATAGGCGATCAGCCGCGGCGCGACGACCGGCGTCGGTTCGACGCTCGACCACAAAGCGCCATGCACCTGGCGGAGGCGCGCGCCGCTTTCCGGGTCGCCCGGCAATTCCCGGATGAAGGCGTTATCGAATCGCATGCGTATCAGATGGGGCTTAGCCGGCCGCGATCAACCGTAGCCCGGGTGGAGCCGAAGACGATACCCCGGGCCAGGTCGCGTCGTGATCCCGGGCATCGCCTTCGGCTCCACCCGGGCTACCAGAAGGGACGCGGAAGAGACAGGTACGGCGCCACCAACCAATAGGCTCCGAACAGCAGCAGCGCCCACAGCGCGAACTTCAATACGAAACCGACCACTTTCAACGCGAAATACAGGATCACCAGCAGCAACGCGATTCCGACCCAGGTCATGCCCGCTCCAATGCGATGGAATTATGCGCGGTCGCCAGCGGCCTCATTGCCGGATCCAGCGCCAACCGCTCGTCGAATACGAAACAGCGCCCGTCGTAATGCGCGCCGCCGACCTGTTCGAAATAACCCAGGATGCCGCCGTCAAGCTGCAGCACGTTGTCCATGCCCTCGGCGCGCATCCACAACGCGGCTTTCTCGCAGCGGATGCCGCCGGTGCAGAAGCTGACCACGGTGGCCGCGGACAGCGCCTCGCGATGCGGCGCCAGCGCTTCGGGCAAATCGGTGAAATTGTCGATCGGCAAGGTCAGCGCGCCGGCGAAGGTGCCGTAACCGACTTCCTCGCGATTGCGCGTGTCGAGCAGCACGACCGGCTTGCCGGCATCGTCGTGGCCTTGCGCCAGCCAGCGCGCGAGATCGGCCGGCGCCACCGCAGGCGCGCGCTCCGCGAGCGGCGAGGCGCCTTCTCGACGGAAACTGATGATTTCCGGTTTCACCTTCACCTTGAGCCTGGCGAACGGTTGCGCGTCGCTTTCGCTGAGCTTGGTGCGGATGCCGGCGAATCGCGCATCGCCGCGCAGCCGCTGCAGAAAAGCCTCGATCGCCTCTGCGGCACCGGCCAGGAACAGGTTGATGCCTTCCCCCGCCACCAGCACGGTGCCGCGCAATCCGCCCGCTTCGGCCCACGCGCGCACCTGCGAAGCGAGCGCATCGGGGTCGGCCACGGGCACGAAATGGTAGGCGGCGAGGTTCAGGACCATGCGGCTAGTTTACCGGCGTCCTGCGGGCGGCGCCGGCCAGGCCGCGAATACGAGGCTGCAGCAGGTGGTGGCGCCTTCGGCTTTCTGCAGTTCCGAGACGTCCACGGCGGTCACGGCGATGCCCGCGGCGCGCAAACGCTCCCGCGTGCGCGGAAAATTGGCTGGATAAAGCAGCTGGTCGCCGATGCGCAAGGCATTGGCGGCGTGCGCTTCGCCCGGGTCGACTTCGATGACCTGGAAATCGGCGAAGGCGTCGGCATCCACCCACTCCGGCTGCAGCAGCACGCGATCCTGCGCCACCTGGGTAACCGCCGACTTCAGATGAAGGCAGCCGCTGATCGGCACGGGCTGTACCCGGTAACCGTAATCCGCGACCAGTTGGCCCAGTTGCGCGATGCCGTCGGCGTTGCTGCGGTCGGACTGGCCGACGTACAGCACGCGCCCGATCCGCAGCACGTCGCCGCCATCCAGCGTCGCCGGCGTGGACATCGACACGACCGGCCGGTACTGCGCCAGCGCCTGTGCGACGCTCGGCGATTCGGCGCGCCGGGACTTCGCGCCGGAACGGGTCATGATAGCGACCTCGTCCAGCACGACCGCCATATCCTCGACGAAGACCGCGTCCGGCAGCGCATCCTGCGCCGCCAGCGCGACGACCGTGCAGCCCAGCGATTCGAGGGCTTGCGCGTAATCGCGATGCTGGGCGAGGGCGCGTTCGACATCGACGCGTGTGCGGGGCACGTACGACAGCTCGCAGTCGCCCAGGCTGGCGCTGACCTCGCGGACGATGGCGATCCGCGTACCGCCCGGCGTCACTTCTTGGCCGCCTTCTTCGCCTTGTCGGCAGCCGCCTTCTCGCGCGCGGCCTTGTCGGCCTTGAACTCGTCCATGTAGGGCAAGTCGCGCAGCACCTTGGAGTGCGGGTCGATGGTGTAGACCGCGCCGGCCGGCATCTCCACGCGGCCCTGCCCGTTCTTCATCGCCACGACCCGGTCGCGGCCGTCGACGCGCACTTCCACCGGCATCGGGAACGGCTTATCCGCAGGCGTTTTCCAGCGCAGCGCCAGGCCCTTCGCGTCGCGCGTGGCGACCAGTTGCGGCAATGCCGCCTGGTACAAATAAACGTCGAAGAACCAGCGGTAGTCGCGGCCGGTGACCTTGTCGACGATGGCGATGTACTCCGGCGTGCTCAGGTACAACGGCTTGAAATTGCCCGGCGCGGGCTTGTCGGTGCCGTAGACGGCCTGCCGCGTGACCGCGAAGAAATCCTTGTCGCCGATCAGGTTGCGCAGCGTGTGCAGGATCAGCGAGCCTTTGGCGTAAATATCCCCGCCCGGACCTACCTTGCCGTCATAGACGCCCCCCATCGGCTTGTTCGAACCGGACACCACGGGGAACTTGTTGGCGATCCGGGTCCTTTGGGCGTGCAGCAGAGCGTAGTACCACTGGCTTCCGTAGCGGTATTCCATGTAGAGAGGCTGCATGTAGCTGCCGTAGCCTTCGTGCAGCCACATGTCGTCCCAGTCGACGTTGGTCAGCTGGTTGCCGAACCATTCGTGTGCGAATTCGTGCTGCAGCAGCTCGTCGTAGCCGAATTCCGTCTTCACATACTCGTTGCCGTAGGCATTGATGCTCTGATGCTCCATGCCCAGGTGCGGCGTTTCGGCCACGCCCATCTTCTCGTCGCCGAACGGGTACGGGCCGATGTAGCTTTCGAAGAAATCCAGCATCAGCGGGAACTCTTCGAATAGTACCCGGGCCTTGGCCTGATGGCCTTTCAGATACCAGAAGCGCAGCGGAATGATATTGCCGTAACGACTCATGTAGTCAGCCTCGAGCACCTCGTAAGGACCGATGTTGAGCGCGATGGCATAAGTGTTGGGGGCGCGTGTGCGCCAGTGGTAGGTACGCCAGCCGTCTTTCTCCTCCATGCCCATCGCCACGCCGTTGCCGGCCGCGACCAGCGGCGCCGGTACCGTGATGTGCTGGTCGACTTGCAGAGGCTCGCCCATCGGATGATCGATGCAGGGCCAGAACAGATCGCAGCCCTGGAGTTGCACGGCGGAGGCGACCCAGGGCTCGCCGGTCGGCGCCTTGGCCCAGACGAAGCCGCCGTCCCAGGGCGCGCGGTCGGCGACGTGCGGCTTGCCGGCGTAGACGATGCGCAGCACCGCGCGCTCGCCGGCGGCGAGCGGCTTGGGCAGGTCTATCGCCATCCTGCCATCCGGATTCCGATAGCCGCCTTTGACGATGGGCTTGCCATCGATGGAAACCAATCGGATCGCGTAATTGCGATCAAAATCCACCACCAGCCGCGACACCGGAGCGGTGGCGCGGAACGTCAGCGCGGCGTCTCCACTCAGGCTTTTTTTGGCTGGATCCACTTTGAACTGCAGGTCGGCCTTTTCGAAAACCACCGCCAACTGCTCGGGCGCGCGCGACGCGCCGGAATCGTAGGTGTGCTTGGTCAATGCGCCCTGCCTTGCCCAGGTCACCGGCGAGAACGCCGTCAAAACGACCAGCAACGCACCGAAACTTCTGTTCATCGATTCCCCCTGACGACTGCAGATCTCACTGGGACAAGCGGCCATGGCCGCTTGGGCCTATTTCTTCTTGTTTTTCTGCTCCGCTGCTTTTTTCTCGCGCGCGGCCTTGTCGGCCTTGAACTCGTCCATGTAGGGCAAGTCGCGCAGCACCTTGGAGTGCGGATCGACGGTATAGACCGCGCCGGCCGGCATCTCCACGCGGCCCTGCCCGTTCTTCATCGCCACGACCCGGTCGCGGCCGTCGACGCGCACTTCCACCGGCATCGGGAACGGCTTGTCGGCGAGGGTTTTCCAGCGCAAAGACAAGCCTTTCCCATCGCGCGTGGCGATCAGTTCCGGCAAAGCCGCCTGGTAGAGATAGACGTCGAAGAACCAGCGGTAATCGCGGCCGGTGACCTTATTGACGATGGCGATGTATTCGGGCGTGCTCAGGTACAACGGCTTGAAATTGCCCGGCACGGGCTTGTCGGCGCCATAGACGGCCTGCCGCGTGACCGCGAAGAAATCCTTGTCGCCGATCAGGTTGCGCAGCGTGTGCAGGATCAGCGAGCCCTTGTAATACAGGTCGTGGCCGGGACCCGTCGCTTCGTCGTAAACCTGGCTGCCGGTCTGGCTCTTGCCGGACACTACCGGGAACTTGTTGATCAGGTCGGCGCGATGCTTCATCAGGTTGGCGTAGTACTCCATGTCGCCGCGCAGCCACTGCAGGTACAGCGGCTGCATGTAGGTGCCGTAACCCTCGTGCAGCCACATGTCGTCCCAGTCGACGTTGGTCAGCTGGTTGCCGAACCATTCGTGCGCGAATTCGTGCTGCAGCAGCCAGTCGTAGCCGTATTCGCTTTTCTTGTATTCGTTGCCGTAGGCGTTGACGGTCTGGTGCTCCATGCCCAGGTGCGGCGTTTCGACCACGCCCATCTTCTCGTCGCCGAACGGATACGGGCCGATGTAGGCCTCGAAGAAATCGAGCATCTCGGGGAATTCGGCGAACAAGCCGCGGGCCTTGTCGGCGTTGCCCTTCAGATACCAGAAACGCAGCGGAACCGTGTTGCCGTAACGGCTCTTGTAGCTGCCCTCGAGCAATTCGTAGGGACCGATGTTCAGCGCGATCGCATAGGTGTTCGGATTGCGCGCGCGCCAGTGATAGGTGCGCCAGCCGTCTTTTTCTTCCATGCCCATCGCCACGCCGTTGCCGGCCGCGACCAGCGGCGCGGGGACGGTGATGTGCTGGTCGACCTGCAAGGGCTCGCCCATCGGATGGTCGATGCATGGCCAGAACAGGTCGCAGCCTTCGCCCTGCACCGCGGAAGCGATCCACGGCTCGCCGGTGGGCGCCTTGGCCCAGACGAAGCCGCCGTCCCAGGGCGCGCGGTCGGCGACATGCGGCTTGCCGGCGTAGACGATGCGCAGCACCGTGCGCTCGCCGGCGGCGAGCGGTGTGGGCAAGGTCACCGTCATGCGGCCGTCCGGATTGCCGTATTCGCTCTTGGCGAGCTTCTTGTCGTCGACAGAAACCGACTCGACCGCGTAATTGCGGTCGAGTTCCACCGCCAATCGCGAGATCGGCGCCGTGGCGCGGAAGGTCAACGCCGCATCGCCGTGCAGGCTTCGATTGGCCGGATCCACCTTGAACCGCAGATCGGCCTTTTCGAACACCACCGCCCTCTGTTCCGGCGTCCGCTGCGCGCCGGTGGCGAGCGTGAGATCGGTCAATGCCGGCTGCTTGGCCGGTTGTTTCGCGCCTGCGGCGGCGCTTGCGGCCAGCAGCAGGCAGATGGCGAGCGTGGAGAGGATTTTCGGCATGGCTTGAGAGTCCTGGCGTGGTATCGGGCGCTGCGCCGTGCGGGCCGGCCACATGCCTATCCGGCGAACCATGTCATATCGCATCCCCGGCCACCACCTGCCTGAAGTCACAGCGGCCGCGCTGCGCCTACACTATGTGCCGCTTTCCTCCGCAGAATCTGGCACATGGCGCTCAAATCCACCGTATTCCGGGCCGAATTGCAGGTCAGCGACATGGACCGGCACTACTACGGCACCCATGCGTTGACGCTGGCGCGCCACCCTTCCGAAACCGACGAGCGCCTGATGGTGCGCTTGCTGGCGTTCGCCTTGTATGCCGACGACCGGCTGGAATTCGGCCGCGGCCTGAGCAGCGACGACGAGCCCGACCTGTGGCGCAAATCGCTGACCGGCGAGATCGAATTGTGGATCGACCTGGGCCAGCCCAGCGAGCAGGACATCCGCAAGGCCTGCGGCCGTGCGCGCCAAGTGGTGATCGTCAACTACAGCGGCCGCAGCGCCGATCTCTGGTGGGACAAGAACGCCGGCTCGCTGGCGCGCTCGGGCAATCTGACGGTGATCGACATCGCGCCGGGAACCGTCGACGCGCTGGCCGCGCTCGCCGATCGCGGCATGCGCCTGCAATGCATGGTGCAGGACGGCCAGGCCGAGTTGTACGGCGAAGGCAGCAGCATCGCCGTCGAGAAACGCGTGCGCCTGGCGCCTGCAGACGCGGTGCATTGACCGCGTGAGCGAGGCTTACGACGTCCTGGTCATCGGCGGCGGCGCGGCCGGGCTGATGTGCGCCCTCACCGCCGGCCAACGCGGACGGCGCGTGTTGGTGGTCGAGCATGCCAACCGGGTCGGCAAGAAGATCCTGATGTCGGGCGGCGGGCGCTGCAACTTCACCAACACCGGTACGGGACCCGGCAATTTCCTGTCGGCCAATCCGCATTTCTGCAAGTCGGCGCTGGCGCGCTATACGCCGTCGGATTTCATCGGCCTGGTGGAGAAGCACGGCATCGCTTACCACGAGAAGGAGCTCGGACAGCTGTTCTGCGACGAGTCGTCCAAGCAGATCGTGCGCATGCTGCTGGACGAATGCGCGGCGGCCGGCGTGCGGATCGAGACCGGTTGCAGCATCGGGCGCGTCGCATCCGGCGACGGCGGATTCGCGGTGGAAAGCGCCTGCGGCACATTCGCGGCGCAAAGCCTGGCCGTGGCGAGCGGAGGATTGTCGATTCCCAGCATGGGCGCCAGCGGCTTCGGCTACGAATTGGCGCGCCAGTTCGGCCACACCGTGCTGCCGACCCGCGCCGGGCTGGTGCCGCTGACGCTGAGCGGAACGCATTCGGAGCGCTTGCAGGATCTCAGCGGCGTTTCCCTGCCGGTCGAAGCGGAGTGCAACGGCCAATCGTTCCGCAATGCCATGCTCGTCACGCACCGCGGCGTCAGCGGCCCTTCGATCCTGCAGATCTCCTCTTACTGGCGACCGGGCGACGATCTGCGCCTGGACCTGCTGCCGGGCCAGGATGCGCTGGCGTTCCTGCAAGCGCAGCGCCAGGCGCGCCCGGCGGCCGAGCTCAAGAGCGCGCTCGCCGAAGCGCTGCCGAAACGCTTCGCGCAGCGCTTGTGCGAGATCTGGTTCGACAACAAGCCGATGCGGCGGTACGGCGAACGCGAATTGCGCGATATCGCAGCGCAATTGCGGCGCTGGCCGCTGGTCGCCAGCGGCACCGAAGGCTATCGCACCGCCGAGGTCACGCTGGGCGGCGTCGACACGCACGAGCTATCGTCGGCCACGATGGAATCCAAACGCATGCCGGGGCTGTATTTCATCGGCGAAGTGGTCGACGTCACCGGCTGGCTCGGCGGCTACAACTTCCAATGGGCCTGGGCGTCGGGACATGCGGCCGGAGAAGCCGTCTGATGGGCGCGGCGCGCGCATTGGCCATCGTCGGCGGCGGCCCGGCCGGATTGATGGCCGCAGAAACGGCGCTTGCGGCAGGCACCGAAGTCGATCTGTACGAAGCGAAAGGCTCGGTCGGGCGCAAATTCCTCATCGCCGGCAAGGGCGGACTCAACCTCACCCATTCCGAACCGATGCCCGGATTCGCGCGGCGCTACCGCGAACGCGAAACCGACGTCGCTCGTTGGCTGCGCGACTTCGACGCGCAAGCCCTGCGCGACTGGGCGCGCGGATTGGGCGTGGAGACGTTCGTCGGCACCTCGGGGCGCGTGTTTCCGCTGGATCTCAAAGCCGCGCCGCTGTTGCGCGGATGGGTGCGGCGCCTGCGCGACCAAGGCGTGCGCTTCCATGTCCACCATCGCTGGTTGGGTTGGAACGACGACGGTTCGCTGCGCTTCGCGACGCCCGATGGCGAACGGAGCGTCGCCGCGGATGCCGTCGTACTGGCGCTGGGCGGCGGCAGCTGGCCCGAGTTGGGCTCCGATGGCGCATGGCAGACGGTATTGCGCGAACGCAGCATCGATGTGGCCCCGCTGCAACCGTCCAATTGCGGCTTCGACATCGGCTGGACCGGGCATTTCGCGGACCGCCATGCCGGCGCGCCGCTGAAACCGGTTGTCGCGCATTGGCGCGACCCGCAGGGCGGGATGCGGTCGCTGCAAGGAGAATGCGTGGCCACGGCGACGGGCATCGAAGGCAGCCTGATCTATGCGATCTCGGCGGACCTGCGCGATACGATCTCGCGCGAAGGCCGCGCCGCGCTGCACCTCGACCTCGCGCCGGGGCGCGAGACCGAACGCCTGCGCGATGCGCTCGCCAAGCCTCGCGGCAGCCGCAGCTTCAGCGAACACCTGCGCCGCCAAACCGGACTCGATGGCGTCAAGGCGGCGTTGATCCACGAAACGGTCGCCAAATCGCAGCTCGGCGATGCCGGATTCGTGGCGCAGACGATCAAGCGGCTGCCGTTGATCCTGCGCCGCCCTCGCCCGCTGGCCGAGGCGATCAGCAGCGCCGGCGGCGTGCGTTTGGAAGCCCTGGACGACACGCTGATGCTGAAAACCCTGCCGGGCACGTTCTGCGCCGGCGAGATGCTCGATTGGGAGGCGCCGACCGGCGGTTACCTGCTCACCGCTTGCTTCGCCAGCGGCAATCGCGCCGGCAAGGGCGCGCTCGAATGGGCGAGGGCCCGCTCTTCGTAGGAGCGGCTTCAGCCGCGAGCTTTTTTCACGTGCGCGGCAGACCAAGGGCTCGCGGCTGAAGCCGCTCCTACAAAGAGCGGTTCAGCGCTTCTCGTTGACCGCACGGCGCAGGTTGACGCGCGCCTGGGCGTCGTAGCGGTCGTGGAAGAAATCGCTGAGGAAGATGCGTTCTCGCGCCAGCAACGCCTTCAGGAACCGACGGCGATTGAGTTTGTACAGCCAGCGCGGCACGTGCCTGTACTCGGCAGCGATGCCGCGGTCGTAAGCATCGAAAGCCGCAGGCTCGGCGCCGAGGATGGCCATGTCGCAATCCAGGAACAAGGCCGCGTCCCGGTCGACATCGGCGGCGCTCAGCTGCCCGTGGCGGGCGGTGCAATCGATCAGCTGGGCGACACGGCCGCCGTCCACGCCCGCGCCGGGCAGCCATAGCGCGATCTGTTCCATCGCCAGTTGCGCCGAGCGCGATTCGTTGTCGTTGCGGCCGGGTTCGTAGATCGCATCGTGGTACAGCACGGCTAGATAGGGTTCGACCGGACGCGTCCAGCCCGGCCCTTGCGCCACGTCCGCGTAATGGCGCAGCACTTCCTGCACATGGCCGAAATTATGGTAAGCCCGCGGCGGCGTAGCGTACGACGTTTCCAGTTCCGCCATGGCCTGCGGCGGCATGACGATGGGAGGCGCGATCGCCGTCATCGGCCTGCCTCGCCCGCTGCGGCGCGCGTGCGGCGCATGGAGAACAGCAGCACGAAGCCCAACGCCATGGCGATGGCCACGTCGCGCGCTTCCTGCGCGCTGCCCTGCGCCAGCAGCCAGGCGATGACCGCCAGCGCCACGGCCGCCGTCAGCGCGCCGCCCGGCGCGCGAAACAACGCCGGCGCGATGTCGTCGCGGCGGCGCAACACCGGCAATGCGGCACAGGTCGCGGCGTAGGCCAGCAAACGGGTCAGCGTGCTGATCGCCACCGCCGACAGGAACGAGCCCGACAACGTCAACGCCAACATGCAAGCGGACGACACCGCGATCGCCACATGCGGCGTGTGGAAGCGCGCATGCGTGGACGCCAGCGCGCGCGGCAGCTGTCCCTGCTCGGCCATCGCGAACAGGATGCGCGGCGCGGCCAGCACCAGCCCGTTCAAGGTGCCGGCGATCGACACCAGCGCGCCCACCGCGATCGCGGCCGCGCCGAACGAACCCGCGAAACGCGCGGCCGCATCGGCCAGCGGACGCGACGAGTCCGCCAACCCGGGCAAGGTGCCTATGCAGACGGCCTGCACGCCGATGTAGACCGGCACGATCACCGCCATCGCCGCAAGCACCGCGAACGGCAGGTTGCGGCGCGGATCGCGGACTTCGCCGACCGGCACCGTCGCGGTTTCGAAGCCGGTGAAGGCGAACACCAGCAACAGCATCGCCGCCGAAAAATCGGCGCGGGCGGGCGTCGCTTTCGGCGCATAAGCGGCAGGGTCGATGAAGAACAGACCTACGGCGACGAACAGCACCAGCGGCACCAGCTTGCCGATGGTGAAAGCGTTGGCCACGAACGCCGCAGGCCTCACGCCGCGGATGTTCACCGCCGCGATCAGGCCGACCGCGCCGATCACCAACATCGTCCGCCACAACGGCGACAGGGCCGCGGGCCAGAAATGCGCCAGGTATTCGACCAACAGATTGCACAAGGCCGCGAACGCGGTGACGCGGGTCAGCCAGACCAGCCAGCCCACCTGAAACCCGACGACCGGGCCGAACGTCGCCCGCGCATACAGGTAAGGCCCGCCGGTGCGCTCGAAGCGGCTGCCGACCTCGGCGAAACACAACACGATCAGCACCACCAACGCCGCGCAGGCCAGATAGGCGAGCAAGGCATAAGGCCCGAGCAGTTCGTGCACGCGCGAAGGCAGGCCGAAGATGCCGGCCCCGATCACCGAATTGATGAACAACGCCACCAGGCTGCCGCGGCCGATGCCGCGGATCAGGCCTTCGTCGGTGCGGTCGATGGCTGGCACGCGACTCCTCGCAACGGCGCCGGAACGCGGCACGTTAGCACGTGCTGCGCGCGGTATCCGGCGCGTGCGCGGCCGGCGCTATTTTTTCGCGTTCGAGGAATAGCTCATTACTTTGCAAAGCGAGACCCCGGCCGCCGAGGCCGCGGGCAAGGCTTCGCCCTGCAGCGCCATCAGCTTGATCACGTCGGTGTCGCCCTCGGTCACCTTGGCCAGCGCGATGTAGCCGGTCTTGCCGGTGCTGCAGAAAGCGTCGTTGGCGCCCTTGTCCGGCGGCGTCTGTTCCACCACGCGGCGCAGTTCGACGGTCTGCTCCGGCACGATCAGCATCGTGTCGGCGTAACGGGCCGCAGCGTTGTACTGGTCGTTGCCCCTGACGATGGCGGCGCGCTCGGTAACGAAGCTGGCGCCGTTCTCGCCTTTGATCGCCATGTCTTCGATGGTCAGCTTCCCGGTGGCCGCCTCGGCCACGGGATCGGCCGGAGCGAATACGCCCAGGGCCACGGCGGGCGGCATCGGCGGGGCCGCGCGTTGCACCGGCTGCGCGCTGGGATCGGAGGTGGGCACTTCCGGCGGCGGCGGCGCGGTAGCCGTGGTCGCCGCAGGCGGGGCGGCGGTGGTTTCCGGGGGCGGCGCCTGCGTGCGATCGCAGCCGGCGGCCAATGCCAAGAGAACGGATAGGGAAACAGCGACGGCGGCACGGCAATGACGAACTGAATACAAAACGATATTCCCCATACGGCAGATGGTCGACGCACGATCATAAGGATCGCTTGTTCAACAAACGTTAGCCGGACCCGCCCCGTACGGGATTATGGCGGCGGCGGCGGCAAAAAAGTACCCCGCCCGCCCGTGCGGGACCGCAGCCACGCCGCGGCCAGGGCCAGCCATGCCACGATCAGCGCAATCGCGCCCTTCTGCGCCAGCCCGCGCGGCGCCTCGCGCCACAGCGCCAGCACCCAAACCGCCGCGAAGGCAGCGGCCGCCAGCAGGAAAGCCCGCGCGAAGCGCGAACGCCAGCGCGGATCCGCGCGCAGCCGCCACGACTGCAGCAACATCGCCGTGGTCACGCACAGGAAGGCGGTCTGCGCGGCGACGCCGTGCAACCAGCCCTGCAGCGTCGGCGCGCGCTGCGGCAGATTGCTGTCGGCGATGGCGGTCACGAACAAGCCCATCGCCGCCATCGCGAACAGCAGCCCGGGCGCCGCGCTGCGCGCCTGCGGATGCAGCGCGCGGTAATAGCCGGCGGCCAACAGCAGCAATGCGCAGCCGAGCGCGAAATAGGCGGCCTGCAACCACACGCCATGAGGGCCGAGCAGATAGAAGCTCATCGGCGCATGGCGCCAGTCCATATCCGGACGCAGGAACTGAACGGCCACGCAGACCAACGCAAAGACGGACAGGCCGGCCAGCGCCGCGGTCGCGAGCCATCGCACCTGCGGCGCGTGCTGGGGGGCGTCGATTCGTCCCACGGCGTCTTCCCTGCCCGGCCTGCGCTTCAGTAGGCGCCCATGTAGTCCTTCTTACCGATTTCTATGCCGTTATGGCGCAGCAAATCGTAGGCGGTCGCCACATGGAAGAAGAATTGCGGCAGTCCGTAATGCAGCAGATAGGTGCGGCCGTCGAGTTTGCGCTCTTTCGGTGTGCCCGGACGCAGCACGATCTCGCGGCGTTCGGCACCCTCGAACGCTTCCGCCGCAAGACTGTCGACGAAAGCCAGCGTCTTGGCGATGCGGGCGCGGAGCTGGCCGAAATCCTGCTCGGTGTCGTCGTCCACGGGCACGTCCGTGCCGGCCAGCCTCGCCGGCACGCTTTTGGCGAAATCGCAGGCGATCTGCACCTGGCGCAGCAGCGGGAACATGTCGGGGAACAGCCGCGCCTGCAGCAGCGCGCCCGGATCGATCTTGCGCTCGGCGGCGTGCTGTTCGGCCTTGGCGAGCAAGGCATCGAGGCTGGTGAGGAACTGCTTGAAGACGGGAACGGAAGCGGCGTGCATCGAGATCGACATTGCGCGGACCGGTGAGGGAATCCGGCCATGGTACAGCCTGCCGCTTTTTTGTGAGGCCGGCTTTTGTGGGAGCGGCTTTAGCCGCGAGCTTTGCACCACAAAAAACGAAATCAAGAGCTCGCGACTAAAGCCGCTCCTACAGGAGCTCCCTTAGCCAGATCCTCGTACAGAACGGCGGCCTTGCGCATCAGGCCTTCCGCGCTCCAGGCCTGGGCGTCCGTCGGTCCCCAAGCCGACAGCGCCGCACGGCGCTCCGGCGAGCGCAGCAATGCGCCGACATGGCCTGCGAATTCGTCCACGTCCTCGCCGCTGACCACCGCGCTGCGGGCGTCGCGCAGCACCGTCGCGGTGCCCATCACGGCGGTCGACACGATCGGCACGCCCAGCGCCATCGCTTCGATCAGCACCAGGCCCTGGGTTTCGGTCGGCGATGCGAACACGAACACGTCGCCGGCCCGGTAGCAGTCCAGCAATGTGGTGCGGCGATCCAGGTTGCCGAAGAAGCGGAGGTTGTTTTGCAGGCCCAGCGTCGCGGCGAGCTTCTTCAGGCGTTCGGCGTCCGGCCCTTCGCCGGCGACGATGAACAGCAGGTCGGGGAATTCGGCGACCAGCTTGCGCGCCACTTGCAGCAGGAAGCCGATGTTCTTTTCCAGCGCGAGCCGGCTCACCGTGACCAGGGTCGGCTGCGCCGGCGCGATGCCGTGATCGGCGCGGAAGCGCACGCCGTCGCCGCGCGCGAACTCCTCCAGCGCCAGCCCGGTCGGCAGCACGGTCGTCGGCGTATCCACGCCGTAACGCTGCAGGACTTCGACCATCTGCTGGCTCGGCACGATCAGGTGGTCGACTTCGCCGCACAGCTTGCGCGACGCGCGGCGCGCGACCATCCGCGTCAGCGACGGCGGCAGCCACGGCAGGTAATGCGCCACGTATTCTTCGAAATAGGTGTGATAGGTCTCCACCGTCGGCCGGCCGGTGCGCCGCGCCAGGCGGACGCCGAACTTGTGGGCACGGAACGGCGTATGGATGTGGATCGCATCCCAACGGCGCTCGGCGAGCTGCGGCAATACCGCGCGCAAGGCCGACTGTTTCATCAGCCGGTCCTCCGGATCGAAGAAGATCACCCGCGCCGGCAGCCGGATCACCTCGAAATCGCCGTCGTGCTGCGCCTGGCCGCTGTCGGGCCCGTAGTCCGGCGCGACCAGCGTGACCCGGTGGCCCATCGCCACCAGCGCGCGGGCGTAGGTGCGGATCGACGACGACACGCCGTTGACCCGTGGGAAGTACACGTCCGACAGCATGAGGATGTCCATAGCCGCCGAGGCTATGTCAATGCGATGACGGTTTTGTGGCAGCCCGCTGGAACGGCCATGCGGAAGTCAGAATTCCAACTCCCAATACTGGCCCATCGACCCATCGCCGAATGCCTCGTGCGGCTCTTCGCGCACCAGCCGAAAACCCTGCGCGGCATAGATATGGCGGGCGGCGTCCAGCCGGCTGTTGGTCCACAGCACGATCTTCTTGTAGCCGCAGCGTCGCGCGAAACCGACGCATTGCTCCACCAGCGTCCGGCCGAGCCCGATGCCGCGCGCCGACGGCTCCACCAGCAGCATGCGCAGTTGCGCGGTGTCGGCGCCCTTGTGCATCAGGAAGACGCAGCCGAGGAATTCGCCGTCGCGTTCGGCGATCCAGCAGCGTTCGCGCGCCGGATCGAATTGCGCGATGTAGCGCGACAGGATGCCGGCGACGAGCGCTTCGAAGCGTTCGTCCCAGCCGTATTCGCGCGCGTACAGTTCGCCGTGGCGCTGGGTGACCAGTCCGATGTCGCCAGGGCGGTGGCCGCGCAGCACGATCGGGCCTGGCGAGACGCCATCGTCGCCCAGCGCGCGGCGCATCTCCCGCAAGGCGGACATCAGCCGGCGGCGCCCGCGGCCATCCATCGGCGCGATCAGTTCTGCCGCCTGCGCTTGCGATTTGACGTCCAGCTTGGCGAAGGTGCTGCGGCCCTTGCGGGTAAGGCTGATGGTGCGGCTGCGCCGGTCGGCCTGCGAAGCCTGCGACTTCAGCAGACGCTGATCCTCGATGCGCGCCAGCAGGCGGCTCAAGTAGCCGCGGTCCATATCCAACCGCTCGGCCAGTTCCGACGGCATCGCCGGCCCGTTCGCGTACAGCTCGTACATGAGGCGGACTTCGGCAAGCGAGAACGGGCTGTCCAGCAGCCCTTCGTTCAACACCCCCAGGCGGCGGGTATAGATACGGTTGAATTCGCGCAGCGCGGCGACTTCTTCCTTGCTGACGGCGGACATGGGCTGCCTCCTACGGTTGACTATCTAACCAATTTAATTGACTAAGTCAACTATATGAAATCGGTCCAACCAGAACTACCCCTTAGCGCAAATCCGCAAAAGCTGCGTCGCCACAATTGCAACGAATCAAAATCTAGTACTTACGAAGAAGGTCACCTACGACGAAAGCAGGGCCGCCAGTGGGACCTTTCGGTCGCGACGAATCACACCGCGGTTCAGGCCCTTTCTTGGGTTACTTTCTTTGGGCCAGCAAAGAAAGTGACCCGGCGCAGCCGGAAGCCTTTTTCCATGGCGCGAGTCGCAGCGCTGCCAGGACGCGGGCCTGGATCCCGGCCTTCGCCGGGATGACGGCTTAGGGGCAAGGGCAAGAGCAAGATGGTCCCAGCGTTCGCTGGGATGACGGCTTAAGAGCGAACGGCCTCAGAGCGAACGGCTTAAGAGCAACAGCAGAGCAAGCTCCGCTCTACGGAGCCGGAGCAAGGGCAGCGGGGCATCGCTCTACAGAGCCGGGGCAAGGGCAGCGGGGCTCCGCTCTACAAAGGCAGAAGTCGGTGGATTTGGCCTTCGCGGGGAGCGAGCTACGAGCGTGGACGTGTGTTAGCGCCGAAGCCGGGGCTTTGAACTCAGGCCTCAGCGAGAAAGGAGGACAACCGGCAGCGCGACCAGCCCCAATAGAAACAGGATGGCCAAGAAAGTCAGCAGCACGCGCAGCGGCTGCGCGCGGGCGACCGTCCAGAAAGTCTCGGCGGTGCCGTCGCGCTTGGCCGCTTCGTATTCCGCGCGTGCCTGCGCCTGGCGTTTCGCCTGATACTCGGCCATCAATCGCTTGGCTTGCGGAAATTCGGCGGCGTCCGCGATCCAAATGCCGCCGGAAGAGATGCCCCAGCGGCTGGGCCGGGTTTCGTAGAAACCGATCTTGTGCGCATCGAGCATCGCGCGCACATCGTCTGCCTCGTCTTCGGGCACGTGGCGCAGGTTCATCAGTAGCTTGGACATGCCGCGATGATACCCCGCCGCCCGGCCCTCGCCGCCCGCGGCGAGGCCCTTCCCCTCAACCGGCGCCGCTCACCAGCTGATCCGCACGCCGAGATTGCCTTCGAAGGTCCTGCGCTCCTCGTCGCCGGTATCGATGGCGTAATCGCCGACGGCGTAGAAACTGGCCTTGTCGCTGTATTGGAAGACCAAGCCCGCGCCGAATTCGAAAGCGCTGTACTCCTGTTCGCTGGCGATCAGGTCGGTACCGAAGCGGACACTGTCGGTGCCGCCGAAACCGTGCCAGAAATTGGCCTTGACGTAGGGATGCAGCCGAGAATCCTCGCGCTTGCCGACCAGGCGCAGGCCGACCCGCGCCGTGACCGCGTCCTCGGCATCGAAGGCGATGGACGAAAAACGGTCGCGCTGGTCGTCGAAAGAAAGCTGCTGCCAGATCACTTGGCCCTGCGGTTCCAGCGACCAGTATTCGCTCACCGCGAACGGATAGCCGCCCTCGAGCGAGAACATCGTGCCGTCGCCGTCGATATCCACCCCGATCGCCCGATCCGACGTCGCATCGCCGTCGAAGCGGCTGCCGAGCACGACGCCATCCAGGTAGGCGCCGCTGGGCGCGATATGCGTCCAGTACACGCCCGCGTGCGTGTCGTCGAACTCGACCTCGCCGACGGTGAGGTTGTTCCAACCCAACGCGAAGCCGCGCACGTCGCCGTCCATGCGCGTGCGGCCGACGAACAGGCCGAAATGATCGCGGTGGCCGCTATCGGATTCGCGCGCGAACACGTCCGCGCCGATCTGCATGCCCCACAGCGTGCCGTCGAAGGTCGGGCTGACCGTGCCCGCCCAGCTCACCTGGCTGTCCTGGCCGATGGCGCGCGCCCAGGCCGAGCGGAAGGCGCCTTCGCCTTGCAGCAGCGGCTGTTCGCCCTGGCGCTCGTGGAAAGTGCCCAGGCTCGCAAGGCCCAACTCATGGATGGCGGGCGGCACCACGGCATAAGTCGGCGCTTCGATGCGATACAGCGGAATCACCGCACCGGTGGCCGCGCTGGCGCCCGGTGTCGGCGGCGTTGCGTTCGGCACCGGGAGCGGCGCGGGCGTACTCGGCGGCGGCGCCACAGGAGTGGGCGGCGTGGGCGGCGGCGGTGGCGGCGGATCTGGCGGCGGGGGCGCCGGCGGATCGGGATTGCCCGGCGTAGGCGGCGGTGGCGGCTCCAGCGGCGGTGGCGGCGGCGCCGGCGGCTCTGGCGGCGTCGGCGTCGATGGCGTCGGCGGATCTTGCGGGGGAGGCGCTGGTGCCGGTTCCGACAACGTGACCAAGGTGGAGCGCAAATACCAGTTATCGCTGGTGCCCTCGCTTACACCGCCCTTGAACAGGAAGTACTCGAACGCGCCGGCAGCAACTGCGCTATTGAGCGCGAACGCGCCGCTCGCCGTGGAGCCGCCATTCAAGGCTTCCACCACCAGGATGCCGTCCTGAAGTGTCGCCGCGCCGGCGCCGCCGAGATTGACGATGCCCAGGCCGGTGGTGCCGCTGGCCTCGCCGCCGGAAATCGCGAGCTTGTCGGAAGGCGAACTGTCGTCGCCCAACTGCGTGTGCAGGAACAGCGAACCGCCGTTGCCGACGTAATTGCCGGCGATGGTGAACGTATCGGCAGCGCTCGCCGGCCCGTTGGTCAGATCGATGCGGCCGGCGTTGGCGACGTTGACCAGTTGCCCTGCCGCCGACGCCAGCACGCCGGCATTCGCTCCGCCGCCGAACATCGTGCTGCTCGCGTCGACCGTCAAAGCGCCGGTGCCCGTGCCGCTGTCGCCCAGCGTCAGATTGCCGTCGAAGGTCAGCTCGGTGTCGTTGCCGAGGACTACGTTTTCCCAATTCTGGAAACGCGAGGCGCCGCTGCTGGTGACGTTGTCGAAGGTCAGTGCGTCGGCGCCCAGCCCGCCATTGAGCAGCGGGACGGCGCCCATGTTCGCGGCGGTGAGATCGCTCAAGGCGGCCGTATCGGTGCCGTCGCCCAAGTCGATCGCGCCGTAGATGATGCCGCCGCCGTCCCAAGTGAAGATGTCGTTGCCGGTGCTGACGCGCACTTCGCCGCCCACGGTGCCGCCGGTGACGGTGACCCGGTCCTGGCCGCCGCTGACGCTGATGTTGCCGCCGATGAAACCGTCGGACAGGATGATGGTGTCGTTGCCGAAGCCGGTGACCAGATTGCCATCGATGGTGCCGCCGGACATGTCGAACAGATTGTTGTCCAGCTTCATGTCGACGCGGCCGATGCGCCCATCGCTCATGTGCGCGATGTCGCCGTCCTCGAAGAAACCGACGATGCGGCCGCCGGTCATGTTGAAATTATCGATGTTGTCGCCCTGCGACAGCGAACCGATCTGGCCGCCGGCCATGACGAAATCGTCGGTGCCGCTGCCTTGCTGGAGGTTGCCGGTCACAGTGCCGCCGTCGACCTGCGCGCTGTCCGCGCCCAGACCCTGGTCGACCGAACCGATGGTGCCGACGTTGAGCAATAGCGTATCGGTGCCGTCGCCCTGCGTGACCGCGCCCGCGATCGAGCCGCCGAGCATTTCGAGGCGATCGTTGCCAGCGCCGAACGCTACGCCCGTCGTCGCCCCGCCGATCGTGCCGCGGTTGATCAGCACGCCCGCCGCGGTGCCGCCGAAAACGATGCCGGTACCGGTTTGGGAAGCGATCGCGCCGTCGTTGATCACGGTGCCGCCGTTCTGCATGACGATGCCGGGACCTGCCTGGCTGAAAATCGTCGCACCCGCGGCGTTATCGATCGTGTTGCCCGCGCCTGTGGAAGCGATCGCAGCGAACGCGCCGGCCGTCACCGAAATGTTGCCGGCGTTGTCGACCCGGCTTTGATCGCGGATGACGACGCCGCTGGCATTGGCGACACCGATGCCAGCGCCGGCGAGCACATTGACCGCCACGCCGGTGCTGCCGGGCGCTGCGACGACGGGCACCGGATCCGGATTGGGCGCCGCAGTGCCGCAGGTCGTGGTCTGTCCGCTTCCGGGCGCAGGATTATCGCAACCGGCGTAAACCGGCGCAGGCGCCGATAAGGCAAGGCCGCCGATGAGGCAGCCGGACTTCAGCAGGGAATCGATATGGACAGACAGCGCGCGGCGCTTGAAATGGTGCATGGGGCTTCTCCGGATCGTCCGATGAAACCTGCGCGCTCGACGGCTTTGTACCTGCCCCCTGCGTACAGGACTGCGATGAAGCCCGACGCCCCTGTGCATTACCCGCCTGCCCCATGCGGTTGCAATGGGTTTATAAGCCCGAAAATGGGTTCGTTTCAAGTGTCGCGCTCATGCCGCGAGCATGCGGCCTCACGCGATCTTCACCGGTTGTCACTTAAGCGCAATGCGATCCGCGCAATCTGCGATCGGATTTCACGTGCCGGCTGCACGCATCGCTTCGATCTCGCGCTTGGGCGGCGCGCCGAACAGGCGACGGTATTCGCGGCTGAACTGCGAAGGGCTTTCGTAGCCGACGCGGTGCCCGGCGGAGGCCGCCTCCAATCCGTCCATCAGCATCAGCCGGCGCGCTTCCTGCAGGCGCAACTGCTTCTGGAACTGCAGCGGCGACATCGCGGTAGCCGCCTTGAAGCGCTGGTGCAGCGACGAGGCGCTCATGTGCGCAGCCATGGCCAGATCGTCGATGCGCAACGGTTCGGCGTAGCGCGTTTTCAACAGTTCGATGGCGCGCGCGATGCGCTGCGAAGGCCCGTCGACTTCGCAAAGCTCGCGCAGTTTTTGGCCGAGTTCGCCGACCAGCACGCGGTAATGGATCTCGCGCAGGGCCAGCGGCGCCAGCACGGCCGCTTCGTCCGGGGTGTCGAGCAAGCGCACCAGCCGCAGCACCGCATCCAGCAGCGAAGCACTGGTGCGCGCCACGAACAGCGCACGCTCTCCGGACGGCTGCGCCGGCACGGCAGGACCCAGTTGCACCAGCAAATCGCCGATCAACGCAGGGTCGATGTCGATGCGCAGGCAGAGATAGGGTTTTTCCGGCGAAGCCTCGATGATCTGCCCGACCATCGGCAGCGTCATCGACACCACTAGGTAGTTCAGCGGGTCGTACGCATAGACGTCGTCGCCCAACAGCGCACGCTTGCGGCCCTGCACCACCACGCAAACGCTGGGGTGATATACGGTCGGCAGCGGCTGCGACGGCTCGCTGGCGCGGATCAGCGCCAATCCGGGCACGGCGCTGTCGTGCAGGCCGTCGCCGGGCACGTTTCGGGCAATCCGGTCGGCCAGTTCGGCCTGCTGCGCCTCGAGCCCGGCACGCGCCGGCACCACATTGGAAACCTTGTCGTTCATGGCGATCGAAGCGATGGGAGATGGCAGCGATTATGCGCCCGGCCGGCGACACTGCCAGCGCCCCGCACGCCGCTTCGGAGGAATAGGCAAGTATCGGCGAGCAATGGGCTAACGCGGCATCGCACTCGGCTCCTAGGCTGTGTGGGCACTTCCCCACGCACTGGAGACCACGATGAACAGCACGCATTTCCCCCGTCGCACGCTTGGCAGCCAGGGGCTCGCCGTGTCGGCGATCGGCCTGGGCTGCATGGGCATGTCCGACTTCTACGGCCCCAGCGAAGAAGCCGCCAACCTCGGCGTGCTCAACCACGCGATCGACATCGGCGTGAATTTCCTCGACACCGCCGACATGTACGGCGTCGGCGAGAACGAACGCCTGCTCGGCAAGGTGCTGCGCACGCGCCGCGACGAGGTCGTGCTGGCCACCAAGTTCGGCAACGTCCGCGCCGCCAACGGCGACTTCCTGCGCGTCGACGGCAGCCCCGAATACGTGGCCGCCGCCTGCGATGCGAGCCTGCAGCGGCTCGGCGTGGACCATATCGACCTGTACTACCAACACCGCGTCGATCCGAACGTGCCGATCGAAGACACCGTGGGTGCGATGGCGCGCCTGGTCGAAGCCGGCAAGGTGCGTCACCTGGGCCTGTCGGAAGCTTCCGGCGCCACCGTGCGCCGCGCGGCCGCGGTGCATCCGATCGCCGCACTGCAGAGCGAATACTCGCTGTGGACGCGCGATGTCGAGGGCGACGCCCTGCCCGTCTGCCGCGAACTCGGCATCGGCTTCGTGGCGTACAGTCCGTTGGGACGCGGCTTCCTCACCGGCGCGATCCAGCAGGTCGGCCAACTCGCCGTCAACGACTGGCGCCGCCAGAACCCGCGCTTCCAGGCCGGCAACATCGACCGCAACCGCGAACTGGTCGAGGCCGTGACCGAACTCGCCGCCGCGCGCGGCGCCACGCCCGCCCAGCTCGCGCTGGCCTGGTTGTTGCACCGCGGTCCCGACATCGTGCCGATCCCCGGCACCCGCCGCATCGCGCGCCTGGACGAGAACGCAGGCGCGGCGCGGATCCTGCTCAACGGCGCCGAACTGCAACGCATCGACGACGTGCTGGCCAGCCATGCGGTCGCGGGCTTGCGTTATCCCGAAGCGCATATGGCCTCGGTCAACCGCTGAGCGCCGCCCGCCATACGGAGCCTTCCGTTATCGCGTATCCGAATCTCGCCCGTGAAAAAGGGCGGCCATAAGCCGCCCTGCTCCATCGCGACGCCTTGCGCTCAGTTGAACTTGGATGTCGGCAAGGCCTTGCCGGTTTTCAACGATTCGTCGATCAGGACTCTGACCGTGCGATCGGCATCCCTGCTCAGCTTCTCCTGCTGCTTGCCTAACGCCTCCATCTGCCGGCCCAACGCCTCCATCGGTTTGCTGGCTTCTTCCATTTGCGCGCTGATGGCCGTCATCGGCGCATGCGCAGCCTCCAAGCGCCGGGATTGCGCGTCCATGGCGGCGCTGAGCGCATCCATCTGCGCATGCAAGGCATCCGACTTGCGCTCCAGCGCTTCAAGATCGCCGTCGGCGGCCGCGCTGCGTTTCTGCTCGCGCAGCTTCTCCATCTGCCGAGCGGCGGCTTGTTGCTGCTCGGCCAGGGTTTCCATCTTGGCGGCGATCTTCTGCAACTCGGCGTCCGCCGGCTGGCCGCTGTCGCTCGCCGCCTGCATCTGGCCGCTCAGGACGTCCATCTTCTTGCCGTGCGCTTCCATCTGCTTGCCGAGCGCTTCCATCTTCGCACCGAGCGCTTCGGTGGGTTTCCACGCTTCGCTGACTTTGGCCAGGATGGCGGCGTCCTGGACCACATAGGCTTCGTCGCCGCGGCGGAACCATAGGAAGTCGCCCTGCACGCTGCGCTTGGCCTTGTCCGCGGCGCGGATATCGCGCGTCGTGCCCGATACGGTCATGCTCTCGTGGCCGTTGCGGACCAGCGCGTACGCATCGCTGCGCGAGGAGGTTTCGAGCGCCTGGACGTTGCTCTGGGCGAAAACGGTGATGCAGATCGCGCTCAGCCCGAGGATGGGCAAGGCGATCTTCCAGCTGAGCGTGTGCTGGCCGGGGCGGACCAGCCGTTGGATGCGCGACATGAGCTTGTCTCCGTTCGCCGCGTGGGCGGGTTGATAAGTCGGGAGCCGTCCGCCTGATGGCGGTCGGGAAGAAAGCAACAGATCCAGCCGCTGCAAGGCCAGCGCCATGCGCCTGGGTTCGCCGATCGCCTGCGCGGCCAGATCGTCGGCGATGCATTCGCGTTCCACGCGTATCCGCTTTGACAGCCACCACACGACCGGGTGATAGAACAGCAGCGCCTCGATGGCGCTCTGGGCCAGGTTGACGAGGTAGTCGTGGCGCCTGATGTGCGCCAGCTCGTGGGCGAGCAACGCTTCGAGCAATTCGGGCGGCATCCGTGCGATCAGCGCCGCGGGCACCAGCACCACTGGCCGCCACCAGCCGGCGGCGATCGGACTTTCCAGATCGCCGACCACGCGCAGCGCCACGCGCTTGCGCAGCCCGAACTTCGCGGCCAGGCCATCCAGCCTCGCCTGCCAGGACGGATCGACGGCGCCTTCGCAGGCGCGCCGGAGGCGATTCACCCAGGCCAACCCCACGGCCATGCGCAATGCCAGCAATGCCGCGCCCAGCGACCAAATCGCGACGATCCACGGCAATCGGATCTGCAACGTCCACTGCCACGACGACAGGCCGACGATCGTCGGATGCGCTACGGGCGTCGCTGCGGCCTGCGCGATCGTCGATGTCGCGACGGCGGTTTCGTCCGCGCCGAGCCCGCGCACGATAGCCAGCGCCGGCAACAGCAGGCACAACGCCAGCGCGGCGCAAGCCACTGCGTACCGCGCTTGCGGCCGCGCGTTGCGCAACAGCATCAATGCAACCGCCGCTGCCAGGCCTATGGCCAGCCCCTGCCAGAGGAAATGCACCAGGGCCCAGCCCAGCGTCGACACGAACGAAGGCGCCAACAGGTTCATCGCTTGTCTTCTCGATGCAGGAAGCGTTCGATTTCCTTGCGTTCCTTCTCGGTGACGTGGCCGCGCAGCGCGGCCATCACCAGTTCCTTGCCCGAGCCCGAGAACGCCTTGTGGATCAGGTCCTTCAACAGATTCGTGCGCAACGAGTCTTGCGCCTGCGCGGGCGCGTAGACGTGCGAGCGCTGGCTTTCGTCGCGGACCAGCAGGCCCTTGCCGTGCATGATTTGCATCAGCCGCAGCACCGTGGCCTGGGCCATGTCGGGCCGCTCCTTCTGTACCGCCTCGTGCACCTGCTTCACCGTGGCCCGACCCAGCGGCCAAATCACGCGCAGCAGGTCCAGCTCGGCGGCGGTGGGTTTGGGCGGGGCTTTGCTTTTGGCCATGATCGCGAAGGAAGGGCGAGTTTCGAGCAGGCTAGCCCAAATAGAACATATTGTCTAGAACTTTTTTTCTACTTAAGGCATTCGGCCGCACCTGCTCTTTAATGCCGTCATCCCAGCGAACGCTGGGACCCATGTTGCTCTGGCGCTTGCCCTTAAGCCGTCATCCCGGCGAATGCCGGGATCCAGGCCCGCGTCCTGGCGGCCTGCGCTGCGACTCGCGCCATGGACAAAGGCTTCCGGCTGCGCCGGGTCACTTTCTTTGTTGGCCCAAAGAAAGTAACCCAAGAAAGGGCCTGAACTGCGGTGCGATGGTCGTACCTGTAAGTCCGCCAGCGGACCTGCTTTCGTCGTGGGTGACCTTCTTACGCAGGTACTAGATTTTGATTCGTAGCCTATGGGTGACGTGGCTTTTGCGGGTTTGCGCTAAGGAGTCGTTCTGGTCGATCGCCTCGGATCTGAATGTCGAAGCGACGGAGGAATCCCGAGCGCTGGCGAGCGGTGGCCAAGAACACGAGGTAACCCCATCGCCGGGATACCTTCCAAAGGCCCTTTTTCTTTGGTGACTTCTCTTTTTGGGCCCCACAAAAAGAAAGCATGCCCTGAGCTTGCCGAAGGGTCACTCGGCCGCGGTTTTAGCGGACGAAACCCCGGCCTGAAAGGCCGGCAGGTCGCGAGAACCCATCAGCAAAGGCAGCGGAGCAAGCCCCGCTCTACACAGAGCCAAAGCAAATCTCCCCCGGCCCCTCTTTTTCAAAGAGGGGAGACAAGCCAAGTCGCTGGATCCTCGCCTTCGCGGGGATGACGGCTTTAAGGGCAAGGGCAGCGGGAAGTCGGGCGCGGATGTCGTCAGTCCACGTGATCCAGCGGCCAGCGCGCGAGGATGCGATGCTCGGTCCTGCCCAGCAGGCTATGCACCAGCATGAATTCGCGCACAGTCCAGGCGAAGCGATCGATCGGCTGGGGCGCTACCGCGCTGTCGTCGTAAAGCAAGGTGATATGCGGAGTGAACGTGCGCTCCACATGCCGGTTCAGACCGACAGCGGCCATGGCCGTACCGAGCGTACCCTGCAGATCGCACAAGGACACGACGCCTTCATTGCCGCGCAAAACGAACGGCCGGTTGCGCGGCTGCCGGGAAAAGCTGGAAGCGCTGTCGAAAGCGACTTCGAACGCGGCCATGCGCACGCGCGCCGCGGCCTCGCCGGCTTTGGCGACCACATGTTCGGGCACCCCGATGTGATCGCCCAAATGGTGCAGCGTCACGTGGAAGCGATCCGTGCGCAGCGGCTTGCCGCGCAGGTCCAGCCGGCTGCGCAAGTCCTGCGCGATGCCGGCGATGCGCTTGGCCGCCTCGGCATCCGGAAATACCGCGAAAAAGAGGCGGTCGGTCGGGTCCGGCGACTCGAAGGCGCCGAACCCCATCTGTCCTGTTGCAGCAGCGCGAACGGCCATGGAACAAAGCGATAGGAATGGAACGCGATTATAGACAGCCCGGTGCGGCGACTCAGCCGTTCGATCCCGCACGATCGCGTGCGTAAGCGACGAAACCTTCCAACAGCTTCCGCAACGATTGCAGCGTGCGCTCGTCGGCGACATTGCCTTCGGCATCGAACACGCCGGCGGCGCTCGACACCATCAGGCGGCCGCCGTTCCACAGTTCCGCGCCGAGCGTGCGCATTACCGGCAGCCAGGCGTTCTGCGACAGGATCGTGCCGAATCTGCCCGGCGACGCACCGATGATCGCCACCGGCTTGCCGCCGAACACTCTCGAGATGTCGGAGGATGGGCGCGACAACCAGTCGATGGCGTTCTTGGCCACGCCGGGAATGCTGTTGTTGTATTCGGGCGTGACCAGCAACAAACCGTCGGCCGCGGCGATCGCGTCTTTCAGCGCCGCGACTTCCGCGGGGATGCCGTGCGCCGCCTCGTCGTCGCCGTTATACAACGGGAAAGCCTGGATGGACGCCGCTTCGAGACGGCTATCGGCCGGCATAGAAGCGGCCGCCGCCCGCAGCAAGGCCGTGTTGTACGAACCTTGCCGCAGACTGCCCGAGATGCCGACGATCCTGATCATGATGCCGATATTCTCATGCAAACGGAGGCAATAGCTCGGACGACACGTCGTGGCGGACCGGCCGAAACCCATAACCGGCCCGCGACCAGATCCAGGGCATGCCGAGATTGTCGTCCGGGATCATGTCCGGCGCGAAAGCAGGGCTTGTTGCATGCAGCCCGGGCGTAAGGCCCGAAAAAGCGGCAACACAAACGCTTCCTTAGCGCAAATCCGCAAAAGCCACGTCACCCATGCGCGACGAATCAAAATCTAGTACCTGCGTAAGAAGGTCACCTGCGACGAAAGCAGGTCCGCTGGCGGACTTTCAGGTACGACGCATCGCACCGCAGTTCAGGCCCTTTCTTGGGTTACTTTCTTTGGGCCAGCAAAGAAAGTGACCCGGCGCAGCCGGAAGCTTTTGTCCATGGCGCGAGTCGCAGCGCCACTGGCCAGGGCGCGGGCCTGGATGACATGCCGCTCCTGCGGCATGCCCTTCGGGCCATCCGCTGCGCGGATGTTCGCTCCGGCCTCCTGCCTCCGCAGTCCGGCCTCCGCCGGGATGACGGCTTGAAGAGGCGAAAGCAAATGGGTCCCAGCGTTCGCTGGATGACGGCTTAGGAGCAAGCGAACGGCTTAAGGGCAAGAGCAGCGGAGCAAGCTCCGCTCTACAGAGCCGGAGCAGCGCAAGAGCAGCGGGCGAGTCCCGCTCTACAAAGCCGAGGCAAGGGCAGCGGGACGGCTAGGGCCAATCCCTCTCGAAAGACATACCGCGGGGGATACCATTTTCCCCTCCATTCTTCTTGGAAAGGACTAAACTCACCCCACGCGACATCCCCGCAAATGCGGAGGGTTCCCGCATGTTGAACTGGACGACAGCGGCACTACTGGCGGCTTCCGCAGTGAGTTCGCCCGGCGCGCCTTTGCCGGACCACGAACAGATCACGGCCATACCTCCCGAGCTGGAGGCGCAGTTCCAAGAGCACGTGATCCGCAAAGGCGATTCGAAAGAAGAACGGCTGCGCCTGCTGATCGATTTCGTCCTCGAAGCGCCCGGACTGAACCTGCAATACGACGTCGGCACCACGCGCACCGTGGCCGAAACCTACCGCGCCCGCAAAGCCAACTGCCTATCGTTCACGCTGCTGTTCATCGCCCTCGCGCGCGAAGCGGGATTGAAAGCCTCCGTGCAGGAATACGAACAGGTGCTGGTCTGGTACTTGCAGGACGGACTGGTCTTCAACTCCAGCCACGTGAACGCGCGCGTCGAAGCGGGCGCGGAACGGCAGACGGTCGACGTGGGCCGCAACGTGCTGATTTCGCGCTACCGGCCCAAGATCATCAGCGACGAACGCGCCCTGTCGTTCTACTACAACAACCGCGGCGTGGAATTGATGGCCGACGGCGACCTGGTCGGGGCCGGAAGGCATTTGGATGCGGCCGTCGCCCTGGAACCGGACGATGCCGCCGTCTGGAGCAACCTCGGCGTGCTCAGCCTGCGCCGGGGCGATGCTCCGAGTGCCGAACGCCGCTACCACAAGGCTCTGGAACTGGATTCCAGGCACGGCGCGGCCCTGGCCAATATCGTCACGCTGTACCAGCGCACCGATCGTCCGCAATTGGCCGCCGATTACAGGCGGCGGTTGCAGCGAGTGCAATTCGCCGATCCCTTCCATCAGTTCATGATGGGCATGGATTACGAGAAGCGCGGCCAGTTTTCGATGGCGGCGAGCTATTACCGCCGCGCGACGCGACTGCACGACAGCGAACCCGCCTTCTATCTCGGCCTGGCGCGCGTCTATTCGGCCATGGGCGAGCTGCGCCGGGCGCAACGCTCGCTGACGCGCGCCTATGCGCTCAAGGACGAGAACGCGCGCAAGGCCCTGCAGGCCAAGAACGAGGAGCGCCGGCAGCGCGCAGGATCGGTGGCGAGGCAGGTCAACCACTGAAGGCGTCGAGTTCGGTCCGGACGGTTGGATAGAATCGTTGCAACCGTTCCGGAGTCTGCCCGATGCCCCACCTCGCCCGTGTCGTGCTGTCCGCAGTCGCCTTGTGCGCGCCGTTCGCGTCTTTCGCGCAGCAGCCGCCCGCCGGTCGCGAAGATGCGGACGCGTTGCGGTTCCATAATCCTGCCGCGCTGCCGAAGCCCAATGGCTATTCGCATGCGGTCGAGGCGACTGGAGGACGCACGATCTACGTGTCCGGCCAACTCCCTTTGGATAAGGACGGCCGGCTGGTCGGCAGCGGCGATTTCGCCGCGCAGGCCGAACAGGTCTTCGCCAACCTGAAAGCCGCGCTGGCCGCCGCCGGCGCTTCTTTCGACGATGTCGTCAGGCTCAACATGTACGTCACCGACATGACGCAGCTCAAAGCCCTGCGCGCCGCCCGCGACCGCCACATCGATGCGCAACGGCCGCCCGCCAGCACGCTGGTGGAAGTGAAACGTTTCGTGGTGGAAGGCGCGATGGTGGAAATCGACGCGACCGCGGTCGTCGCCGATCCCGCGCGCAGATGACGATCCGCTCCCTGCCCGCCTGCATCCGAAATCTGTCGGGTGCGCGGCCGGCCTGCGCGATGCCGATTGGCGCGATTCCTGCATCGGCATCGCCCCATTGTGCGGTTGCGGACTTGCGAGCAGTATCCGGCTCTGGTTATGCCGATCGGGGAACGAAATGATCCAGGGGATGCCGCCTTCCGTCCTATTCCACGTCGCGATCAGCCTGGTCGCGATCTTCTCGGGCCTGGTGCTGCTGCTCTTCGGCTGGCCCGCCTCCAGAAAGCTGCCCGGCTGGACCGCGGTCTTCCTGACCACGACCGTCGCCACCAGCGTCACCGGCTTCCTGCTGCCGTTCGTGAAATTCCTGCCGTCGCACGCGTTCGGCATCGTCTCGCTGATCCTGGCCGCCTTCGTGATGCCCGCGCTCTACAAGTTCCGGCTGGCCGGCAATTGGCGCTGGATCTACGTGTCCGGCGCCGTGCTGCTGCTCTACCTCAACGTCTTCGTGCTGGTCGTGCAATTGTTCCTGAAAGTGCCGGCATTGCACGCGCTGGCGCCGACGCAGAAGGAACCGCCGTTCGCCATCGCCCAAGGCGCGGTGTTGCTGCTGTTCCTGGCGTACGGGATCCTTTCCGTGAGGCGTTTCCATCCCGACCGCGCCGCTTTCGGATCGGCGCAACCGGCCTTGCCCGGGTAGCGCCGTAGCGCTCGCCGCGCTTACGCCAATCCATGTTTCTTCAGCAGCGCCTGCTCGTCGCCCGTGACGTAGGCGAAGATCTTCGGCGCGCCACGTTGCAGGCGTACGAAATAGAAGTTGGTGAAGAAGATCCGCACCTTCGCGCCGTCCTTGGGCCGGACGTAGCGCGAATCCCAGGTCACGCTCGCCATCGCATGCAGAGGATCCAGCCGCGTCACGTCCAGCTTCGCGATCTTCATGGCGACGGTGCCTATCTTGCGGTAGTAGGCGAAGCCGCGGCCGATCACGAACTTGAACTTGATGCCGTTCTTGCCGCCGTGCACGCCGGCCGGGCCGGATCCGACGAAATAATCTGCGAACGCGACGACGACGCCATCGGCGTCGCCTTTGGGCGGATCCTGCAGCGAACCCTCGAACCTACGTGCGTATTCGCGGAAGAACCGGGTCACCCTGCGCTTCATCTCGGCGGCGGTCATGGCGGCTCCCGATCGTTGCGATGTCTGCATTTTGCGTACCCGCCGATCAACACGCAGTGAGCGGTGCAGCGATACGCGGATGCGGGGAGCCGCGCCGACCCGTCATAGGCCGGTGTCCGAGCCGGCCGGTTTTGCCGCACACTCCCGATCCGACCCACGAACCGCCGCAACGATGAAACAGAATCCCGCCTATCTACAGGCACTGCAGGACAGCGTGCGCGACGCATCCTATCCCCGCCTCATCGGCATGACCCTGGCCGCCATCGATTTCGACAGCTGCCGCATCGAACTGGAACTGGGCGAACGCCACATGCAGCCGTTCGGCATCGTCCACGGCGGCGTGCTGGCTACGCTGATCGACACCGCCACCTTCTGGGCAGGTTTCATGCGCCTGCCCGACGATGCGGGCCTGGTCAACGTCGATCTGAAACTCAATTACCTGAAAGCCGCGGCGCGCGGCCGGCTGTGCGCCGAAGGCCGTTGCCTGCGCGCCGGGCGGCAGATCAGCTACGCCGAAGCGAGCGTGCTGGACGAAGCCGGCGAGCTGGTCGCGCACGGCACCTCCACGCTGATGGCGCTGCCCGGCAAGGGCCTGCGGCTGGGCGTGGCGAAGTTCCTGCAGGATTGAATCAGTGCAGCGGACAGCGCCGCTCGGCGCCGGCCAGCAGCCGCGCCGAAGCGACGACGGCGCGCTGATGCGTGCCGCGGCCGATCTCGCCGCCGGCATCGCGCGCTGCGACTTCGAAGCGGTAGAGCTTGCCCGCCATGCCGACGAAACGCGCTTCGGCGATCACCTCTGCTCCGACCGGCGTGGCTGCGGTATGCGCGATGTGCATGTCGACGCCGACCGACAGTTCGCCCTCCGACAATTCGGCATGCAGCACGCGCGATGCGGCCAGTTCCATCAACGCGACCATGCGCGCCGTGGCCAGCACCGGCGGAAAACCGTCGCTTGGCCGCTGCGCCAATGCGCTGGCCAGGTCGGACTCGGTCACGGTCAGCGTCGCGGTGCCGGTCGCACCGATCGGAAGGGCCACCGGCTCGCTCCTGCGGGATAGGTGCCGCGCAGTCTAAGCAGGCGCGGATCGCGCCGCCATTCGACCTTAGCGCAACTGGCTGTCCTTGCTGCCGCGGCGGTTGTAGCCGGCGCTGGCGCCCTGCTCGCGGTCTTGCGCTTCCTGGCAGTCCACGCACAGGCGCACGCCCGGCACGGCCTTGCGGCGCGCTTCGGGAATGGGCGCATCGCATTCCTCGCAACGGCTCAGGCCCGGGCCTTGCCCCAACCGGCTGCGAGCGCGTTCGATCGCGTCCTTCACGGTCGCGTCGATTTGGTCCTGTACGGCGCCGTCTCCGGCCCAACCGGTGGCCATGGCTCCTCTCCTGGATCGTGTGGGAGTTGCGCGCCAGTTTATCGGCTGCGATATGAATTTACCGAAAAGGGCGCCGCCGGAAGCGTTACGCTGCGCTTCCCGCAGCCGCTCGCCGAGCCGCTCATGACTACCTATTTACTCTGTGTGCTGATCCTGCTCGCAGCGCTCGGCTGCGGCACGGTCGGCGGCATATTCTTCGCATTCTCCAACTTCGTGATGCGCGCGTTGGCCAGGCTGCCGCCTCCGCAGGGCATCGCCGCCATGCAGGCGATCAACGTCACCGTGCTCAACCCTCTGTTCCTCGGCGTTTTTGTCGGCACCGCCCTGCTTTCGGCGGGATTGGCCGGATACGGAATGTTTCGATGGGTGCAGCCGGGTTCGGGTTGGCTGATCGCCGGCGGACTTCTGTACGTCGTCGGCAACCTGATCGTGACGCGCGCGCGCAACATACCGCGCAACGACGCGCTGGCGCGGCTGGACCCGGCGTCCGCCGGCGCCGCGGACGCCTGGCGCGAATACCAGCGCCACTGGAACGCGTGGAACCACGTCCGCACCGCGACCGCTTCAGCCGCGGCGGCGGCCTTCATCGTGGCGCTGTGGCGATGGTCTGCAGCAGTGTAAGCAGGCTTGACAAAATGCAACTCCCAAGTTGCATTTCTGCGGCTGCGGGCATAGGCTTAGGCAACCTGGAGGTTGCACATATGTCCGACACCGACCGCATCGTCAAACAAGCCGTGCTGAAAGCCTCGCTCGAACGCGTTTGGCAGGCCATCAGCGACTCCAAGCGCTTCGGCACCTGGTTCGGCGCCGAGTTCGACGGCCCCTTCGTCGCCGGCGCGCGCCTTACCGGCCGGATCGTGCCCACCGCGGTCGACCCCGAGATCGGCCGGATGCAGGCACCCTACGCCGGCACCCCGTTCGAGATCAGCATCGAGAGGATCGAGCCGATGCGCGTATTCGCGCTGCGCTGGCATCCCAATGCGGTCGAACCCGGCAAGGACTATTCGGAAGAACCCACCACCCTGGTCGTGTTCGAGCTGGAGGAAACCGAAGGCGGCACCCGCCTCACGCTCACCGAGTCCGGCTACGACAAGATCCCGCTGGCCCGCCGCGCCGAGGCTTTCGAGTCCAACGAACAGGGCTGGGAGATGCAGATGACGCTGATCGCGAAATACCTCGCGCAAGCGTCGTAGGCAGGACCGCGATGGCGCGATCTTCCGTCGCCCGCCTCGCCGACGCCGCGCCGGTATTCGCCGCGCTCGGAGATCCGGCGCGGCTGCGCATCGTCTCGCGCCTGTGCGAAGGCGGTCCGTTGTCCATCGTGCGGCTGACCGAGGGCTCGCGGATCTCGCGCCAGGCGATCACCAAGCATCTCAACGCGCTGTCCGATGCCGGCTTGGTCCGGAGCGAGCGCTGCGGGCGCGAGCGCGTCTGGCAACTGCAGCCGAAGCGGCTGGCGGAGGCGCGCCGCCATCTCGACCGGATCTCGGCGCAGTGGGACCAGGCGTTGGACCGGTTGCGCCTGTTCGTCGAGGAAGACGCCCGCTAAGGCGTGTCGATTTCGCAGGCCGTGCTTCGTCGGGTGGGTACAGCTACCCTCCCCCGCTAGCCGACTGGAGACATGCCGATGGCCTTGAAGCTTTACGCGCACCCTTTTTCGTCCTATTGCCAGAAAGCGCTGACCGCGCTTTACGAAAACGGCACGCCCTTCGAATACCGCCTGCTGGAGGGCGACGAAGCGATGCGAGAGCTGGAAGCGCTGTGGCCGATGAAGCGCTTTCCGGTCTTGGTGGACGAAGGCCGCACCGTGATCGAGGCCAGCACGATCATCGAGTATCTGGGCCTGCGCCATCCGGGCCCCGTTCGCCTCGTTCCGCAGGATCCCGAGGCCGCGCTGGAGGTGCGGATGATGGACCGCTTCTTCGACAACTACATTTCCACGCCGCAGCAGAAGATCGTATTCGACAGCATCCGCAACGAAGCCGACCGCGACCCTTACGGCGCGGCCGAAGCGCGCGCCATGCTCGATACCGCCTACGCCTGGCTGGACGAGCGCATGGCCGGGCGCGAATGGGCCGCGGGCGACGATTTCACGCTCGCCGATTGCGGCGCTGCGCCCTTCCTGTTCTATGCCGATTGGACGCACGCCATCGGCGACGCTTTCGTTCACGTCCACGCCTACCGGCGCCGATTGCTGGCGCGCCCATCGTTCGCCCGCGCAGTGGACGAAGCGCGGCCGTACCGCACGTATTTCCCGCTCGGCGCGCCCGACCGCGATTGAGGCGTCGCGGCGCAGCCGATCCGGGCTGCGCCGCGCCCGTCTTCACTGGAAGTCGGGTTCCTCGATCTGGCGCACTTCGCACACGATGTCCCACTCGTCGCCATGCACCTTCAGGAAGCGTTCGGTCAGCGCGAGCGCTTCTTCTTTGGATGCCGCCTTCAAGATCGCGTAGCCGCCGATCACTTCCTTGGTCTCGGTGAAGGGGCCGTCGATCACGCTGGTCTTGCCGCCGGCGAGTTTGACGCGGAAGCTTTCCGATGTCGGCTTCAAGCCGCCGGTGTCGACCAGCACGCCGGCCTTGGACATCTCCTCGATCAGCTTGCCCATGTCGTTCATCAACCGCTCGCTGGGCACCTTGCCGGAAGTCTCGTCGATCCGGACCATCGAAAGGAATCGCATTGTCTAGTCTCCTGTGAGGGTTCAGAGCCGGAGCGCCGGACCATCCGGCACCACCGCTCCTGCCTTGGCGACGAACGGGCAGCGGCTGGATCGACACGAAAAGGGAAGATTCTTTGCGCGGTGCGCAGTCGGGCCCCCGCGGGCTATCGAGGCACTTGAGCGCGTGGATATCGCTAGAATGGCTCAACACCGGGGTTGGCCGCGATTTGGCCCGGTTCGTGCAAGGCTGGATATACCTCCAGGACACCCGCGCCAGATGCGATCCGACCACCCGCCGCTCACCGCCGTCATGGACCTGCTGCTCGATGCGGTCTGCGTGGTCGACCGCGACGGCCGCTACCTGTACGTCAACGCGGGTTTCGAGCGCATCATGGGTTACCGCGCGGACGAGGTGATCGGCGCGCCGATGATCGAACGGGTGCATCCGGACGACCGCGAGCGCACCCTGCAAGCGGCGCGCGAAATCATGGCCGGCGAGCCCAAGCTGCATTTCCAGAACCGTTATGTGCGCAAGGACGGCCGGGTGGTCGACATCCAGTGGTCGGCGCACTGGTCCGACGAAGAGCGCGTGCGGATCGCGGTGGGCCACGACATCACCGAGCTCAAGCGCGCCGAAACGATGCAGGCGGCGCTGCTGGCCATCTCCGAGGCCGCGCACGCCGAGGGCGACCTGCAGGCGCTGTTCCGCCGCATCCATCGGATCATCGGCCGGTTGCTGCCTGCGGCCAATTTCTTCGTGGCGTTGCGGGACCAGGAACACGGCATGGTCGAGTTCCCGTATTTCGTCGACGAGCATGATGAAGCGCCCGCGCCGCTGTCGCTGGAAACGCCCACGCTGTCCAACGAAGTGATCCGCAGCGGCCAGGCGCTGCTGCTGACGCCGGATACCCTGGCCGAACTGCATGCGCACCAGGAACCGGTGATCGGCCATGCCGCGCTGGACTGGCTGGGCGTACCGCTGGGCACCGCCAACGGCGTGATCGGCGCGCTGGTCGTGCAGAGCTATCACAGCGAGACCCGCTATACATCGCTGGACAAGCAACTGTTGCAATTCGTCTCCACCCAGGTGGCCTCCGCGATCGAACGCAAGCGCAACCAGGCTTGGCTCGAACATCTGGTCGGCCACGATGCGCTGACCGGCCTGCCCAATCGCAACCGCTTCCACGAGCGCCTGGAACAGGCGCTGGAAACCGCGAACCGCGATAGCCTGCGGCTGGGCCTGCTCTACCTGGATCTGGACGGCTTCAAGCGCATCAACGACCGCCACGGCCACGACCTCGGCGACCAGCTGCTGCGCGAAGCCGGCGAGCGCATCCGCCAATGCGTGCGCCAGACCGACATGGTGGCGCGCCTGGGCGGCGACGAATTCGTGGTGCTGCTATACGGCATCGCCCACCCCGGCCACGCCACCGCCGTCGCCGAAGCGATCCGCACAGCGCTCGAGCGGCCTTTCTTGTTGGAAGGCCAAGCCGCCCATATCAGCGCAAGCATCGGCGTCGCGCTGCACCCGGAAGACGGCGAAGAGAAGAAGCCGCTGCTGCGGCATGCGGACAATGCGATGTACGCGGCGAAACGCGAAGGCGGCAATCGGCTGGCTGCGAATGGCATCCAGGCGGGCTGAATCTGCGCGCTTATTTCCTCACTCGCACTTGATCTCTTCCTTGTACTCGTCCCGTTTGGCGTCGATCTTCACCACGCAAGGGCCATCGCGGAATTCATCCTTCCACTCGCCGCGCCAGCGTGCGCCGTACCCGTCCTTGCACTTGACCTCGAGCAGCGAGTCGTCGCCTTTGCGCTCGCGCTTGACCCGGCACGGCCCATCGCGGGTTTCGCTCTTCCATTCGCGGTCGTAGCGCCCGTAAGGGTCGTCGCGTCGGTCGTCTCCGGCGTGCGCCGTGGCAGCGGTTGCCAAAGCAGCGACGATCAGCGTGTTGCAAAGCAGCAATACGTTCATCGCGGGATCCTAGTCCTGGGCACGCCTTTAGGATGGCGGGCTGCGCCTGAATCCCGGTCTATCCGGCTTTGAACCGCAGGAACAGGCCGGCGCGATACGACACCATGCGAATCGTCGACACGCCGGTATGTATGTTCCCAGCAACGCCGGAACATATTCGATGGCGCTTAGAGCATCCCAGAGGCCTGTTCAACCGCGGAGAAGCCAGCATGCGCGCACTTCCGTTGTTCCTCGCCGGGCTGTGGGGCCTGGCATCCGTATCCCACGGCGCGGAAAAAACGCCGCGGCCCGGCGGCAGCGCCGATGGCGGCATGGCGCTCCCCGCCTTCACCGTGCCGTATTCGATGTACGCATCGCCGGAATCGCTGAAACGATTCCGCGAAGTGCTTGCCGAGGGCAAGCAGTCGCCGGGCCTGGGCGGCGGCATCGAAGCGGCGCGTCGCTTCTACGACAAGATCAATACCGATCGCGTCGAGAGGCTGAAGAAACTCTATCCGGTCAAGCTGTCGACGCAGACGATCGCAGGCGTGGGCGCGGACGTCGCCGAACCCGCCGCCGGCATAGCGCCGGCCAACCGCCGTCGGGTGCTGATCAACCTGCACGGCGGCGGTTTCCTCTGGGGCGCCCGCAGTGGCGCGTTGGTCGAAGCGATTCCGGTAGCCGCGGTCGGCAAGATCAAGGTGATCGGCATCGATTACCGGCAAGGCCCGGAGCACGTCTTTCCGGCGGCCAGCGACGACGTCGTCGCCGTGTACAGGGAATTGCTCAAGACCTACCCCGCCAAGAACATCGGCATCTACGGTTGTTCCGCAGGCGGCATCCTCACCGGCGAAGTCGTTGCACGGCTGATCGAGGACAGTGTGGAACGACCTGGCGCCATCGGCACCTTCTGCAGCTCCCTCGCGCCGATCGGCGGCGATTCTTCGTACGTATCGCCTGCGCTCAGCGGCGACCCGGTCGGCAGCGGCCCCGTATCGATCGAGCATCTGCCCTATTTCAAAGGCGCGGATGCCGCCGATCCGCTGGTGCTGCCGGCCAATTCGCCCGACATGCTGAAGAAATTCCCACCGACCCTGCTGATCACCGGCACGCGCGACTTCGCGATGAGCTCGGTGCTGCAGAGCCAGCGGTTGCTCACCAACGCGGGTGTCGAAACCGACCTGCACGTCTGGGACGGCATGTGGCACTCGTTCTTCTCCGACCCGGAATTGCCCGAGTCGAAGGAGGCCTACGCCGTCATCGCCGCGTTCTTCGACAAGCACCTGGGCAAGTGAACGGTGCTTACGTGGCCGGTGGCCGCTGTCGAAAGATCAGCGGCAACTGCAATCCGGCCCGCCGCCTGGGCAACTGCATTGGCACATCTTGCCTACCGGACAGCTGATGCCGCCCACTTTGTTCCCGGGGCATTCGATGCTGCAGGCGCCTTCAACGGCGTCGGCATCGACCAGCTTCTTGACCAGGTCGGCCTTCTGCGCCGTGAAATCGAAGGGTTTGCCGATTTCGACGCCGCCGGCCTTGGCTTCGGCGATAGCGGCCGTCGTCTGCAGTTGCACCGCGGGTTCCTTAGACTTGGCCTGATCGGCCGCGAGCCACTGGCCGATGAACAACACTGCGATCGCCGCTAACACGATGATCCATGCGCTACGCGCCATAACAGTCCCCTATCTGTATGAGAGATGCCGCGCCAACCGCTGCGCGCCTATGCTTAAAACGACGACATCCGGGCTCTGCTTGGTGCTCTCGTCCTTGCCAAGCTGGGCAGTGGCGTATTCCTTCAGGTAGAACCGCGCCTTACTTTCAAGCCGAACGCGAGCTGCATCGCTCTCTGGCCCGGCATAGCCGCCCAGGAGCGCTAGGGCCTTTTTTGGAAATCCTGCATTAATCCAATCTTCAATTGCGCGTAACTCTGGCGATAGCGCACCCTCTGTCTCGACGGACAACAGTTTTGTGGAGACAAGCGAGGCATCTGCACCCTGATTTGTATATAGGGGCAGAATGTCTGACAAAGTGAAATCGCCTAACAGTTTTCTTAGTGCGTCGTTGGTGCTGACAATATCGGCAGGATCATCAACCCCCTAGAACTTCAATACGATTCTTTTTGCCATGTAGGAGCTGCTTGCGTGCATGCTCCTGCAGCGGCCTGGTTCGCGTATTTAACGTAACGATCGTGAAGTATTCAAGCGGAGGGCTGAAATTATGTGCCTTGGCTATCTCCGCATCTATGACGGCACTAATGAGCTTCGTTCGCTTATAGGCTTTTGCTTGGTAGCCAACAAAGCCCCTTTCATGAAGCACCGCGCTAACGTCGACGCCATTCTGACTCTGCCCTTTACGACCTTCTCTTCGCGCAGATCGTACCGTGACGAAGGCATGGTCGCTATACGCCATAACAAAGCGTTCTAGCTGTTCTTCGTCCAGCATCTCTAACAGTTTTTCGAATTGTGCAGCCATATATGCGACGAGCTGTTGCTTGCCCTCCCCCGGGCTTTTTTTAGGACATAAGCTTTATCCCATGTCCCGCGTTCCGTAGCCTTCTAGTCGAATAGCCGGCTATCCAGCGCCAACGGTTCGTCGGCGACCAGCACTATTTCCTTGAATCGAGCATGGCTTGGATTGATGAGTATGTTCGTCTCATTCCTTGCTACTGCACTTGGCACTCGTAGCGCTAATGAGCGTCCCGCCTCAACCCGCGCTCACCATCAGGCGACAGCATCATGGCCAAGAAAAACATCGCTTACCGCGCCAGTGTCGTGGAGAACTATGGCGAAGGCGACCACTCCGGCACCAAGTGGATCGACGTAGGCGTCTCGTTCGCCCACGACGACGGCAAGTGCTTCGACATCGTGCTCGCCAAGGGCTTGAGCGTCAGCAACCGTTTGGTGCTGCGCGAACCGCTGCCAGCCAAGGAAAGCTAACCGGCACTGCCAGGAACGGCGGCTTCGGCTGCCGTTCTCCCTGCACTAAATTGCCGTTCTAGAGGGCAAAGGCGTCCGAAACAACCTTGCAGCCGTTATCGAATTCAAACGACGCGCGAAACCGCAATGCGCCTCGCTTGGGGTCGGAAAGTGCCCTGTCGATCAGGAGATTGACGACGGCACCACCGTTCTTTGCCATCGTAATCCAGGCGTCAGGCGGTAAGTGGTGCTCGAGAGCCGGCTTGTAGGATTCCCATTGCGCGGATGAAGCGCCAGGGCGCGCTTGGAGCTCAAAGAATCCTCCGTGGGCTAGTAGAGGCACCGTCTTGGATTCTACGGCCAATGAAACTTTTTGCTTGCCGTCATTGATGACTTCAAAAGAAGCTGCTGATCTCTCCTTCCCCCACAGCGCATATCGGGAAGTACCTTGATACTTAGCCGTTACGCCAGCGCAGTTTTCTACGGCCATCGCGCTTAGTGGCATCGATGTGATCCCAACTAGCATCAAGACAATACTGAGTTTCATGGTATTACTCCGGCACGACTACGCGATGACGTTTAGAGGCATCGTATCTCTTGTAGGAGGCTTCCACAGCGGCGTCAGCACTCGGTGCGAGGTATTCTTGCATTCGCAACGTTGCATCATTTACGCAAGCTTCCATCGTCTTGGCTGATTTCGATTTCATCGATTGTTCCAGCCGCTCGGCCCCTGCTTTTGCCGAATCGACCCAGCCCAGCAGGTCGCCAACATGCTCGCGCTCGTCTTCTTTAATTTCGCCTCTAATCTTCGGGCTTAGGTAGCTCTGCCGGAGGTACACGATGGGCGTGAATGCGACGCTGTACTCTTGAAGAAAGTAGTCATTATTCTCGCATTTGCACGTCGGCGTGATCACCCAGTCGATCGTCGTCCTAGCTCCCAGTGAAGGTGCAGCGGGCGCGCCATAACCGCTTCCAGGGTACGTTTGTGTTTCTAGCCCCGTGGTCAGCGTAGGTGACCATTGAATCGGATTCTTTAGCCATTGCAGCAAACCCCAAAAATCAGCCCAGATTAGCGGCGAAGCGCTTACATAGCCGTAGGTGCTGACGCCGGCGGTCTGTCCCAGCGGATCGCTCTGCGAATATCGCCCGGTGGCACTCTCGTAGTTGCGATAGTAGTTATAGTTGAGTCCGGAGGCCGCATCGTAACGCTGCCCGGGAAATCGCAAATCCATAACGAATGTAGTGCCGTTGCCGTCTGGATCCTGATTTGGCACGGTGTTCCCGAACGCATCACCATTCAGGTCCCAGCGCCAAATCACGGTATTTAGCGCTTGATCGATCACAGTCCTAGGTGTGGCCAGGTGATCGGGTTGGAGGTAGTGCAACTTTTGGGTCGTGCCGCTGCCGGCGAGAAGTCCCGTTGGTAAATCGTCCAGCCAGATAGCCTGCTGTACTGGCACACCACCGGCGCTGTATTCGCCGAGCCAACGTCCTTCTTCGTCATAAAGCGAATAGGAGTTAGATGTGCCTAGGTATCTCCTCACCTGCTGCCCGTGTGCATTGAGTACGTAGTTCATCGTGACAGTGCTGCCCGCTTTGACTTGGCGTAGTCGGCCGCGATTGTCGTAAACAAACTGTCGTGCGGTGCCGCCGATTTGTACCGTGTTGCCTGCATTGTCGTAGGTTCTGGCGACGGTACCCACTTGTGTCAGACGATGGCTGGTAATTGGATACGTATAGTTCGTTGTTCCGCCCGCATTGGTTAAGCTGGTGCGGTTCCCGGTCGCATCGTAAGTATAGTGATCAATGACCGTGCCGGTTGGCCCGTCCTTCACATCGGTAAGCCGATTCAATGTGTCGTAGCTGTACTGGGCCTTGATGATGACTTGATCGGCGCTGTACAGTTTCTTCAAATTGCCAATGGCGTCGAACTCGAAGCCTAGCGAAAGTCCTCCGCTAGCTACATCTGCGATTGCGAGAGGCTGATAGTTTTGATTGAGGCTTCGCGTCATCGTGCGGCCGTTGCCATATGTCCAAGCGGCTACGGGGCCGAACGGATAATAGGTGGCCTGGTTTAACAGAATCTGCCTCGCACCCCCCGAACGAGTTACCCCTATTTCGGTGGTGCGTCCCTGCCCGTTTCTGGCGTAATCGACCACCGTGCCGTCGGGATAGGTTATGGCCTGCAGCTGGCCGGCCTTCGTATAGGCGTAGCGCAGTTCGAAGGCCTGGCTGTTAGTGGTCTGCCGTTTCCGAGTGACATTGCCGAACCGGTCGTAGCAATACTGCGTGTTGCCGCTGCCGTCGATCATCTTGGTCATCCTGCCGATGGCGAAGGTTTCGCCGGCGATGCAGCTGGCGTTGACCGTGTCGTAGGCGTAGGTGACGTTTAGGCTGCTGGTCGGATAAGCGATGCCGGTGAGTCGGTTGAGCGCGTCGTAGCTGTAGGTCGCGGTGATATTCCTCGCGTCGGTCTGGGTCTTGCGGTTGCCGGCGCTGTCGTAGGTGTAGGTGGTGACGCCCGTGTCCGGGCTGCTCAGCTGGGTCAGATCGCTGAAGCCGTTGTAGGTGTAGGTGGTGTCCAGCCCCTTGGGGTCGGTGACTTTGGTCAGGTTGTCCTGGGCGTCGTAGGCGAACTTCGTCTCGGCTTCGATGCCGCCCACGTCCTGCAGGGTCCGCACCAGGCGATTGAGCGGATCGTAATCGTTGTCGGCAACCCGGTTCAGCGCATCGGTGACGGTCTGGTTATTCCCGTTGGCGTCGTAGGTGAAGCCGGTGGCGTGGTTGTAGGCGTCCTTGGCCGTCTGCAGCTGGCCGAGCTGGTTGTAGACCCGCGACAAGGTCCGGCGCAGGACGTTGCCCGCATCCTTGGTGTCTTCGGCGGTGCGGTTGCCGGCGTTATCCAGGGTGTAATGGATCGTGTTGCCGGCGTTGTCGGCGATGTCGGTCAGGCGGTGTGCGGCATCGTAGGTATACGCGGTGAACGCGCCGTCGGGCTGGGTGACTTTCTTGACCAGGCCGGTGGGCCAGTATTCGATCGTAGTGATCTGGTCGTCGGCTTCCGAAGCGTTGTTGGTGCCGCGCACCTTGCGCGCGGTCAGCCAGCCGCGAGGATGGTAAGTGAAGTCGGTGACGACATTGTTCGCGTCCTTCACCGACAGCACCCGGCCGGCGCCGTCGTAGGCCAGGGTCTCGGTTACCCGGCCCAGGGCGTCAGTGACTTTCCACAGATCGCCCTTGCGGTGCGGGCAGGTGGTGGGCGAGGACGCGCACGAGCCTTCGTCGCTGGCGTAGTAGGTGTAAGTGGTGGTGTCGGCCACGTCCGTGCGCGGACCGTTGGTCGAGGTGAGCAAGCCCAGTAGCGGGCACAGGCCGTTGGTGATATCGGCCTGCTCGCAATAGGTCGTGGTGGTGATGCGCGTGGCTGAAGTGGTCGGGTCTGTCTGGGTGGCCGTCAGTTCTTGCCCGCGAGCGTTATAAGTCCAATTGTCTTTTCCGACCAACGTATTGTTGGCGTCTCGGCGCCGCCGTTCGACAGGCACGTCGTACGTAGAATGCCAGTCCGTTTGAGTAGTGCGTCTTATCCCGGACGCGTTATTCGCTGCATCTACTTGCTGGGTCAGCAAACCGCGGCCGTCGTAATCGTAGTCGAAAGTGACACTCGAACTATCCGTAACTAAATCCATCCTGCCGTTGACATCGTAGCTGTAGCTGCTGGTGTTGGTTGGACAGCCTGAGCACTGGCGCGTCAGCGACGTAGCCCTTCTTGAGCCGAGAAACGTGTTGAATCCGATCTGTTGCGTCTCGCCAAGCGGCAAGGTGACGGTTGCCGATGTCGGAGACGAATCGCCTACATATTGAATTGAGAATTTTGAGGTTGACAGCGCGTGCTCGGTGGATACTGCCCGCTCGAATACATCGTAGGCGAAAGTCGCATAACGTTGTCCGTCTTCAGATGTGATCCCGGTTAGCGCTGTTGGTTGACTGTAACCGCCATTCAATGAGGGCTCATTGTAGTGGTACAGTCTTTGAGCGCCGCCTGGGAAAGTTACGCTCGCTAAGCGACCTTCTAAGTCATACCCATATTGATACTCGGCGCCGGTCGGATCGGTTACTGCAATCACATGTCCAGAGGGATCGTACTCGAAAAGTAACGATCGCCCTTCTGGATCTACTACCTTTGTAAGCAGATAGTCATCTGCATTGTTTTCGACGACACCGTCGTTATATTCGAACTGGGTAGTAGTTCCGTCAGAATTATCGATCAGAGCTAGACGCCCAAGGAGGTCATAGCTTTCCAACACGCGACCGTCACTAGGCGCATAGAACCACCCTAGCAATACGCCATTGGTATCCCGATGCTCGACTAATGTGCCCACTACGTTAGTGGGTGCAGTCCAGACCGCGCCCGATTTTGTGAAATTGACGTGACCGCCGTCAGGACGATAGATGCGGACTCGCGCTTCGCCTGTATCTGGATTAGTCAGGTGCTCTAGGCGGAAACTGTATGAGTGTGTCCAGTGGCGTCCAAACCCATCGGACCGTGCGGCCTTGTGGCTGTTGTAGTAACGAGTCAGCTCTAGCGCGCTGTCGTTAGAAAAATCGGGTTCGCGCTGAAATTTGTTGCCTATCGAAATGGTGATGGGATTGCCGCAGGTTACATTCGCATTGCAATCCTGTTTACCTAGGTTGGTACCTGGATCGTACTGGTACACCGTACCGATGATGCCGAGGTCACGATAAGCCCCATTGGGGGCAAACGTTCGTGTAGAGGCGCCCCAGTACTTATAGATGATTTCGTAGTGGTCATTGAAGATCGGCCTTACACAACGCTGTTCCGCCTCCCACTGAGCTGCGGAGGCCAGCGGAATGGTGTCGGCGGTTCCGAAGTGATCCTCGTAGGGACACCGGCCTTCCAGCTGGACATGCCATTTCCATGGAACGTCGTAAAACTCTGCTTTTGCAGAGCCGCAGAGAATGAGTAGCAGCAATGCTACGATTTGGAATAAATGGTGCAGGCACAGGCCGCGGCTATCCAGGCTGCTCGCTGTTTTAGATGCAGCTGTGGGAGAGCGCGAATCTCCCCCGTCCTTGGTGAGGGTCGTCACTTCCATTCCTTTAGAGGTCCCCGCTCGTTGGGTAGCTTGCGAGTGATTCAAGGACTCGTCAAGGGACCTTGGGTAGGATATTGCCCCTCTTGGTTGCGTTCATCGCTCTTGGGGCCGCGGTGGCCGTCTTAAGGCTTACGAGCGCTTGGATCGGGCTGCCGGCGCTGGCGATACTTGCTGGGACCGTCGCGATGGCCCGCTATGAGCCCGCAGCTGTAAGGGTGGGCGCGATAGCCCTCTAAGCCTCAGCGTACTCCCCCTGGGTGTTGGCCATGCCCTCCACTTTGCTCTTCCTCCTGGCACGATGCCAACGCGCCTGATCGGCGCCGACTGAATCCTAAATGTGTCGGAAATGACGGCCGAAGGTTGGTGGTACCAAAACCCTAGCGGAAATCCCGGCTTCTGGCGTCCAGGGCGCCGAGCAACGTGCTCAGGTCATAAAGCCGCGTTGCGATCAAATTCCCGACGCCATCGACGGTTGTCCTGCAAGGCGCGCCGGCGGCGAATGTCCATATGCACGTCGCCGGCAGCGACCGCAGGTAGGCCGAGCTCCTTGGCGGCGGCGAGCAGCGCGTTTAGCCTCTTGGCATCGTCCTGATCGCGATGTAGCTCGACAGCAAGCCATGCCCGTTCAGCAGATAACAGGCCGACCACGAGGCGTGTAGCGGCATGCTGCTCGTGCTGAAGTTCAAACACGAATTGCTGCACTCCGCCGTCGCAGCCTGCGAGATAAGCCGCCAAGTCGGCCGTCATGCGTCGTATGGGAAATAACAAGGCTGGGTGCTGCTCAACTTCGTAATTGAGCTCAACTCGCATGTCGAAAACGTCCAGCGGCTGATAGCACGTATGCGATTCCGGCGCCTGGCCGAGCAATCGGTCGACGTGCAACAATAGCTCAGCTCCAAATCGGCGGCGCAGCGCATCGCGTGGCAGATCAAAGACTTGCCGCATGTGGCGAAGCCCCATCTTGTATAAGCGCTCGCCAGCGTCTTCCGGTAGGTGAGCGCGCACGACGGGCACGCGGCCCAAGGTCACCCGTAGATGTTCGCTCTGTTCAATCGCAAGCCCATCTTGCACCCCGGCCAAGACGCGGGCTGCGCCCGGCGTCGGCGCCAGCGCGATGCGATGACGAAATCCTAGTTCCTTGAGATCCTCACGCAGGCGTGCCTCGAATTGCGGCCATTGCCCCAAAATCGAAAAACTGCTTTGCGCTTCCAGGACGATGCAGTTAGGCCATTGCGACGCGGCGATTATGGCAGCGCCTTCGTCGGCTCCGTAATAAGAAAAGTCGCAAACGCTGCCGCTCGGGCAGCCGCAGAGCCGCCCCGAACGATGTCGCAAGCGGACGGCGGGAACCGCCGTGCAGGCCTCAGCGCTTGGCCGCGTGCCACTTCTTGAGCAGATCGGCCTCCTGCTCGCGCGTGATGCCCGCACGCAGCTTCGCCTGCCGCTCGGCCGGCAGGCTGCGGAACCAGGCCATCAGATCGGTCACGGTAGTGTCGAAGGGTCGATAGGTCAGCCCGGCCGCGATCGCCTTCTTGTTGCTGACCGCGCCGTAGCCCGCATACGGACCGCTCTTGGCCGACGTCCAGATCGGCAGCTCGCCGACTTTCTGTTCTTCCAGGAACTCGGGCGTGACGTGCGTATACGTCGGCTTGCCGCCTACGGCCTGCTGGCAACCGCGCAGCATGGCGTCCATGGTCAGCGGATCCTTCGGGCCCACCGCGTTGAACGTGCCGACGGTGCCCGCTTCGGCCAGCCGGATCATCCATTCGCCCAGATCGCGGCCGTCGATGATCTGCACCGGATCGGAACCGTCGCCCGGCACCAGCATTTCGCCGCCTTGCGCGACGCGATGCGGCCAGTAGGTGAAGCGGTCGGTCTCGTCGCGCGGCCCCACGATGTAGCCGGGGCGCACGATGGTGACGCGTTCGCCGAATTGCTTGTGCGCTTCGGCTTCGCTCAATGCCTTCAGCGGACCGTAAAGGTTCTCGATGTCGGCGCGCAGCGCTTCTTGTGTTTCGGCCATCGCATCCTTGCCCTTGTAGACCGCGAGCGCGTCGCCCTCGCTGATGCCGGGCTTGCTGCCGTCGGCATAGACCGAGATCGTGGAAATGAAAAGATAGTGACCGACGTTGCCTTTCAGCACTTTGCCGGCATCGCGCACCCAGAACGGCAGACTGGTGGGATTGTCGATGCACACGTCCCACTTGCGCCCTTCCAGCGACTTCAGGTCGCCGGTGTTGCGGTCGCCGTGCAGCTGTTCCACTTCCCCCGGCCATTCCGGCGATGGCCGCTTGCCGCGGTTGAACAGCGTGATCTTGTGCCCGCGCGCCAGCGCGTAGTTCACCTGGAACGGCCCGGTGAAGCCGGTGCCGCCCAGGATGAGGATGTTCAGCGGCTTGGCCGCCTTGCCCACAGGCTTGGCGCCCTGCGCGAAGGCGAACGACGGCAAGGCGGAAGCGGCAGCGGCGAGCGCGCTGAACTTGAGCAGGTCACGGCGGGTGGTCATGCGATGGCTCCCAACGGCTGGAGCCGCACTCTTACACCTTCGGACCGGTGGGCGCGTATGGCGAAAGTCGGGGGTGGGCGCAGGTGACGATGCTTTCAGCCGTCATTCCCGCGAAGGCGGGACAAGCGCGTAGCGCGCAGAACGTCCGAAGGACGGCCCCGAAGGGGTGAGCGAAGCGAATAATCCAGTGACTTATTCGCTTAGCCCTCTCCCGCTTGCGGGAGAGGGTTGGGTGAGGCGCGCGGCATGGCAGATAGCCTCGTCGCGATCTGGAGACCCTGAAGGTCACTGGATTCCCGCCTTCGCGGGAATGACGGCTGAAAATCAAAAGCCTTCGAATATGGGGAATGTGGCAGCGGCCGCTCGCGATGTGTCAGGCGCCATTCGGCACCGCCGACACTTCGAATTTCCGTGGCGAAAACTAGAGCGAGCCCTAGCGCGAAGACGCATCTCCCGCGCGCTTGCCCCGCAATCCCCGCTTCTCGAACCAATGGTGCGCGTAAGGGTTGTCGTTGTAGCGCGGTATTTCGCGATAGCCGTTGCGCGCATACAAGGCGCGGGCTTCCGTCAACGCGCGGTTGGTGTCCAGTTGAAGCGTGTCCATCCCCATCCGCGCGGCATGATGCTCCAGCGCCTCGAGCAAGCGCTGGGCGATGCCCAATCCGCGCGCGTCGGGCGCCACCCACATGCGCTTGATCTCGCCTACGCCGCGATTGCGCTGCTTCAGCGCGCCGCAACCGACGGCGCGGTCGTCCAAGCGCGCGATCAGGAACAGGCCTGTCGGCGGAACGAGCTCTTCCGGATCGGAGGATGCGCCGAGCGCAGGATCGAACCCGTTTTCGAAGCGTTCCTGCAGCTCGCCGAAATACGCCTCGAGACAGGCGCGGGCGTCGGCACTGGCAAGATCGGCGGCTTCGATCGTCACCGCGGAAGCGCGCATCAGCCGCTCCACTTCCGCCATCGCCGCGATCATGCGCTCGCGCTGCCTCGTGCTTAGCGAAGTCAGCAGCGAGCTGGCGAAATCCTCCGAATGGCGGTCGAGCGCACCGAATTCCCGGAGGCCTTTGCGCGTCAGCGCCGCGCGCCGCACCCGGGCATCGCCGGCTGCGCGTTGCGAAGTGACCAGGCCTTGCGCTTCCAGCGAACGCAACAGGCGGCTGAGATAACCCGAATCCAGCGACAGCCGCGCGCGCAAGTCGCGCAAGTCCGCACCTTCCCTGCCGATCTCGAACAGCAGCCGCGACTCGCTCAACGGCCGTCCGCGACCGAGGTAGTCGTCGGTCAGCACACCGATCCGCTGGGTGACGGTGCGGTTGAAGCGGCGGACCTGCTGGATCTGGCCTTCATCCATTATCTGACTTTAGTCAGATAATTTCTGGATGTCAAATCCCACGTCAAAGCGACCGCTCACGGCGCTTGCGGTGCCGTTCGACGGGCGCCTGCGAGAGCGGCGATACCGCGCACCACGCGCGCTAGCGCGATGGATGCGACGGCTGGTTCGCGCCCAGCGCCTGGCGCTGCGCGGCGGTCAGCACTTCGGGCGCACGAATGGGCTGCCCGGTCGATGCATCGAAATACGGCGCCGCACCCTCGCCCCGCAGGCGCCGGACGACCAGGTTCGCCAAGATGCGCAGCCCGCCGGTCACGAACCCTAGCGGCGTCTTGCGCACTGGTCCCTCGGCCGATCCTGCATTCAAGGTAATGCGGTCGCGCGGACCGACCGCCGCGTCGACCTCTTCCGGCGCGTCCGCAAAACAGGCCGTAAGCATGCCCACATATGGCAACTTGGCGCTGCGTCCGGTGTTGCCGAGCGGCGTCCTGCAGCATGCCGCGTACCAACGCAGGATGCCCTTCCCGCTCAGCGACATGCACGCCAGCCGGTCCAGGCCCGAGGTGAACCGCACGCCCGCCGGCGCCATCGCCACGGTGTCGCTTCCGCCTTGCGCGTCCATGAGGCCCGGCGTGCCCAACCAGTGCGCATACGCGCGGCAGTCCCTGCAGTAGCAGGTGGCGCGCGTGTAGGCGTTACGAAGATCCGCTTCGCCTCGAACCTGGCCGCAGCGGCAACGTATCGGAGTAGGCATCGGAGCCGTTCTTTCCGGAGGTGGCCATGCGAATGATCCGCGGGCGATGGCACGGCCGCGTGAAGCGTCCGTTTCCGTACGCAAGACGATGTTCAGCCGGACCCGACGGCTATCTTCGCTCGGCGATGGGCGCCAGCGCCGCCGGCCAACGCGGATCGCTCCGTAATGCCGCCCACGCCCGGTCCGACTTCATGTCCTCTAGATTGACGTAACCCAGGCGGCGAGCGGCCTGCAGCTCTTCGAAAGCCGCATCGGCCTCGCCCAACCGCGCAAGCACGCGGGCCAGGCGCCAGTGGACCGCGGGCAGACCCGGATCGATCGCCAGTGCGATCTGCAGCAAGGCGCGTGCGACTTCGGGTTCCGCAGCCTCGTAGCGCGCGGGAATATACGAGCCCGTAGCGGCCTTGATGTACGCCAGGCGCCGCTGCGCGGAGTCGGCCACCGCCGGATTCGCGTCGCGCGACAACTCCTGCAGCGAAGCGATCCGCAACTCCCGCAGCGCCGTCGGCACGTCCGGCGGCGCATTGCGGCGCCCGCCCATGTCGCGGCTGCCGATGCGCTGGATCCAATCCTCCAGGCGCGCCGAACTCCTGCGTTCGTCGGCGCGCAGACGCGACGCCTCCTCGAGCGCGCCGCGCACCGACGGCTGCGATGCCAGCGCATCGGCCGAAGCACGCAACGCATGCGTTTCGCGCAGGCCGTCGAAATCGCGCGCCAGCTGTTCCAGCTGCCGCCAGCGTTGCAGGCCTTGCGCCCGATCCGACGCCGCCTGCCGCGCCGCGAACTGTTCGTCGATCCAGGCCTCGTCGCGCGGCATGCGGCCCTGGCGCATCGCCATCAGGTCGAGCCAGGCGATCGCTTCGGTAAATACGGCGGCCTCCGGCCAGCTGTGCGGTCCATCGAAGACATCCAAACGCCGGGTCGCGCCGATGCGCGCCAGGTCCTGGTCCAGATCGTGCATTTCCTGATAGTTGAAATCCTGGGTGCCCGCGATGCCGAAGAAGGCCGGCGGCGCGCGGCGCAATGCGCCCAGCTCGGGAGGCCGCCCTCCGCCGCAACCGATCATGCCGGCGATCACGTTGCGCAACGGATCGACCTGCGTCCACAGCGTCTTCGCCGTCCCGGAAAAGCCGGCCAGGTAGATCCGCTTCGGATCGTAGGCATAGCGCTGCCCGGTCTCCCGCAGCAACGCCTGCAACGCGCGCAGCGTAATGTTCTCGTCGACATCGCTTTGGCTTTGGTAAGAACTGATGACGATCCACCCGCGCGCGCGCGCGCCATCCGTTGCCAACCTCAATATCTGTTCGCCGCGGCCGCGCGCATCCAGGATGATCAGCACCGGCCAGCGTTTGTCCGCGCCGTAGCCGCCGGGCAGGAACAAGCTGTATTGCTGATCCGGTTCGGCCAGCGTGGCACGCTTGGCGACGATTTCGCCCGCGGAAGCTTGCGCGTGCGCCGCGCCAGGCCACGCGAGCCAGAAGTACAGCAGCAGGGCCGACCAGCGCGCCATCGCTTCGGCCCTACTTTCTGCGATAGGTGAAGTCGAAGGTCGGCGTCCAATCCGCGCCGCCATCGGTGGAGGCTTCTCCGCGCTGCCGCACGTTACCGTCCGGTAGCGCTTCGACGATCATGCGCGTTTGCTTGCCGCGGGCCTGTCCATCCAGAACGAGCCGTTGCTCTTGCAGCGTGCCTTGGAGCAGCGCGACGCGCCCGGCAGTGTCGACGTAGAACTGCTTCCACTGCCCGCTGGCTGCATCGTAGGCGGTATGGCTGGTGCCGCCGTAGCGCATGGGCTTGCCGTTCGGACCGATCTGCTGTTCGTAGGTTTCGCGGATGGCGCAACCGTCCACCACCCACTCGATGCGGCTGCTGGCGACGGGCGCGGACGAAGCGGTATCCACGACGGTCCAGTCGCCCACCCAGTAGCCGACGGCGCGGCGGGTCTCATTCTTGCAATCGACCGGCGCTGGCGCGGCCTGAGCGGCCTGCAGTGCGAATCCCAGAAAGAAACCCACTCCGATCGCGGCCATCGTCCTTCACTCCCGCAGCGGCTTGGCGGAGCGTCGCTCCGGCTCGTGTTGCGGCCCAGTGCCGAAAGCCATGGCCGCTCCTGCTAAGGTCGTTTCAGCGCCGCGCCAACGCGAAATCGATCGCGGCACGCACCGCCGCCACCTGCGCCGCATCGCATTGCTCGGACGTGGCGCGCGGGCTGTCGGGATAGACCTCGGTCGTCGTCTTGTACTTGGCATCGGTGATGCCGGCGCAGAGGCCGAGCCGCTTCAGCGGGTAATTGATCACGCCGGGCGCCACCATCGGCGAGCCGATGATTTCGTTCCGCGCATCGGCGGGCGCGATATGGGTGACTTCGGCCACCGCGGCGATGATCGCCCGCTGGAATTCGGGTTGCGGATTCTCCTCGTCGCCGACCAGGTAGAAGCCGTCGGGAATCTCGCCAGGCTCGAACACCTTGCCGTCGCGCGCCGCCAAGGCCGGCCGGAATTCGGACTCGTCGGTATCGGTGGTCTCGTGCAGATCGATATGCACCAGGATGCGGCCGCTCAGCGGCGCGACCAGGCGCATCAGCGCGGCCGATTCCCGGGCGGGACTGTCGCTGCGGAAAGAACGGTTGGGATCGATGGCATCCGCGTTCCAGCGGTTGATCCGCTCGTAGGCCCACGGGCTGACGCAGGGCGCGACGATCAGGTTCGCCCTGCCCTCGTAGTCGGCCATGTGCTCGTCGACGAACCGCAACGCCCCGCGCACGCCGCTGGTTTCGTATCCGTGGACGCCGCCGGTGACCAGCGCGCCGGGAAGATCTTCGCGCCAAGCACGGCTTTTCAAGGCCAGTAGCGGATAGCGATCGGGCGGATAGTCCAGATGGCCGTATTCCACCGCGTCGAAACGCTCGCGCAGGCGCGCGACCTTGCCGAGCACATCCGTCTCATAACTGCGCTTGCGCGCCTGGCGCGAACGCCATTGGGCTTTTTCGGCATCGGCCCAAGGCTTCCCTGGCGTACCGATCGGGTAAGGGCTGATCGGGTGAGGGCTGGATGTCGCCATCGTGTCGCAGTGCCTATCGTGCCGAAGGCGGCACTGTAGCATCCGCTGCGCGTTACCCGGATGGACGCCGCGCGCGCGACGTGGCTGGGTTGGCTCTGCCAACCCAGCCACGCCCCTGCGATTACCCCAGGCTTTCCCTAGCCCGCTTCAGGGCACTTCGCAGGTCCAGATCGAAGATGCGGACCAATAATTATTCCGGCTCAAATGGTTGTATATCTCTTCGATCGGCGTCCCCGCTTGCGCTTCGCACTTGGCCACGGCATCGGCGCGCGCGATCTCCAGCGCGATGCCGGGGTCGTAGCTCGTGCCGCTGCCGCTGACGTACACCGTGGCGGCCAGGGCCGAGCCGATCGGCAACAGAAGCGCCATAACCATGGCGATGGAACGCTTTTTCACGGCTGCTCTCCATGAGTGATCCGAACGGATCCATTCGAGCATGGCGCCCGCAGGCGCGCCCGTGAAAATCGAGTAAGCAGACCGTAAAGCAATCGACAAAAGTCTCAATTCCGAAATTCGCAACGATAAGCGGAACCGCCGCGGGGGATTCCGCCGACGATCCATCGCATGCCTGCGCCGACGGCGGAATCGCTTCGCAGGCTCGCCCTTACGAATGCGGGCGCAACAGGCGGCGGAATGCGCTCGGCGTCATGCCGACCACATCGCCGAAGATGCGCGTGAAATGGGCTTGATCGGCGAAGCCCAGCGTTGCGGCCATCTGCACGAGCGGCATGTCGGCGCTGCGCAGCAGATTCGCGGCGCGACGGACGCGCAACGCGCGCAGATACTCGCCGATGGTCTGCCGATGCGTGCGCCGGAACACCGAAGCCAGATGAACCGGATGCACGCCTGCCTCACGCGCGAGCGCCGACGTGTAATGGCGCCGTTCGGGTTCGTCGTGCAGCGTTTGCACCACCCGATCGAGCCAACGCGGTGTGGACGGCGCCGGCGGTTCCGGGCGCCGCAACGCGCATCCCGCCATCTCCAGCGCCAGATTCTCCGCGACAAGCCCGGAGCACGGCTGCCAATGCCGAAGCTCGCGCAACAGCCGGCAGGCGAGCCAGACGACGGGCGTGCCCTGTTCGTGGAAATCGCGGCGCGACGGCCCGGCCTGCGCCAGCGCGTCCATGCCTTCCGTGGTCAGTTCGACATTGAAAAAGCGGCCGCCGCTGCGCCCCACCGCATCGTCGTGCACGACGCCGGGACGGTGCCACCAGACGGTCAGCGGATCGTACTCGTAACGTCGGCCATCGTAGCGCTCCGCATAACCGCCCTCGACCAGCAGGCTGAAGTAGGCCGCCTGGTGCGTATGCGTCGGCAGCGCGCGTCCGCGACCGTGGTGGATTTCGGAGAGCAGGAACTGCGGCGAGGCATGCCTGCGCACCACATCGCCGTAGAACTCGCCGGCGGCCAAGTCGCGCGAGCCGTGGCATTCGCAATCCACCTTGCATTCGTTCAAGACGAAGGCCTCCGGCGCGACCCAGACTGGCCGCCATGAAAACCATACTACTCGCCCTGATCCTGACCCTGGCCTCGACGCCGAGCCTCGCTGCCGAACCCGTCGCGGCCGATTCCACCCTGCATTCCTACCTGCAGGCGCGCGCCGTGCTCGGGCGGGCGATCGACGCCGCAGGCGGCCAAGCCAACCTGCGCCGCCTGCGCAACGTATCGCTGGCCTACGCCGGCCATCGCAACATGATCAACCAGAGCCGGCGCGCGCTGCCGCCTTGGGATCGCGAGCCGGCCACGGGCGCCGTCGTCGTCGACCGCGAAGGCAAACGCATGTACGCCGAGAATTACACCGCCTACCCCGGCATCGGCCGCTTCGGCGGCGCCTGGGCGCTGAAGGGCGACCTGGGCGCGCACTGGGAAATCGATCGGAACCATCACGGCAGCGAGCTCATCAGCGTCTACTCCGAGCGCAACGCCGATGGTCCGTGGGCGTTCGCCGCGCGCTGGATGCCGCCGTTGCTGCTGCTCGACGCCTGGGACAGCGGCACCTACCTCCGTTCGCTGGGCGACGCGACGCACAAGGGGAAAGCGATGCACGCGCTGGCCTGGACCCAGCGCGACGGCGCCACGATCACCTTGCTGTTCGATGCCGGCAGCGGCGCGTTCAGCGGCTTCGAATCGATCCACGACGATGGCGTGTACGGCGACGTCACCGACCGCATCGAATATTCGGACTGGCGCGCGATCGGCAACGTGCGTTTCCCGACCCGCCGCATCGACTGGTTCAACGACGAGATCGCGCGCGACCTGGCCCTGGATTATCGCGTCGACACCGCGCTCGCAGACGCCCGCTTCGAAGTACCGCCCGGCTATTCGCAACCCGCGTCGATGGCGGCGGGCGAACGCCTGCGCAAGGTCGGCGACGGCGTATATCTCGACACCGAAATGGGCGGCGTGATGATCGTCGAGTTCGAGGATTTCCTGACGGTGGTCGAATGCCCCGGCGACTACGCCATGGCCGACTCGACCCTCGCCGCGCTGCGCGACGCCTTCCCGGGCAAGCCGGTGCGCTACGTCGTGCCCAGCCATACCCACGGCGATCACGGCGGCGGCGCCCGCGCCTACTTCCACGCCGGCGCGACGCTGCTCACGACGCCCGGCCATGTGGAGTTCTATCGCCGGCTGGCGCAGGTGCGGCGATCCATCGCGCCCGATCCGTACGTCGCCGCCGGCCAAGGGCCTTCGATCGAAGCCTTCCGCGGCGAGCGCACGATTTCCGACGGCAGCCAGACCCTGGTGCTCTACGACATCGGCCCGAACGCGCACTCCGAGGAACTCACCATCGCGCATCTGCCCAGGCAAGGCATCGTGTGGCAGGCCGACGTCTATTTCTCGCCGGGCACCGGCGGCGGCGTGAATCCGGCGATGCCGATCGGCATCGATTTCGCGAAGAAGCTGAAATCGCTGGGCATCGACGGCTTCGAGGCGCTGCTCGAAGCGCACAACAGCCGGATCGTCACGGCAGCGGAATTCCGGCGCGCGTTGGCGCTGTCCGGATATCGGGAGTACTGATGGCGGAAGCGTTTTACGAGGCCTGCGAACCCTTTCGCGATGTTCCCTTCCATGCATCGAACAGGGCCCGCATTTGGCCGCGTTGCGGCGGCGCCCAATACTTGGTTCGGGCTATGAACCCGTTTTCATTGCCCCATTGGGGGTTGGACAGCACCGCGGCGTCGTACCATGCCAAAGCGGTGTCCTGCTGCCCTGCCGTCCAGTACAGCAGCGCAAAGCTGTAGGCGGCCCAGAACGGCTTGCCGCCGTGCAACGCCACGGTTCGCTGCCAATCCGCGAGGGCTGCCGCGTAATCGCCCAGATCGTATTCCGCCCATCCGCGCGACCAGAGGACGTTGCGCTCGAACCCGCTACCCGGTTCCGCGGCGGCCATAGCCGCATCGAAGTCGCGCTTGGCGCGCGCCAAGTCGCCGCTTTCCAGGAAAAAGTACGCACGATGCGCCAGTGCGGTGGCATTGCGCGGATTCTTCTGTATCGCGGCATTGATCGCCTGCCGCATCTGCGCCCGCCCGCCTGGCGGCGCCTTCATGTGGCTGGCTGCGGCATCTTCATCGATGTAGCGGCCTTGCGGGAGAAACTCCGGCAAGTTTCCCCATGCGAACGCCGGCGATACGGCGAGCAGGAGGGGTAGCATCCAACGGAACTTGGGCTTCATCGGTCACCGGATAACGTGGGTTGCGAACACCGGCATCTTACGCGTGCATCCGGCCAGCCGGCTTCCATTCGCAGAAATGCAACAGCACACCGGCGGGATCGTGCACGAACGTCACGATCGCGCCATAGGACTGCAGTTTCGGCGGTTGCACGCGCGCGCCCGGAAAGCGGCCTTGCTGCAGAATCGACGACACATGCCGGTACCACGCCTGCGCGTCCGTCACCGTCAGGTGGAGCATGCAGTTTTCCGCGACTTCCTTGATGTAGTAGTCCTGGATGTAGAAATGCTGCTGATCCGCCAGCCGCACTAGCGCCATGCCGTCTGCGACGTCACGGGTTTCCCAGCCCAGGCTGGAATAGAACGCCTTGCTGAGCGCGAAGTCCTGGGCGGGGACGAACGGGCGAAGATCGGTCGCTTTCAGATCGGACATCGGCGCCTCCAGGGGCTCATCAACGGATACGACGTGCGCGGCGTGCCGGCATCGGCCGCCGCGACGCTACGTTAGCAACCCGCGCGGCCCCTTTCCCGGACAATCGCGGGCCGATGTCCGCCGTCGGACGTGGGACACTACGGGCCATGCGACAGGCCCCGCGCGACCGCGATCCCCGATGGCTCAGGACGCGCGACGCGCTGCAGTCCGCCTTCGCCTTGCTGGCGCTGGAGCGCCGCTACCACGAGATCCGCATCGACGACATCCTGCAGGCGTCGGGCGTCGGCCGCTCCACGTTCTACGAACACTTCGCCGGCAAGGACGCCCTGCTCGCCGCGAGCATGGAAGGCCCTCTTTCGCTGCTGGCCGGCCTGCCCACCGGAACTTCCAGCGCGCAGCAAGCGGCTGTCCTGCTGGAGCATTTCTGGGACAACCGCGCACTGGCGCGGATACTGCTCCAGGGCGCGGCGCTGCGCGTGATCCGCAATGCGCTGGTGCTGCGGATCGAATCCGGCCTCAAACGCAGCAGCGAAAGCCGGTTGCGGCTCCCCCATCGGCTGGCCGCCCACGCTTTGGCCGACGGCATGTTCTCGCCGATCGTGGCTTGGTTGTCCGGCGAGGCCTCGTGCAGCCCGGCCGATCTCGCCGCTGCGCTGCAGGCGTCCTCGAAAGCGACGCTCGCCGGCATGAGGTGAACGCTTGTTACGATGAAACGTGTCGTCGACCAACCCCTTGACGGAGGACGTATGGCAGACAGCAACAACTATCGGGCCGCAGAGCTTCCTTTGACGCCCCACCCTGCGCTGAAGCGGCTCGCGCATCTGATCGGCACCTGGAAGAACGAGGGCGGCGCCCCCGGCACGTCGGCCTACCGGATGGGGCTCGGCGGGCACTATTTGATCCAGGAATTCGAGACCACCACGCCCAGTGGCCGAAAGCTGACGGGTATCGAGTACGTCGCATGGGACGACGACACCCAGACCTTGCGTTCGCATCTCATGGCCGACGACGGCAGCAACTTCACCTATACCCACCAAGTCGACGACGACGGCACGCACTGGACCTGGTTCGGCGATAAAGGAGCCAAGAATTTCTTCAAAGGAAGGTTGAGCGAAGACGGCAAGACGATCGCGGGCCGCTGGCAATGGCCTGGCGGCGGCTTCGATGCGATCTCGACGAAAGTAAGCGACTGATCGGCAAAATACTAGATTCGCTTCTCAGACTACGCGAACGGAGTCGCTGGACGCTCGCTCAACAAGAAATCGCTGCGTTACTGCCCGCGCACCTGGATTCGCTCCTTCGCGTTCGCGACGGCGTCTTCTGCCTGCCGCGGCGAGGCCGTCGGGCCGTTGGCGCGCTCCGCGTAGATGATCATGAGTTCCTTGCGCTGCGCCTGGTCCGGCAAGTGGACCAGGCGGACGAAGGCCATGTCCGCGGGCAGCGATAGTTTTTTCTCGGCGATCAACCGTTCGACCTGCTCCAGGTCCGAGTGCTCGGGCGCGGCATCTTGCCGATGGCGGATCCAGGTATCGAGGTGAAAATCCAGGCCGCCGAGCTCGAGCTTGCGCGAGGCGTCGTAGTCGCCCGCATGGGTCAGGTCCGGTCGGCTGTCGATGTAGCCTTCCGACTGGATCCAATAGAGCCGCGTGACGACGCCCGCGGCATCTTTGTCTACGAACAGGTGCAAGTCGCAGTCTGCGTAGCCGTACAGGACCCAGCGCTTGCCGCCCAGATACTGCGCATCCTGCGGAACGGAAACGACGGCAGGCGGTTCGAAAGAACGAACCTCGCGGCCGTTCGCGCTCAACCGTGGCTCGACAGCCCCCGCCTGAAGCGGGAGCCATGCCGCCAAGGCGACCGCAGCCAACCACTTCCATCTCGTAACCGGCATCTGCATGGACCCTTCGCATGACGAACGGCGGAATCATAGGCTCGGCGCGCCGAAGCTTTCATGCGGCGAAGGTCATTTAAACCCCGCGGGCATGCGAGGCATCGCTGCAGCGACCGCATCCGACTGCGGACTGCGCATGGCGGAATCCGCTTCGCAGACTCCTCCCTACGCTTGCTATTTCAACGCTTGCCAGGCTTCGCGCATCGGAGAGTCGTGTCCGCGAAACTCTGCGTTCGCCCATCCACGACGGCACCACTCTCGCCGGAGATGCCCATGGCCAGCCCCCGCGTCCTTGCCCCTCGCTCCATGGCCATAGGTCTCATCGCCGCAGTCTGCGCCGTTCCCAATGCGCACGCGACCTGGTCTATCGCAACCGTCAATCCGCGCACGGGCACCATCGCCGTGGCGGCAGCCTCGTGCTCGGACGGCGTTTATGGCATCCAGGCCGTAGTGCCGGGCAAGGGTGCGGTGATCGTCCAGGCCGCGAGCAACGGCGATGCCCGGCAGGCGGCCGTGAAGATGCTGCGCGACGGCCAACCGCTCGACGCCATCCTCGCCAAGATCTCCGACCCCGCTTCCGGTTACGCGCCGGAGCGCCAGCAATACGCGCTGCTCTCGAGCGGCGCCGATGCGCGCCCCCGCACCTATACCGGCGCCGAAGTACCTGGCGCCAAAGGCAGCGCCGGCGGCGATCGCATCAGCGTGCAGGCCAACACCATGGTCTCCGATGCGGTCGTCGCGAAGACGGCCGCTGCGTTGGGCCAAGCCGACTGGCCGGACGACTTGGCCATGGCCCGCGCCGTGATGCGCGCGATGGACGCCGGCGCCGCCGCCGGCGGCGATCGCCGCTGCGGAAAGGTCGACAGCGCCACCGCTTTCATCGGCTTGTACCGTAAAACGGACGCGGAGAACTCGCCGTGGGTGGAGTTGTCGGTTCAAGGCATCGAGCCGGGTACGAAAAGCGGCGTGGCGCGCCTGCAAGTGCAGTTTCGGGAATGGCTGCGCGACGGTACCCAGGCAAGAAGCACACGGACCTTCGTGGTGCCGTAGCTGCGAATACGGATGCGCTTTCCAGGAGCGGGGTCAGGGACGCTTCGAAGCACCGGCAGGCACCCCGACCCCGCCGCCCGTGCGTCACACGCCCGCCGCCTGGTCCCGCGCCCAGTCTTTCACCACCCGCCCGAAGCGGGCGATCATCACCATGTTGAAGAAGTGCATCAGGCCGAGGACGAGCAGGCTGATGCCCACGCGCGAACCGACTTCGGGGATCAGGCTGACGGTATCGACCTTCCAGTCGTGCAACCGGTAACTGATGAAGCCCAGGTTGACCAGGTAGAAACCGATCACCAGCAGGCGGTTGGTCGACGTGGCCAGTTCCTGGTCCTGGCCGAAACAGCGGATCAGGAAGATCTCGCCGTTGCTGGACAGCGCACGCGCCACCCAGATGGTCATACCGACGGAAATCGCGAGATACAGGCCGTAGGCGAAATGTGTCATGACGAAATCTCCCAGCTCGAGCATTGGTGTCACCTCAGGATTGAAGGCGATGCCAGCGTGGCTTGGGCGGGCGTTTCCGGCTTCCGGAAAGATCAATGCGGAGCAAGTCGTCCGCGGCCCGAGCGGGATCGACGCAAGATCAAGGACTTATCGGCTTCCAGAATGATCATCCGGAAGCACGCGCCGCCTTCAACCGGCGCTGGCGATACTCGCCCGGCACTTCGCCGACCTGTTCCTTGAAGGCGACATAGAAGCTGGACTGGGAATTGAACCCGGCCGCCATGCCCACCGACAGCACCGAGGCGCGGGGCTCGTCGATCAGCATCTGTTTGGCGGTCTCCACCCGGTACTGGCGCACGAAGCGCGAGAAGCCGACGCCGTACGCAGTGTTGACCAGTTCCGACAGCTGGTGGGTGCTGAGCCCGAGCATGTCGGCCACCGCGGCCAGGCTCAGCGACTCGGTGCGATGGATCTGTTCCTGCTCGAACAGCTGCCGCAGCCGCGCCGCCATCGCATCGCGGTCGACGCGGGTCAGGGTCGACTGGGCATAGGCCACGTCGACCGCCTCGCGCGTCTTCGGCACCAGGTCCGGGACGCTGAGCAGCAGCCAGCCGACGATCAGGAAACCCAGCGCGATCGCTGCCGAATACGTCCACACATAGCCGTACCAGCCCAGCACGCCCGGCGCGAGAAAGCCGCCGATCGCCACCGCGATCGCCATCGCCGCGAACAGCGCCAATACCTTCAGCTCCAGCGCGAACCACCGCCGCATCGCACGCAAGCGATACACCAGCATGCACAGGTGCAAGGCCACCATCGTGCCCATCACCAGCGCTACCGGAATCGCCCACGTCAGCGGCACCCACAACGCCAGCGCCAGCGCCGCGAACGGCAGCGCCCATTCGATCCGGCGCCAATCGCCCTCCGGCCGCAGCATGCCGAGCAGCAGCCAGTACAAGCCCACCGACTGCAGAAACACGATCGCCACATACGTTCTCGTCGGGAAGGCTTCCGCCGGATCGGCCGCGAACCGCAAATGCGCGATCTGGGTCAGCGCCAGCCCGGCCAGCATGACGAAGCCGCCCAGCCGCGACTGCCACGGCAACGCCAGTTGCCGATAGCCGGCGAACACCGCCGCGAGCAGCATCGCCATGCCGACCGAGAAGCCCACCATCAATTGCAGTGCCAGATCCATGCTCATCGGTTACCGGATGCGGGGAAATAGGCAGCGCACGCAGGGTGGAACCGCCGCCGCCATCACGACTGCGTAAGGCTTCACAGGTTCCGCCCTACGGCACTGGCACGAGGCGATGCGCTTCGTCCTGGCATACCACCAGTTCGCCCTCGGCACCGGCAGCGCCCACCACGCGCACCCGCATGCCCACGGCCAGCGCTTCCACATTGACGGGCGCGGCCTTGCACAGGTTCCAGCGTGCCGGCAGTTGCACCGCCACGCGGCCGCGGCCGGCGGCGTCGACCTGGATCACGGCATTGCCGTCGTAAGCCCAAGGCGCGGTGTCGATGGCTGCGATGGCGCCTTCGATGGAAGTCTGGCCCGCCGATTGCGGCGACATTACGGGTTTCGTGGCGCAACCGGCAGCAACCAGTGCGATGCAAAGCGCGACGGAAACGAAGACGGGACGTGAACTGCGGGACATGGAAGCTCCGATTCGATCCAAGCGAGGTGAGTACGAGTCCATTGTGCGGGTTGAATGCCCGCCATGGCATCCGGGTGCGATGCTAGCTTGCCCTACGCGGCCTGGAACACCGGCTCCAGCATGCGGAAGCTGCCGGCATCGGCATCCAGCTCCACCTTGCCGCCGACGGGAACGATGAACTGCTCGCTGATGTGCCCGATCATCGCGCCGCGATAGGCGGGAATGCCCAACGGCTTGATGTGATCGTCGAAGATCTGGTCCAGCGTCAGGGAACCATACCCTTCCCCGGGGCCGCAATCGCTGCACTCGCCGAACACGAAGCCGGCGATCCTGTCCAGCGCGCCCATCAGCTTCAACGTGGTCAGCATGCGATCGATGCGGTACGGCGCCTCGCTCACGTCCTCCAGGAACAGGATCTTGCCGGCGAAATCCGGCATGTACGGCGATCCGGCCAGGCCCACCAGCACCGATAGGTTGCCGCCGATCAGTTCGCCCTGCGCCTTGCCGCCGGCGATGGTGAGCGTGCGGTGCTTGCGCGGCACCAGTTCGTCGCCGGCCTCGATCGGATTCTTATACGTCATCAGTTCGCGTTCGAAAAACACGCGCTTGAACTGGTCGACGTTGAAGCGATTCCAACTGCCGGCGCCGATCGGGCCGTGGAAGGTGACCAGGCCGGTCTGCGCCTGGATGGCGCTGTGCAGCGCGGTGATGTCGGAGTAGCCGAGCAGCACCTTGGGATGGACGCGGATGGCCTTGTAATCGAGCAGCGGCAGCAACCGCGCGGCGCCGGAGCCGCCGCGCACGCAGACGATGGCCTTGACCTCGCGGTCGGCGAACATCGCATTGAGATCGGCGGCGCGCCCGGCGTCGGTGCCTGCCAGATGACCGTAGCGCGACGCGTAGTGTTCGCCGGTCTTCACCTTGAAGCCCAGGGCCTGCATCGCTTCCTGCGCGAGTTGCAGGCTGAGCCGCTCGTCCGTAGCGGAGGATGGGCTGACCAGCGCGACGGTGTCGCCTGGATTCAAAGCCGCCGGCAGTAGACGCCGGCGTTCCGCTGCTTCCGCACTGCCGCTGCCCGCGAGCGGCAATAGCGCCGCGAGCGCGGCGCTTCCGATGAAATCTCGTCTGTCCATGCCGTCGCCCGCAGACTGGAGGCTGGCCAGGGTACTGAATTACCAAGATCGGTGCAGGACGTAGCCCGGGTGGAGCGAAGCGATACCGCGCCGCCGGGTCATTTGCCTGCGATGTCGCCACAACGCGCCGCCGCGCGCTGCGAACGCTCGGCCATGACGGCAGAGCCCCGGCTATCGCTTCCTCCACCCGGCTGCTGATTTGACAATACGCGGCACGCCTCGGAGCATGCGGCTTCGCTTGTCATGGAGCATCGCCGTCATGCGTCGCACTCTCGCACTTTGCTTGCTGTCAGCCGCATCGCTGGTTCCGTTGCTATCGATCGCCAGTTCACCGGCCGACAAAGCCGATGCGGCAGCCGCTATGCCGCCGCCGCCCGCCTGGCTGAGCGAATTGGATGCGCTGTACGATGCCCGCATCCGCGTAGCCGGCCTGGAAGACCGGGCGTTCTCGCCGGAGCACTGGTGGGACGTCGCCGGACCGCTGGCGACAGAAGCGCGCGGATTCGACACAGAACAAGTCGGCCGCAGCGTGGAAGGCCGTCCGCTGCGCCACATATCGTGGGGCCAGGGCGGCAAGCGCGTGCTGCTGTGGTCGCAGATGCATGGCGACGAGAGCACGGCATCGATGGCGCTGGCCGATCTGTTCCGTTTCCTAGGCGAGCATCCCGATCATCCGATCGTACAGCGCCTGCGCCAGGGCACGACGCTGGATTTCCTGCCGGTGATGAACCCCGACGGCGCGGCGCGCTTCCAGCGCCGCAACGCGCAGGGCATCGACATCAACCGCGATGCGCGCGCGCTGGTCACGCCCGAGGCGCGCGCGCTGCATGGCCTGCGCGAGCGCCTGAAGCCCGCATTCGGCTTCAACCTGCACGACCAGAACGTGGGCACCCGCGCCGGCGATTCCGACCGTGGCACTGCGATCGCGCTGCTCGCGCCGGCCTACAACGAAGCGCGCGAGGTGAACGCCAGCCGTGCGCGTGCCATCGAAGTGGCTGTGGCGATCCGCGCCGTGCTCGAGCCTTACATCGCCGGCTACATCGCCAAATGGGACGACACCTTCAATCCGCGCGCGTTCGGCGACCTCACCGCCAAGGCCGGCGTGTCGACGATCCTCATAGAATCGGGCGGCATCGAAGGCGATCCGCAGAAGCAGCGCCTGCGCAAGCTGAACTTCCTCGCCCTGGTCGGCGCGCTGGACGCCATCGCCACCGGTTCGCACGCGGGCCTTCCGCGCGCGCTTTACGAGGGTTTGCCCGAGAACGGCAAGGTCTGGCCGGATCTGCTCATCAGGGGCGGCACGCTGGCGCTGCCCGGGCAGCCACAGGCGAAGGTGGACGTGCTGGTGGATTTCGAGCGGCCGCTGCTCGAGCGCGGCGGCACCATCGCCGACATCGGCGACCTGGGCGACCGGCGCGCGCGCCGGACGATCGACGCTTCCGGACTGTATATCGTGCCGTTCGATCCGCCGGGAACGCCTGCGGACCGGAAACGCAAGACATTCGCGCCCGATAGGCCGGCTTACTTCCGCCTCAGCCGCGACCCGCAGGGCCGCGATGTGGTCTGGACATTGGCCGGAGATGTGGATCCGGTGAAGCCGAATCCTGTCAAAGGCCGGTAACGCGCGATGTGCGGCTTTCGCTACGGCCTCTACACGTTTGCGATGGTAAAAAAGGAACACGTATTGCCCGGCATCCGCCGCCTGCCGTACCCATCCGCCCAATTCCGGAGACGAACATGATCCACAAGAACACGATATGCCTGTGGTACGACGGCACCGCGCTCGACGCCGCGACGTTCTACGCCAAAACCTTCCCGGACAGTTCTGTGGGCGCGATCCATCGTGCGCCTGGCGATTATCCCGACGGCAAGGAAGGCGACGTGCTCACCGTCGATTTCACCGTGATGGGCATCCCCTGCATCGGCCTGAACGGCGGACCGGCATTCAAGCACAGTGAGGCATTTTCGTTCCAGGTGGCCACCGAGGACCAGGCCGAGACCGACCGCCTGTGGAATGCGATCGTCGACAACGGTGGAAAGGAAAGCGATTGCGGCTGGTGCAAGGACAAGTGGGGCCTGAGCTGGCAGATCACGCCACGCGTCCTGATCGAAGCGTTCACCGGCACGGACCGCGCAGCGGCCAAGCGCGCCTTCGACGCCATGATGACGATGAAGAAGATCGATGTCGCCAAGATCGAGGCGGCGCGGCGGGGATGAGATTGGGTTTTCGGCGACGTAGACGTAGCCCGGGTAAGGCCGAAGGCCGCACCCGGGTCCACGGCGGCGGATAGGTCGCACCCGGGTGCGCTTCGCTTACCCGGGCTACGCGCGCAACCACGGCCTTCATTCGCGCGCGTAATACGCCACCGAATCCGCTTCCGGTATCGACACCGACATTCCTCGCACCTTGCCCCACGCGTCGCGCCGGAACTCGAACAGGATGGTGTACATGCCGGCCTGCACGAACTGCGCCGGCCCCAGCGGCAGCAGCGGCGTCGGCTTGTCCTGGCCCGGGAGGAGAATCTGGACTGCACCGCCGACCACGCTTACCCGAACGGACGCGTAGTCGAAATTGTCGGCCGATGCGCGGCGTAGATCCATCGGCACCGCCGTGTCGAGCTTGTAATGGCCGGCATAGTCCGGCGACGGCGGCACGCGCGGCGCCACGCTGCGCAGCAATGGGCGCGCGGCCAGGCCGATCGCGTCGGACAGCGCGTTGCGGATCTCGAACGAAAGCTCGGTCCCGTTGGTGCCGTTGGTGAGGATCGCATAACCGTCGCCGGTTTCCGGATACCCCTCCAGATACGCGCGGTAGCTTTCGTTGGCGCCCATGTGGAAGAAATGCCGGCCCATGCCGACGCCGCCCAGGCGCGGCCCGAGGCCGAACGGGCCCGGCGACACTGGCGTCATCATCGCCGCCGCCAAAGGCTGCGGCAGGAAATCGCTGCGCCCCTGGTAGCTCTCGATCAATCCGCCTACGAGCTGCCCCAGATCGTTCGCGCTGGTCCATAGGCCCGACGCGCCGGCCTCGGCGAAACTTTCCCATCCGCGCGGCAACGCGACCGCCGCGCCGTCGCCGTTGTGCGCCTTGGCGATATTGCCGCGCGCGGCCGACAGCGGGCTCTCGAAGGTGCTGCGTCGCATGCCCAGCGGCGCGAACACTTGCTCCTGGGCCATTTGCTGCAGCGATTTGCCGGTCGCATCCTCGATGACGGCCTGCTCCACGGTGACGCCGCCGCCGGAATAATCGTTGACCAGGCCCGGCGCGCGCTTGAACCGCACCGCCTCGCCTTTTGCCGGCTTTTGTCCTTCCAGCACCTGCACCAAGGTCGGCAACGGTTCGCCGGGCTGGTAATCCGCGAACCCGTGCACGCCCAGTCCGGCGGTGTGCGACATCAGCATGCGCAGGCTTACGCGCGGTTGCGGCACGTCGGCGGAGGCCGGCAGTTTCCAGCGCTCGAGGTAATCGTCGACGTTGCGGTCAAGATCGAGCCGCCCCTCCGCCACCAGCCGCAGCGTCGTCGTCGCCGTCGCGACTTTGCTGATCGACCCGACCGAGAACAGCGTGTCGCCATCCACCTTGTCCTGGGTACCGGCCTCGCGCACGCCATAACCGGCCACCTGCACCACTTCGCCGTTCTTCAGCACCGCGATCGCGACCCCGGGCACCTTGTAGTGGCGCATGCGTTCGGCCAGCGACCAGCGCGGCACCGCCTCGCCCGGCGCGATCACGCTGGGGCGCAAGCCGTGGTCGAGGACGGCGAGCGGATTGGGTGCGGCCGATGTCTGAGCCTGCACAGCGGCGGTAGCGGCGAATGCGGCCAGTGCCAGCCAACGCATGCGCGTTGCGGGGAGGCGATGCGCGGCGGAATCGTGCCCGCGCTGGGTGAAGGTGACGGGCACAGGGATTCCTTGCGATGAAGGAACGCTAGTTTGGCCGTCGTAGCCGGCTACGGACAATGCGGCCTACCGCAGATTCCGCACGGCTCGGCGCATCTGCCGGGCGTTGCATCTGCGGTTCGATTCACCAACACAAGGCCGGCGACCTCGTAACCAATCGGGCTAGCTCTTCTGGCGCGGTCTCGACAGCCGAAAGAGATAGGATCTCGCACCAATTTACGGCTGCCGCCGCATCACCGTGGTTTGCGAAGCATCGGAAAGATGGGTGGCGACCTTCCCACCTGGATTTCGCCAAGCAGCTCGAACCCATGCCGCTCATAGAGCGGGATGTTCTGGGGGTTGCTCGATTCGAGATAAGCCAGCGTGCGGTCGCGATCGCACGGGATCAGGGCGTGCTCCATCAGGGCTGCGCCGTAGCCTTTGCCCTGCTGAGGCGGATCGACCGCGATGAACGGCAGATACCAATGCGGTTCCTGCGGGTGATAGCCGCTCATCTGTTCGACCACCGCAAGCACGTCCTTCAGCACCGGCTCGGGCGCGGTGCGTTGCATCAGATCCATCACCGTATCTCCGCCAGGGTCGACTCCGGGCGCCAGCCAGAGCGCCGCGCCTGCGTAGCCGTCGACGCAGTAAGCGCTCTGGTGCGCATACGCCTTGCCCCCCAACGCCTTGACGAAGCTGGGGAAATGCCGGAGGTATTGCTCCGGGTCTGGCCACGTCCAACGCGCCGCAGGATCCGTGCTAAACGCCAGCAACACGACGGCAACGATTTTCTCTTCATCGGATGCCGTAGCGGTCTTGACGATCTGTTTTGCCATGGTCTGCCTCCGAAGGGAAACCTCCGATGGTTTCAGTAACCGAGAGCGGGCTGAATAATGCCGCTACGCCGCATCTTGCAGAAACATATCTTCACTGTCGGTGAAACAGATGTAATGTCGGGTTGAATCCGACCTACCGCGCTATGTCTTACGGCCTTTGCGATAACGATCGCCGATATGCCTCGAGGCCGGCTCGTCTGATGCCGTCGCGATAGGTGAAAGATGGCGATGTTGGGGTTTCACCCCAACCTACGCTGTGAGGTAACTCTCCAGTTGATCGGTCAGCTCTTTGGGATGGCTGAGCGCGACGCAATGGCAGCCGGGGATCTCGTCCGGGGCGATGCCCAGCCGCTCGGGCGCGAGCCGGCGGAAGAAGTCGGCGGGGAACAAGTGGTCGTCCTTGCACAGGATGAATTTCGTCGGCACGTCCGGATGGGCCTTCAGCGGCGTCGGGTTGTAGTAGGACGCGTTCGATTGGTCGCGCGCTCGACTTAGCGCTTCCTCCGCCAACGCTCTCGGGACGCCGTTGTAGTATTCGATGAGCGGGTCCTTGTTGCCGGTCAGCCCACCGTCTTTGGCCGCCTGCGTCTTGGCGGCCTCGGCATAGCCGGTGTTATCCCACCAATCCGAGGGCCGCTCGCCGGGGGCCGGAATCATCGCGGCCAAGTAGACCAGCAGCTTGACGGGCAGCCTCTCGGCGATCAGCGGTGCTGTGAAGCCGCCGAACGATTGGCCGACCACTACAAGGTCCTTGCGGTCGCCGATCTGTTCGATCACCCAGTCGGCCGTTTCTTGCAGGCCTTTGGTCTCGTCTTCGCAAGGCAAATCGGGCGCGAGCACGTCATGCCCGCGCGCGCGAAGTTCGGCCTCCACCAGATGCCAGTACCAGCCGACGTCGCCGCCGCCGTGGATCAGTACGAAGGTGGCCATTGCTGCGATCTCCTTTCGATGCTCACCTCGGCTTCCCCTCAGTTTCTAGCTGCACGCATGAATGTCACATGCGTCACGCCGCTCGGCGATAAAACGGTTTCGATTTTGTAATCCTTCTCAAGCCCCTCCAGCCCGTCCCAGAGCCGCACGCCGCGGCCGAGCAGGATCGGCACCACCACGACGTGCATGTGGTCGACCAATCCGGCCTTGAGGAACTCACGGATCATGGTGGCGCCTCCGCCGAGGCGCACGTCCTGGCCGGGCGCCGCCGCGCGTGCCGCCGCGAGCGCCTCTGCGGGCGAGGCATCGATGAAGTGGAAGGTCGTACCGCCTTCCATCTCGATCGACGGACGCGTGTGATGCGTGAGGACGAACACAGGAGTATGAAACGGCGGGTTGGGACCCCATGCACCCTTCCAATCCGGATCCTCGTGCCAACCCGGATGGCCGAACTTGCCGGCACCCATAATTTCAACGCCGATCCCCGGCTCGTGCCGCTGCACGAAGGCGTCGTCGACGCCGCTGCTACCGCCGGGCGACCACCATCGGGTGGCGAACATCCACTGGTGCAGCCTGTCGCCTGCGTGACCGAAATGTAAGTCGGCGCTCTGGCCTTCGCCGGTGCCGAAACCGTCGAGAGAAATGGCGAAGTTGTGGACGCGAACGAGCGACATGGCTAACCCTCCTCTTCAATCATGATTTCCCCGACTCTACACCGCGCCGCAGCAGCCGGCCTGCCCGCGCGATCCCCTCTCCGCCCTCGAAAGCCGGCCGTCCATTCACCACCACCAGGTCGAAGCCTTCGGCCTGGCGGGTGGGATGCACGTAATCGGCCTTCGCGCGCACTCGGGCCGGATCGAACAGCACCACGTCGGCCTTCGCGCCCGGGCGGATCGTGCCGCGGTCGCGCAGGCGCAGGATCGAGGCCGGCAGCGAGGTCGCCTTGCGCACCGCTTCCTCCAGCTTGACGCGCGGCTGCTTGACTACGAATTCCTCGATCCACTTGGCGTAGGTTCCGGCCGAACGCGGATGGCTACCGGATGGCGAGCCGTCGGTGCACAGCGCCACGTGCGGGTCGAGCAGCAGTCGGTCCTGCAGCGCGCGGTCCATTACGAAGTGGGCGGCCTGGCCGCCGCCGGGGCCGATATCGATCAGCGCGTCGGCGAACGGCTTGCCCTGCTCCGCCGCCACCTGTTCCAGCGTTTTGCCGGCGTGCGGCCCGGTGCCGAACAGCAGCGCGCCGGGGCCGTTGCGTTTTTCCATGCGCTGCTGCAGATACGCGCGCAACTCGTCGCGTCGCGACTGCAGCACGCCGGCGTAGTCGGTGGGCGGCAGCGCCCATTCCGGGAACACGATCGCGACACCGGTGTAGCTGGCCTCGTAGGGATACGCATCGGCGGTGAGCGGTTGGGTCGGCGTGCGCAGCGACTGCAGGAAGGCGAGCAGCGCCTCCGCGGCGGCCTCGCCCTTGCCGTAGACCATTTTCAGGTGCGAGACGTGCGCGCGCGCCGGGCCGGCGGCGGCGACCAGTTCGCGGATGGAATCGCGCACGTCGTCGGCATCCTCGGAGCGCATGTGGCTCATCTCCACGCCATCGAAGCGAGCGATCACCGGGCCGAGGCCGGCGAGCTCGCGCATCTCCGCGTACCGCCCGGGCACGTACTCCAGCCCGGTGGACAGGCCGAATGCGCCGGCGCGCAGGTCGTGTTCGAGGATCGCCTGCATCCGCGCCAGCTGGGCATCGGTGGGGCGGCGCGTGCCGTCGTCGATGCCGGCGCGGCGGCGCAGCGTGCCGTGACCGGACAAGGTGGCGACGTTGATGTCGGGTGTGGCACGGGCCACGGCATCCATCCACGACGGCAGGCTGTCGGCAGCACGGTCCGCCCCGGGCAGCGCGGGACTGCTGCCGTCCTCGCCCAGCACGATGGTGGTCACGCCCATCGCCAGGTATTGCGTGTATGCCGCCTTGAGCGGGTCGCCGTGCGTATGCAGGTCGATGAAGCCCGGCGCCAGCACCCGACCGCCGCCTTCGACGATGCGCAGTCCGCGCGCGTCCCGATCGGAGACGCGGCCGATGCGCTCGATGCGTTCGCCGCGCACGAGCACGTCGGTGCGCCGTCCCGGCTGGCCGGTGCCGTCGACGAGCAAAACGTCGCGCAGCACCAGGCCGCGCGCCGCTGGTTCCGGTGCCGCGCACGCGGCCAGCATCGTCGGCATCAGCGTGCAGGCCGTGCCGGCCGCCATCGCTGCCAGGATGTCGCGCCGAGACCAGGCGGAATCGCGCATCGTCGTGCCTCCGTAGCGGTGAGTGCCGGACACGTTAACCGATGGGGCCGCCCCTCAATAAATCCGACCCTGTTCTGGGCCACGCAAGGCTACATCAACCGATAGGTGAATCTGACCCATCTTTTCCCAGTCAAGCCTTTGGGATTGCAGCCTGTATCCGCGCTTTCATGGAACGCGACCTACATAAGGGGCATGCGATGCGTATCGCTTCGTTCAACCCATCCTAGGCGGGCTTGTGCCAGGGCTTACGATTGCGGCCCACGGGCTTGTATGGCCTCTGCAAGAACATGTTCAACTCGACTTAAAGTCGCAAGTTTCGAGCGAACAAGAAGAGTTCCGATGTAGATTCCACTCGCAAACGAGAGAATGAGCTTCTCAAAAAATGAAAAATCAACTGGTGCGCCCGCACTTCGCCAAGCCCACCATGCCGCGAGAAGCAACGGCACAAGACCAACAAACTCAACAGAACCTACCAAGAACCCTATGTTCTTGGGAATTAGTTGCAGCCTATGAACAACAAATCTGTGTGCAGAACCAAGATCTTCAACGGACACCGACTTTAGTGCCGCTACCGCCCAGAGATGTCGTTGATAGGAATTATCCAGTGAATCCAACGGCCGCTTCACCTCGCCAACGAAAGACTTCGTGTCTCTAAATATACCGACGAGCATCCACACTAAAGAAAAGGAAGCAGCGAGAACTAGACCTATAGCCCCCACTGTATTCCGATGCTCAAAATTGAAGAATAAGTAGCCCGAGAACAACAATAATCCCACAACCACGCCACCTAACGACGCTTTCTCCACCCAACCAGGAAACAGCTTAGAAAGCGCACTGCGATCATCATCCGAGAGCTTTTCTGCGATTGAGCTAAGGGTTATATGCTTAATCGTCATATTCATCCTCGGCAATACAGTTTTTTGGCGCACTCATCCAACCTTGCAAAAACAGAGGTCAGGGCAACTCCAATAGCACTTTGGCCCCCTGTTTCCCGCGTCAGAACATAATTCAAATAGTACTCTGACCCCTATTCTCCCGTTAACCGATGGGGCCGCCCGTCAATAAATCCGACCCTGTGCTGGGCCACGCAAGGCTATATCAACCGATAAGTGAACGTGACCCCGTTCTTCCCGAGCCTCAAGGACGAACGCGGATGACCGTCTTCCCTGTGCGCCGCTTGGTCGAGTTGAAGACGGCGACGGCGTCGTCGAGGGTCGAGACGTTGCCTATGTTCGTCCGCAGTCTTCCGTCCCGCACCCGCTGGACGATCCTACTCAGTTGGGCACGATCGGATTCGACGACGAAGTCGACCACCAGGCCATCGGCGGGTCGCGCCTCGGGCGGCCCGACGATGGACACCAGCGTTCCTCCGGCTCGAATCAGGCCTGCGGAACGCTTCCCGGTGTCGCCGCCGATGACATCGAACACCAGATCGACTTCGCCTATGTCTTCGAGGACATCGTTCCCAAGATCGACGAACTCCTGCGCGCCGAAGTCGAGCACCGCCTGTCGGTCGGCGTCGCGTCCGGTGCCGATGACATAGGCACCGGCCTCTCGTGCGAGCTGCGTCGCCATCGACCCGACGGCGCCTGCTGCACCGTGCACGAGTACGCTCTGCCCCTTCTGAAAGCGGCCATGCTCGAACAGTCCCTGCCACGCAGTCAGACCCGAGATCGGCAGGCTCGCGCCCACCGTGAAGTCGACATCGCCCGGCAACGGCGCGAGGTTGCGTGCCTCGACGGCCACGTATTCCGCCAGAGTGCCGTCGCGAGTCCATTCCGTGAGGCCGAACACGCGCTGCCCCACCGACAGCCCCCTCGTGCCATAGCCGAGGGCGGTGACCACGCCGGCCAGCTCGTGCCCGGGGATCGACGGCGTTCGATCACGGCCGAGGCGATCGGTCCAGGTCGAGGGCCACGTCAGCTCCGTCGGGACGAACCCCGACGCATGAACCCGAACGACGACATCGTTGATCGCCGCCTCCGGCTCGGGCCGTTCGACCAGCGTCATCCCGGCCGTTCCCGCCGCTTCGTCCGTCACTACGATCGCCTTCATGGGAATTGCCTCCTCGGTCATTTGTCTGTTTGGTGCAAATGTTGTCGGACATGGTTGCGCATGGCGGCCTGACATAACAACCGGAATCCGACTCGAATTCAGTCAAGCGTTCGAGTTGTTCGTCCGTGCCCTACTCTGTCAACCATCATTTCCCGTCCAACAAACCAATCAGACTCGCTTCCTTCCCTGCCGCATCGGCCACGCAGGCTCCATCATCTGATAAGTCGACCTGACCCCGTTTTCCGCTCATCCGATGGCGTCGCGGCAGGTGAAAGGCCGCGATGTTGGGGTTTCACCCCAACCTACCGCGCTGGCCGCGCAAGGCTACATCAACCGATAGGTGAATCTGACTCTGTTTTTTCAGTCAAACCTTTAGGACTGCAGCCAGTATCCGCGCTGCCATAGAACGCGAGCCGTGTGAAGGTGCGCGATGTGTATCGCTTCGCTTAACCCATCCTACGAGGGCTTTTTTGTGCGACATACCAACCTCGCTTCGCTTCGACATGCTGAGTTGCATTAGCTTAATCTGCCGAAGAAGTTGAGCCCCCATTCACGGCATTCTGCGCGCAATCGTTCAAACGTGGCTTCATCGAGTGCAGATGTTGCGGCAATTTCAACATCAAGGCGCTGCCTGTCGAGTTCGCTTTGTATAAGTGGATCTTCAATGATGCGATTTTCCGCCTCCTCACCGCCGATTTCGACATCCGCACGCTGGATAACAAGGTTATCCGCACTTTCATAAGCCACCCTTGCTGCCCAAGCCGCTTCTTGGGGATTGCGGTCTATCAAACTTCTAAGAGCGTATGCCAGCGCAGACGCGGCATTGTCCGCTTGCGCCGCAAAAGGGCGCTGCGCATCGCTTTCTTCTGGGATAAGCGCAATAGCTTCCTCCACATAACGACTTACATCTTGTGTAGACCCCTTAGCGTCCAGATTCGCCCACAGATAATCTAACCCCGCTTTGAATTTCCCGCTGCCAACGCCGGCATAAGATTCGTAGCCGACAGAGAGCCTTGTTGCAACCATCGCAGCGAACAGAGAACGCCGTACTTCGACCATTTCCGCCAACTGCTCTTTGAGCACTTGTTCATTAAAAGTAAGCACTTTCGATCACCACTCCGCTCTCTGGGGCGTAACAACTCTGCCACCGGTGCTTTCGATTAATTGCTGACACGCCGGGCAAATAGTGCGAGACACCTCCATCGAAGCCGGAGTCAATCCTCTTTGTGCGGCAGCGCCAAGAACAGTGGCTTCGGCATGTGCCCCAGGGGCTCTTGCCGCGATCTCGCCTGCGCCAAGAAGGCTACGTTGTGCAGGTGTTAAATCGCTAAGGGCACCGCTACCAAATATGCGGGCGCCTTGCGCGGTTTGTAATCCTGCTGTCGTTCGCATGTTTGCTGCGATTGGGTGGAGAGCACTATGAACCTGAGAAACGCGACTGGCTAGACTTGCCAGACCGGCTGTGCCCGTTACGCCGGCTGCACCAGCAGCAATGTCAGTCCCAACAGCTATGGTACTTGGACTGGTGTATACCGTCATACCAACTTCGGCCGCAACCGGTGCAGCGGCTATAGCGCCAATGCCAATCAGCGAGTAGCCAATGGCAGGACCGAGCCAATCCTTATCACTTGGTGGCGGCGTCTTTAGATAGGTTTCTGCGTCCTTAGAGATCGAGTCGAAATCTCTCCCGAACCGCCCATCCGGATCGACGTATCTGTATGGGTTGTTATTTGCATACGCATATCTATTAAAGTTTGCGCCGGTATTAGGATCAGGCTGAACCGGATCAACACCGGCATTTGCAAATCCCGACACCATCAATGACAACGCCACTAAAGCGCTGGTCAGTGTCTTAAAGACGCTCATTGCTTACCCTCTTTTGGCTGGCTGTTTTTTTGTTTTATAAAATGCGCTTCATATTTAGCCCAATCTTCCGAAGACCATTGCTTCCACCCAAGCGCTTCGGCTTTTTCGTACCACGCAAGGTTCTCACGGCTGTAGAAAAAGTATTGCTTGCGCTCTGCCGGCGGAATTTGCTCGGCTAACGGGTAATTGCGCTTGAAACGCTGCTCTATCAACTGGTAATAAGCATCGGCCTTGTACGTCATCGCCACCGCATCTTTGGGATTGGTTGCGAGGACCAGATCGACCACTTCGAGTAACCGCTCAGGCTGCCATTTGCTCTTGTAGAAAGGCGCAAGCGTGGAGGTAGCGAACAAGGCGACCGATTCTCTTTGAGAGAACGGCCTGAGAAAGGCGCCTTTCTCCGCCCAATCGGGAGATAAGCCCACCAAAGGGCTTTGTTCGAACTGGCCATCCCAATAGATTTTGCCGCTCGTAGCTTCGATATTCATCCATGTGCCATTTTCCTCATCGCCATACTTGCCCAGCAGGTGGTGAGGTGCCATCGACATAGTGATAGGCAAACCAAGCTTCTGTCCCAATAGAACAAAGGCAATCGGCATGATGACGCACTGGCCCTTACGTGTAGTCAGGTAAGTCGATAGGAAGGTATCGCTAAGTGCCTGTATGCGTGGCCCTCTGAAATCATAGCCAAAGGGACGGTAATCATTCCAAGGCCCCGGCTCGTAGAGCGTCGATATCAGAAGATTCAATTTTGCCTTGTTGGAAGCGCCCGGCGGAAAGCGGGCACGCACTTTATCGGCCCATTGATCGAGCAGTCGAAGCGTGCCCTGCACATCAACCTTGGGATCGACCATGTGGTCGATGGCCACTTTGGCCTTTGCTAGGTCGATGAAACCCTCGGGCTGACTAAGCAGCTTCCGTAGTTCCTCAACGTTCGGGTCTGGTTTCGTGCTTTTGGCCGGCGCGCCTTTTGACGAGGCGAGGCTCTCGTCCACCACACCAAACACGAGAAGAACCCCAAGCAGATAGGCGGAGATTGACCGCATTGTCACCCCTCAGATCAAACTCACTCCCCGCCGGCAGCCTAGTGGACTCACTAGGCGCTGTCTATCGGGAAACTCTGACCCTCCATGCCGTAGCCTGGGTAAGGCCGAAGGCTGCGCCCGGGTCCGTGGCAGGGGATAGTGGCGCCCAGGGTGGCTTCGCTCAGCCACTTCAACCCGGTCAAGCACGGGTATGCGCGGCTCGCCTCAGACTGGGCTTATAGCTCGATTCACCGATACATCAAAGCCCGCGATATGCCGGCTGATTGGGGCGGCTTATCAGATGCTGTTGCGGGAGGTGAAAGATGGTGATGATGGGATTTCACTCCAAACTTATCGCGCTACGTTAGTTTGCGGCAGCCGCCATAACGTTCCATGCGAGGTTGCCATAAGTACGGTCTTGATCACTCAATGCGTCTCCGGCGTTCCAGTTCTCGGCGTTGCGAAAACCATGCACAGCATCCCACGCTGATGGATAGGCTGTACGAATTACCAGCCGAACGAAACGACAAGGTTCCAACGGACGCTGGACTGGCAACCTGAAATTTTCCGCACCAATATGCAAATGCGTGCATGAGTGATTCTCCGCGACCTGCGCGGGACTGTAGTCAAACCTTAGCTGCCCGCGACACTGCAACATAGCTGCTGGCGCGGTTTCGACAAGCTCTTTAATTGACGCATACTCAAGCTCTTCCCGGGTGAACTCCACAGGACATGGAAACCACAGCAGTCGGCTTGATTCCACTGACCCATCGCGTCGCAAGTCGTAGGAAAATTGGAAAATAGCGCCGTCATTCGCTAGAAAATTGTAATGCCGTCCCTCAAGGAAACCCAGATATTCTTCAATGCTTGCGTTTTGATGAACTGAAAGCACTGGACGCGTCCCATCAGTGGCCCACGTGACCCGCCTGCGGCCGTGCGCGGCACGCTCAACAACCGCCTCATTCCAGTCATAGAGTAAATCTGCCTCAAGCAAATTCTCCTTAATTCTGGCCAATGACTGCCGAATTGCGACATCACTTGTAATCATGGGTCACTGAATTCCCTTCCGAAGCAACTCAGCAAGCCCTGGCGGAAGATCCGACATATCAATCTCGCCATTCATCAATCTTTGAAGCAATCTTTCCGTATGTCTTATCTCCCCTTTAACCGCACGCTTTTCCTTGGCTGTTTTCTCTCGATAACTGCTCTTGAGGCGCTGGATCTCAGGAAGAGTAGGATAAGTAAATCGGAGCTCATAATTTTCGGCAGATATTTGCTCCATCTCGTTCGCTAGCATTTGCATGTGAGGCCCAACCCCGCACACACGAACCCACGCCTTAGCACGGGTCAGAGCCGTAAAAAGCATATTTCGGCGCCGACTAAGCTCCACTGCGCCATAGCAGTACTCAGCCCCTACCACGTAAACCAAAGGAGCTTCGTTACCTTTAGCTCTATAAATACCGCTCATCGCTACAGAACCATCGACAAACACCACATCGCGACTCGCAGTGACGCCAATAATATGGCTGTTTACGGAGTAACGAGCCAAGGCTTGTGACAATGAGTCCCCGATAGCAGGTGAGTTAATCGAATCTGGAATTACTATCAGAATGTCATTCGCGTCAAGCTCCTCGTGCTTCATCACGCGGTTGATATCCGCCGCAATCCATTCGATCTGTTCTTCCGCATTCGCGAATACTCTCCAAGAGACAGAATCCGCGGGCGTCAATACATCCGAAAAAAATTGTGCGGAACGCTCTGGATCCCTTACGAGTCTGACTTCCCGCCCAAAACCGGGCTGTCCATTCGCATCGTCGTAACCAATTTCTTTCCAGAAATCAGGGTCGCCGAACATTTGTGCGTACTGTCGGTTCGGTCGCTTTATTCCGAGACCAAGCCCCAGCGCCATTGTGAGAAGCCACGAAGGATTTCGATAACAAATTGGCAGCAGAATATCTTGCTGCGGCTTACCTTCTTCGTTGTTTATTTCTACATTCGGATTTCCATTGGTATCCAGGCCGAAGAGTTGGCTGATAGTTGGCATGTTCGAGTCATTGAGATTCTGCAATTCATCGTATGCCCAAACCAAGCGCTTAGGGTCCTTTGTGACCAAGAAAGCTAGCTGAAAGAAAGAAGCGGGAAAATCCTGCGCCTCATCGATTAGCAGATAATCATAAACTGGCCGAAAATTAACTCGCCTCAGATGAGAAACCAATTCAGACGTTACACCGGTAAAGGCCTCTGAGTACCCATACTTATAGCGAGCAGCCCCGAAAGGAACAGGTGTCGTACCAGCAGCAGCGGCAACTGAAGAATACAGACCTGGTTCCGAATTGCTTCCCCAAGCATGCAGAACGCGTAGCTTTTCCCAATCTGGCTCATCGTTTGTTTGATCGAAATAGAACCGTCTAATCAGATTCTTGAATTGCTGATATAAAGACCTTGTATTAAATGTAACGACAATATCGGCATCTGGATCGTTTGCATGAAGATAGGCGGCCTTCAGGGCGAGGATAATTGTCTTACCGCTTCCGGCTAAACCTCGTATACGTTGCGGGCCATCCGGTGACTCAATAGCTGTCTTCTTTTGCCATTTATCGAGATTCGCAATCTGAGACTCCAGCGATTTTATCGACGCCCCCATTGAGTTTGGATTGCGAACATTCAACCTTTTCTTTCGCGGGCGTAGTGCTGCCGTCTTCTGCACCGCCGCATTCATTGGTCGGTAGTACTGCTCCGGCATCGGCGGCAATTGACGAATGGTGTCAACTAACCTTTGTGGAGTAATTACTGAGGCCGGAACATTCGGGCCGAGATCATCAGCTACAAGCGTGAGGCAATTGATTGTAAAAGCCAGAGTTACACCATCATCCTTGACTAGTTCTTCTTGTGCGACAAGTCTCGAGTTCAGCTTACGCCGAAGTTCTTTTTGGCGATAAAGAACTGCAGCAGTTAACTCCGCTGGCTGGAGATCAATAAATTCATGAGAAGATAAATCGAAAACTACAATCCCATGCTCTAAGGTGGTAAGCAGCGCATCGGTTACGGCCGAAGTATCCTCGCCTGCAAATACTGGATACCCGACGTATAGCGTTCCTGTCCAAGGCTGATCACGCACCGCGTCGACGAGCGCCTCAACAGCACGCGGATCACTTTTCTTGCCAAAAACAAGATCGAGCATATGCAGCTCCCACCATGAATATCGTCGTTACGGATAATTAGGCCATACTCAAGCGCAAGGTGAAGCTCCGCTATGCGACTAACCCTGATCGAAATGTAGGGCTTTTACATGTTGCGGCGGTATTCGCCGCCTACGTCATACAGCGCATGGCTGATCTGCCCCAAGCTGTGCGTTTTCACAGCCTCCATCAACGCCGCAAACACGTTCTGCCGGTTACGGGCGGTGTTTTGTAGGTAGGCCAGGCCGTGGCCGTCGTGGATGAAGTCGGTTTCTTCGTCGGCGTCGGCCAGGTGGGCGTGGGAGGTTTCGCCTTTCGGGGCTAGCGCGTTGCGCGAGGCTTGCCAGTGGGCGACGTTTTCGATCTGCTGGCCCTTCTCGCCTTCCGTGCTGCGGATCAGTTCGATCTCGGTGGCGATCTCGCCGCCGTGTTCCTTGGGCAGGAACGTGTTGACGCCGACCAGGGGCAGCGAGCCGTCGTGCTTCTTGTGCTCGTAGTACATCGACTCTTCCTGGATCTTGCCGCGCTGGTACATGGTGTCCATGGCGCCGAGCACGCCGCCGCGCTCGCTGATAGCTTCGAACTCCTTGTACACGGCTTCTTCCACGATGTCGGTGAGGTACTCGACCGCGAAACTGCCCTGCCACGGATTCTCGTTGAAATTCAGGCCCAGCTCTTTGTTGATGATCATCTGGATCGCCACCGCGCGGCGCACGCTTTCTTCGGTGGGCGTGGTGATGGCCTCGTCGTAGGCGTTGGTGTGCAGGCTGTTGCAGTTGTCGAACAACGCGTACAACGCCTGCAGCGTGGTGCGGATGTCGTTGAACTGGATTTCCTGCGCGTGCAGCGACCGGCCGCTGGTCTGGATGTGGTACTTCATCATCTGGCTGCGCGCGTCCGCGCCGTAGCGCTCGCGCATGGCGCGGGCCCAGATGCGGCGGGCGACGCGGCCGATGACGGTGTATTCCGGGTCCATGCCGTTGCTGAAGAAGAACGACAGGTTGGGCGCGAAGTCGTCGATCTTCATGCCGCGCGCGAGGTAGTACTCGACGATGGTGAAGCCGTTGCTGAGCGTGAACGCCAATTGCGAAATCGGGTTCGCGCCGGCTTCGGCGATGTGATAGCCGGAAATGCTGACCGAATAGAAGTTGCGCACTTTCTGGTCGACGAAGTACTGCTGGATGTCGCCCATCATGCGCAGCGCGAATTCGGTGCTGAAGATGCAGGTGTTCTGCGCCTGGTCTTCCTTCAGGATGTCGGCCTGCACCGTGCCGCGCACGCTGGCCAGGGTTTCGGCCTTGATGCGGGCGTAGGTGTCGGCATCGACGAGCTGGTCGCCGGACAAACCGAGCAGGCCTAGGCCCAAACCGTCGTTGGTCGGCGGCAATTCGCCGTGGTATTGCGGACGCTGGCGACCTTCGAAGAGTTTCGCGATCTTCTTCTCGGCATCGGCCCAGCGCTGCGGATCGGCCTTCAGGTATTTCTCCACCTGCTGGTCGACGGCGGTGTTCATGAACATCGCCAGGATGATCGGCGCCGGGCCGTTGATGGTCATCGACACGCTGGTGGTCGGCGCGCACAGGTCGAAGCCGGAGTACAGCTTCTTCATGTCGTCGAGCGTGGGGATATTGACGCCGGAGTTGCCGATCTTGCCGTAGATGTCCGGGCGCGGCGCCGGGTCTTCGCCGTACAGCGTGACGCTGTCGAAAGCGGTGGACAGGCGCGCGGCCGGCTGGCCGACGCTGAGGTAATGGAAGCGACGGTTGGTGCGCTCGGGCGTGCCTTCGCCAGCGAACATGCGGATGGGGTCTTCGCCGGTGCGGCGGTACGGGTAGACGCCGCCGGTGTACGGGTAGCTGCCGGGCAGGTTTTCTTTCTGCAGGAAGACCAGCAGCTCGCCCCAGCTCTTGTAGGTGGGCGCGGCGATCTTCGGTATTTTCTGGTGGCTGAGCGATTCGCGGTAGTTTTCGACGCGGATCTTCTTGCCGCGGACTTCGTATTCGGTCACTTCGTCGGTGATCGATTTCAGGCGTTGCGGCCATTCTCGCAACAGTTTGAGCGACTCCGACGAAAGCGATTGGATGGCGTCGTTGTAGCGCTGGCGCAGGGTCAGCAGCGAGCGATCGGGCGCTTGAACCCCTCTCCCCTCGGGAGAGGGGTTGGGGTGAGGGTTCGGAGCACCAGCGACTCCACTAGCCGCCGAACCCTCACCCTCGGTCCCTCTCCCGGAGGGAGAGGGATGCAAAGCATCGACGCTGTAAAGATCGAGCTGCTTGGGCAACTTATCGTCGCCGATGTCCTGCAGCGACTGCCAGTAGCTCTGCGCACGGTCGGCCGCTTCGGCCTGCTTGTCGATGCCGGCGTTGATCGCCCTGCCCTGTTCGGCGATTTCGGCCAGGTAGCGGACCCGGGCGCCGGGGATCAGGACGGTGGCGCGCGGTTCCTTGAGCGAAGTGTCGATGTGCGGCGTCCATTGCTCGGCCGGCAGGTGCAGCTTGGCGCTGAGCAAACGGCACAGGTTGGCGAACATCCAGCTGATGCCGGGGTCGTTGAACTGGCTGGCGATGGTGGGATAGACCGGGACGTCTTCGTCAGCGGTCTTGAAGGCGACGCGGTTGCGCTTCCATTGTTTGCGGATGTCGCGCAGCGCGTCTTCGGCGCCGCGTTTGTCGTACTTGTTCAGTACGATCAGTTCGGCGTAATCGATCATGTCGATCTTTTCCAGCTGACTGGCCGCGCCGTAGTCGCTGGTCATCACGTACATCGGGAAATCGACCAGGTCGACGATTTCCGAATCGGATTGGCCGATGCCCGCGGTCTCGACGATCACCAGGTCGTAGCCCAGGCCTTTCAGGAACGCGATGCAATCCTTCAGCACGGCGTTGGTGGCCACGTTCTGCCGGCGCGTGGCCATCGAACGCATGTAGACGCGGTGGCTGCGCAGCGAGTTCATGCGGATGCGGTCGCCGAGCAGCGCGCCGCCGGTGCGGCGGCGGGTCGGGTCGACCGAGATCACCGCGATGCGCATCTTCGGGAAATTGGCGAGGAAGCGGTTGAGCAATTCGTCGGTGACCGAGGATTTGCCGGCGCCGCCGGTGCCGGTGATGCCGACGACGGGCGTCCTGCCGGCGGCGAGTTGCCATTGCTTGCGCAGCTTGGCCAGGTCGGTTTCGGAGACGATGCCGTCCTCCAGCGCGCTGAGCACGCGGCCAATGGCGATTTCGTCGTCGATGCTGGGCGTGTCGTTCTTGGTAACGTCGCGTGCGGCGGCCTCGCGCGCGCCGGCGGCGCGCTTGACCACGTCCTCGATCATCTCCACCAATCCCATCTTCATGCCGTCGTTGGGGTGGTAGATGCGTTCGACGCCGTAAGCTTCGAGTTCGCGGATTTCTTCCGGCGTGATCGTGCCGCCGCCGCCGCCGAACACGCGGATATGCGGGGCGCCGCGTTCTTTGAGCATGTCGACCATGTACTTGAAGTATTCGACGTGGCCGCCCTGGTAGCTGGACAGCGCGATCGCGTCGGCGTCTTCCTGCAGCGCGGCGCGGACCACGTCTTCCACCGAACGGTTGTGGCCCAGGTGGACGACTTCGGCGCCCTGCGACTGGATCAGCCGGCGCATGATGTTGATCGCGGCGTCGTGGCCGTCGAACAGGCTGGCGGCGGTGACGAAGCGCAGCGGCGCGGTGTCGGGCTGGGTCTGCGGGATGCTCTGGGCAGGCGTGCTCATGGCGCGGCTCTATACGGAATCAGCGATGGACGTATTGTAGCGCGGGCGGTCGCTTGGCTCCGGGAGGGGCCAGCGGTGCGGCTCCAGCGAGGTTCGCGGCAATCTGGTGATGTCGCGCGCCCTCACCCAACCCTCTCCCGCAAGCGGGAGAGGGCTTAAGTGGACGCTGAATCGCGGACGGTGCCACGTCAACACGCCGGCCGGGCCCGCGTTGTGAGCGATGACGGTGGTGATCCGTCGCCCCACAACGGAGTCCTGTTATGAATTTGCGCCCCCTCCTCCTTGCCGCCGCGATCGCTGCGATTCCGTTAGCGGCGCTGCATAGCGCGCCGGCGCAGGCGCGCGGCTACGTCAGCATCAATGTCGGCATCGCGCCGCCGCCGCCGAGGTACGAGCGGGTGGTGGTGCGGCCCGGTTACGTCTGGGCGCCGGGTTATTGGCGCTGGAACGGGCGGCGCCATGTCTGGATCGGCGGCCATTACGTGCCGGCGCGGCGCGGTTATGCGTATGTGCCGGCGCGCTGGCGGCCGTATGGGCCGCACTGGCGCTTCCATGATGGGTATTGGGTGGTGCGTCGCCGCTGACGATGTCGTCCGCCTGTAGCGTGGAGCTCGCAGACGGCTTCCGCTTCCGTAAGCGCTTGCGTCAGAGGTCGAGGGCGTTGCAGAGCATGCGGCGGCGCTCTTCCAAGCCGGCCTCGGAGCGGTGGATGTCGAAGCTGACCGGCATGCCGCGCTTGCCCAGGATGCGGGCGATGGTGGCTTCCAGCGTGGCGCGGTCGTCGTCGAAGCCGCCGTGCGCGGTGGCGTTGGCGCTATCGGGCGACGGCGTGGGCGTGGGCGATTGCACCCAGCCCAGGCGGCCGTCGCGGATCAGTTTCTGCACGCGCTCGTAGCCGTAAGCCTGGTCGGCGGGCGTCTTGGCTTCGATGAAACGCGCCATGCCGGCCAACGGCGTACCCTGGCTCAACCGGCGGTCCACCCAGCTGCGCGCCTGCGCTTCGAACGCGTGCGCGACCAGGTACAGCAGCGACTTGTGATAGATGCCGGCGCAGTGATCGTCGTTCTCGGCTTTGTCGGTGAGGGTGAACAGGCAGGCGCGATCGACGGCTTTGGATTCGATCGCCGGCACGTAGCTCATCAGGAACATGTCCATCGTTACCGCCGGCGCCCACAGGTTGACGCTTTCCACCCTGCCGCCCAGACCGGACATGCCGTGCGCCGGCCCGCCGATGATCTGCCCTGGCCGCGTGAGCAGTTGCAGCAGCGGCGCCATCAGCACCGAACCGCCGCTGTGCGCTGCGATATGCAACTCCACGGACGGATCCTGCTGCTGCCATTCGTGCAATAGCCGCGCGACTTGCGCAGCGCCGCCGGCTTCCTGCACGCCGCCGGCGGTGCGGACCACGGCGGTCGTGGCGAGGATGGCGTTCTCCTTCATCTCGTCCCACAGCGCCTTGCCGCCGAGCGCGCGCGCCAGCGGTTCGAGCGTGTCGTCCAGGCGGTCCAGCAGCAGGTCCTTGGCCTTGTCGAGCAGGCCTTCGCTGCGCGGCTTTGCCACGTCGCGCAGCACGTTGCCCAGCGTGCTCCAGAAATCGGTCTTCCAGATGAAGCAAAGCGGATAGATCTCTTCCTTGAGCATCGCTTCGCGGTAGTCGGCGACGCGCTGGATCGCGGCCTGTTCCGGCACCAGCCCGCCGTGGGCGTACAGCAGCACGCGCTTCTTCTTCCAGTTGCGCATGGTTTCGCGCATGTCCTTGCGGACGATGTTGCGCACGTCGTCGACGGTGGTGCCGAAGCGGCCGCTGTCGCGCAACTGGCCGTTGTTGCCCAGGCTGATCACGTGCGGGCGCAGGTCTGCCTGCGCATAGCCGGTGGATTGCCGCGCCAGCGCGGAATTGCTGACCGCGGCGGCCTGCGCGCGGCGCAGGTGCACCGGCACCGCCAGCCGAGCGACCCAGACGTCGGTGCCGCGCTGCAGCCATTCGTCGTAGCTGACGTGGCCGAAACCGCCGCGGCCCCAATCGCGGCCCCAGGAGTTCTGGAACCAGAAACCGTCGCTGTCGTAGCCGACGATGGCGAACGCGTGGTAACCCACTTCCTCTTGCTCGCGCCAGGCCAGCATGCCGCTCTTGGGCGGTTCCAGCCAGCCCGCATGCGCGCCGCAGGACGCGTACAGCACGCCGACTTCGGCGAAGGCAGCGTGCATCGCCACCAGGTCCTTGTGGTTGACGCGCAGGTAGGCGCCGAGCGGATTGCGCAAGGCGTCGCGCGCGCGCGCTTCGGTGTACGGCTCCATCTGCAGGCCGGGCTTGTAGGGCCAGACGCGTTCGGAACACACGCCGTGGCGGTGCCAGCCTTTCATCGCGCCGCGGCAGCTCGAGCCGGAATAGCTCTCGCCGTGCCATTCGTCGTAGCGCCGCGCCATGTCGTAGAACATGCGGGTGCTGACCTGGATGCGGTTGGCGCCCGATGCGCGGGTGCGCAGCAGGGTATGCGCCACCGTGGCCAGGCCGAAGGCCGTACAGGCGCCCTCCTCGCCCTGGTCCAGGATCGGCACGTTCAGGCGCAGGTGGCGCGACAGGGGCACCGATTCGGGTACGTCGACCAGGGTGGGTTCGAACATGCGGTCGCGGAAATCGGCGGTGTCCGGGCGGGCGTCGAACAGGCGGGTGTCGGCGGCGGGGGCGCGGGGGGTTTTGCGGGTGGCCATCCTGGTTTCCTCTGTTGGGCGGATTTCTCAGCTCCGCTTTGTTTGGACCTTAACGCTTTAGTTTTTAAAGCCGTCATTCCCGCGAAGGCGGGAACCCAGTGACTTTGAATTGCTCCAGAAAGCTTCGAAGAAGCCTTGGGAGCCCGCGTGCCCTCACCCAACCCTCTCCCGCAAGCGGGAAAGGGCTAGAACGCAGCGACATCGGGCTTTCGCGTCGGAGCATCGTACGAAACCCCCGTCTCCCAAACCGCGACTGGCTTCGCGCTCCGCTTGTGGCCGCGCCCGGCGCGCCCGATACTCCACCGTATCGGCTGCATCACGGACTTGGGGAAGCCCGAATGACGCGCGTCAAACGCATCCTGGCCTGGGGCGCTTTCGCGCTGTCGCTGATGATCGTCAGCGGGATCTTCCTGGCCGACTACCTGACGCCGCCGGCCACCGGCACGCCCAGCACCGCGCTGCCGCTGCACCCGACGCAGACCGTGCTCGATCGCGAGCTGGTGCCGCTGCTGGCCCGCCACCCCGGCCAGACCGGCGCGCTGATGCTGCCGGACGGCCTGGACGCCTTCGCCGCGCGCGCCATGTCCGCCCGCCGCGCCGGCCGCAGCCTGGACCTGCAGTACTACATCTGGCACGACGACCTCACCGGCCGCCTGCTGGGCCGCGAAGCCTACCTGGCCGCGCAGCGCGGCGTGCGCGTGCGCATGCTGATCGACGACATGAACGCCGAGGGGCTGGACTCCAAGCTGCTCGCGCTGGACCAGCACGAGAACATCGAGATCCGCGTCTACAACCCGTTCCGCAACCGCAAGGGCTTGTGGCGGCTGCTGGAACTGGCGCAGCGCGTGTTCAGCGTCAACCACCGCATGCACAACAAGGCCTGGATCGCCGACGGCCGCGTCGCGGTGGTGGGCGGGCGCAATATCGGCGAGGAGTATTTCGACGCCGCGGTGGAGATGAATTTCCGCGACCTGGACCTGCTGCTGTTCGGCCCGGCGGTCGGCGAAGCCAGCGAGATCTTCGACCGGTACTGGAACAGCGCCGCCGCGGTGCCGCTGTCGGCGCTGACGCGCAAATATCCGCGCGAACTGAAATTCCTGATCGACGACGCGCGCCGCGAGGCCAAGGGCGAGCACGCGCAGCGCTACCTGCAGCGCGTCGACGCTTCCGAAAAAGTGCGCAACTACCTGTCGCAGACGCTGCAGCCTTTCTGGAGCGACCGCATCCACGTGGTCGCCGATCCGCCGTTGAAATGGAAGGACAGCGACCGCAAGGACTGGCTGGCCCAGCGCATCCACGACGAACTGGGCGATGCGCGGCGCAAAGCGCTGGTGATCTCGCCCTACTTCGTGCCCGGCCCCACGGTGACGGCAGATTTCCTGAGGCTTTCGCGCGACGGCGTGGAAGTGGGCGTGATCACCAACTCGCTGGCCGCCAACGACGTGTTCGCGGTGCACGGCGGCTACAGCAAGTATCGCGAAGACCTGTTGCGCGGCGGCGTGCGCCTGTACGAACTGCGCGCGCAGGCGCGCAGCGGGCAGGCCGGCAGCGGCGCGAGCATGTTCGGCAGCAGCGGCGCCAGCCTGCATACCAAGGCTTTCGTGGTCGACGACGAACGCGGCTTCGTCGGTTCGTTCAACCTCGATCCGCGTTCGATCGACCTCAACACCGAAATGGGCGTGATCTTCGAGGACGCCGGCCTGGCCGTCGCGCTGCGCAACGAATACCTGCGCCTGGCGTCGCCGGAACTCAGCTACTGGGTATTCCTCAACGGCGAAGGCGACCTGCGCTGGCTCGACCGCGCGCACAAGCCGCCTATGCTGCTGGATCGCGAGCCGGACACCAGCGCGGCCAAGCGCGCGTTGACGCGTGCGATCGGCTGGTTGCCGATCGAATCGCAGCTGTGAGCGCCGTAATGACCCCCGCCGCCACTACCGAACAGGAACTGGCCGGGTTGCGCAACGCCATCGATAGCGGCGATCCGGAAGCGATGTACCGGGTCGCCACTGCATTGGCCGCCAAAGGCGATGCCGAACAAGCCTTCGCGATGCACAAGCGCGCGGCGATCGAAGGCCATGCCCTGGCGCAGATCGCAGCGGCGCGGATGCTGCTGCAAGGCAACGGTTGCCTGGCCGATCCGCGCACGGCCGTGTACTGGCTGCGCCGCGCGGAAGCGGCGGGACAGGCCGAAGCCAGCTATTACCTGGCCTTCGTGTCGCTGGGCGGCGTGGCGATGCCGCGCGACGGCCGCATCAACGAACGCGTGCTGAGCGCCGTGCAGGGCGAGTACCCGCTGGCCTTGCGCGCGGCGGCGATCCACTTCGGCCGCAAGCGGCACGAGGTGGACCAGAGTTCGTGCGTGCGCCTGCTGGACCGCGCCGCCAGTTTCGGCGACGTGATCTCCGCGCAACTGCTGGCCGAACGATTGGCGCGCGGCGAAGGCTGCAGCCTGCAGCCCGAAGCGGCGCGGCGCATCGCGCGGCGGCTGGCGGAGCTGGGCGTGCCGACCCTGCCCGACATCGCAGTGACGCTTACCGACGCGCCGGCCGAGGGCCACGCCAAAGCGCCGCCGCCGGGTACCATCGCACTGGAAGACAATCTGCATGCCGTGCCGACGCAACTGTTGTCGTCGGAACCGCGCGTCATGCAAATCGACGGCTTGCTGTCCGCCGACGAATGCCGCCTGCTAATCGCCAGCGCGCCGCACCGCGCTAAGTCGCCGGTGTCGCTGGATATCGACATCGGCTACGAAGACCTGGCGCTGCGGCTGGTGGAATTGCGCATGGCGCGTTCGGCACGGATGGAACTGGCGCAGGCCGAGCCGTTGTTGCTGTCGCGCTTCGATGCCGGCCAGCCCTACCTGCCGCGCGAACCCAAACAGGACCGCAGCGGTGCAGCGACGCGAGCCGGCGAACGCATCCGCACCATCCATGTCTTCCTGAACGAGGTGCGCGGCGGCGGCGGGATCGTGTTCGACGCCAGCGGTCCGATCGCAGCCGCGGCGGGCCGCGCGGTGATCGTCGACGGCATCGAGCCCGAGCCCACGCCCGAACGCATCGTCCGCAGCGGACCCAAATGGCTGGCCACGCTGCGCTTCCGCCACCGCCGCTACCGGGACGCCTGAACCACCCGGACCCATCCGCCTGCGTATGCCTGTTTTCGCGGGCTTTTATGGCCGGAACTGCTTAGAATATCGCGCCTGCAGCGTCCTGGCTGCGCATTCCCACCGCCAGGAAATGCAGGCATTTCAATATCTTATTCCACTTACTTAACATCCCGCACGATGCGCAATCCGCCGTCGGCGCTTGGAGTTCATGATGATTTTCGAAACCCTCGATACTTTCGGCCACGAACAGGTCGTCTTCTGCCACAACAAGGACGCCGGCCTGAAGGCCATCATCGCGATCCACAACACGGTGCTGGGCCCCGCGCTGGGCGGCACGCGCATGTGGCCGTACAAGACCGAGGGCGATGCGCTCAACGACGTGCTGCGCCTGAGCCGCGGCATGACCTACAAGAACGCGGTCGCGGGCCTGAACATCGGCGGCGGCAAGGCGGTGATCATCGGCGATCCGGCCACCGACAAGTCCGAGGCGCTGTTCCGCGCGTTCGGCCAGTTCGTCGAATCGCTGGGCGGCCGCTACATCACCGCCGAAGACGTCGGCATCGACGTCAACGACATGGAATACGTGTACCGCGAAACCGAATACGTCACCGGCGTGCACCAGGTGCACGGCGGTTCGGGCGATCCGTCGCCCTTCACCGCCTACGGCACGCTGCAGGGCCTGATGGCCACGCTCAACAAGAAATACGGCGACGAGGAAGTCGGCAAGTACTCCTACGCCGTGCAGGGCCTGGGTCACGTAGGCATGGAATACGTGAAGCTGCTGAAGGAACGCGGCGCCAAGATCTTCGTCACCGACATCAACAAGGGCCTGGTCGACAAGGCCGTCAGCGAATACGGCGCCGAAGCCGTCGGCCTGGACGAGATCTACGACGTCAACGCCGACGTCTATTCCCCCTGCGCGCTGGGCGGCACGGTCAACGAGCAGACCCTGCCCCGCCTGAAGGCCAAGATCATCTGCGGCGCGGCCAACAACCAGCTGGCCAACAACGCGATCGGCGACGAAGTCGAAAAGCGCGGCATCCTGTACGCGCCGGACTACGCTGTGAACGCGGGCGGCGTGATGAACGTGGCGCTGGAGCTGGACGGCTACAACCGCGAGCGCGCCATGCGCATGATGCGCACCATCTACCACAACCTCGCGCGGATCTACGAGATCGCAGAGCGCGACGGCATCCGCACCTACCAGGCGGCCGACCGCTTGGCCGAAGAGCGGATCAGCACCATCGGCAAGCTGAAACTGCCGCTGGGCCGTTCCGCGCCGCGTTTCCAGGGACGCATCCGCGGGCATTAAGGTTTTGCTGTGCCTCCCCCTTTGGAAAAGGGGGATCGAGGGGGATTTGCTCTTGATGTTGTTTTTGCTTTAAAAGCTTTGAAGGCAAAAGCAAATCCCCCCTGCCCCCCTTTTTCAAAGGGGGAACTGCACAAGCTGGCGCTCCTACTTCTTCGATCTGGACTGACATGCGACCTTTCTCGTTAGGCGAAGAAATCGATGCCCTCCGCGATGCGGTCCGCCGCTTCGCCGATGCCGAGATCGCGCCGCGCGCGGCGCAGATCGACGAGGAGAATCTCTTCCCGCAGGACCTGTGGACCAAGCTGGGCGAGATGGGCCTGCTCGGCATGACCGTGCCGGGCGAATACGGCGGCAGCGACATGGGCTATCTGGCGCACTTGGTGGCGATGGAGGAGATCTCCCGCGCCTCGGGTTCGGTGGGGCTGTCCTACGTCGCGCATTCCAATCTGTGCGTGTCCAACCTCTACGCCAACGGCAACGAGGAACAGCGCAATAAGTACTTGCCCAAGCTGTGCAGCGGCGAATGGAAAGGCGCGCTGGCGATGAGCGAGCCCGGCGCAGGTTCGGACGTGGTCGGCTCGATGCAGTGCCGCGCGGAAAAACGCGGCGACGTTTGGGTCGCCAACGGCAGCAAGATGTGGATCACCAACGGCCCGGAAGCCGATATCGCGGTGGTCTACATGCGCACCGCCGGCAAGGACGCAGGCTCGCAGTGCATGACCGCGTTCATCGTCGAAAAAGGCATGAAAGGCTTCTCGACCGCGCAGAAGCTGGACAAGCTCGGCATGCGCGGCTCCAACACCTGCGAGCTGGTGTTCGAGAATTGCGAAATCCCCGCCGAGAACGTGCTGGGCGAAGTGAACCGCGGCGTCAAAGTGCTGATGAACGGCCTCAACACCGAGCGCCTGGTGATCAGCGGCGGCCCGCTGGGCCTGATGCAGGCGGCGATGGACGCCGCCCTGCCCTACGTGCGCGAGCGCAGGCAGTTCGACGCGCCGATCGGCACCTTCGGACTGATGCAGGGCAAGATCGCCGACATGTATACCGCACTGCAGTCGTCGCGCGCGTTCGCCTACCAGGTGGCGCGCGATTTCGACGCCGGCCGCAAATCCCGCATCGATGCCGCCAGCTGCCTGCTGCACGCCTCGGAAGCCTGCGTACAGGTCGCGCTGGAAGCGATCCAGGCGCTGGGCGGCAACGGCTACATCAACGAGTACCCCACCGGCCGTCTGCTGCGCGACGCCAAGCTGTATGCGATCGGTGCCGGCACCAACGAGATCCGGCGCATGCTGATCGGGCGCGAGTTGTTCGACGGGAAGTCCTGATTTCCCGCCTTTGTGGGAGGGGCTTCAGCCTCGACCGGCGCCGGTCGGGGCTGAAGTCCCTCCCACAAAATCAAGAGCTCGTCTCGGTCGTTAACGCGAAGCGTTGAACAACACGGCGCCGCGACGACGCGCTTCTTGTTCGTCGCAAATATCGCCCACCGCACTAGCCAAACGCGGACAACGCTTGACCAGTTCATCCAAGCCCAGGTTCTTAGCAATGCGCGTATGCCGGACGCATACGGCGCCGGCATGCGTCCAGCCGGCTTCGAATACGAACCCCGGCAGCCGGTCGGGTTGCCACACGCCGTGGCCGTCGAAGATTTCGACAGGCGTGCCGTCCGAAGTAGCAGTGGCGCCATCGCCGCAATAATCGGCGCGCACCATCCGTACGCAGGCTTCGTACAACGGCACCAGAGAGCGCCCGTCGCTGGAGGTTTTCCAGGGCTTGTAGCCGAAGCGCACGCACTTGGCTTGCGCGCCATCGGTGCAGGTTATGGCGATGAAATCGCTATTGACGTGGAAGCGTCCCGCATCGTCCCAGCGGCCGGGCAAGGGAAAACCCTCCTGCTTGCCGTTGCGGTCCACGGTGCAGGGGTTGTGCCAGCCGCTACGCGCGTCGCGCGTGCTGAAGCTATGAAGCAGGATGTCGGGGTCCGCGGGATCGGTCCGTACTGCATCGATGCGAAGCCAATGCCCTCCGCCCAACTCGATCTCCGCACTCATCAATTCCTGGCTCTTGAAGGTGCGGCCGTCCTGATGCAGGACGAAGCCGGTGCCTTCGACGGAAAGATCCGCCGCACTCGCCGGCATCGCGCCGGCGAGCGCCAACCATACGCACAAACAGGCCAGAACAGGCCGCATATCAGATTCCCGACGCCAGGCGCACAGTCATCCCCGACACCTGCAGCGCGGACCAGTTAGGCGCCGCAGCGGAGCTCTGGGATTGGATGAGCTGCACGATCGGACCCGGAGCCACCAGACCATTGATCTGGGTGCCGTTGAGACAACAGATGTCGGCAGCAGCCGGAACCGGCAGACCATTGATCTGGGTGTCGTTGAGGCGGAAGTCCGGGGCCGGAGCCGACAGGCCATTGATCTGGGTGCCGTTGAGCCAAGGATTCGCCGAGGCATGGCCGGCCGAAAGGACGGCGGGGATAGCCAACAATGCCGCAAGAAGCTGCTTGTTCATTTGAAAGTCCTCGAGGTAGGTGACGGAGGGAGGTGCGGGTCCACGCATCAAGGACTCTCCATATCCCAATCTTGCGAATCGTCCATCGATCCATGGCCACCCGCGCCCTACATGACGGAGGTCAGAAAAATAAGTGGCCATTAAATTGAGATTTTTCTCAAAAAAGATTCGAATAACAAAAAAATAACAACCGCACGCTTCCAGATTCCGGCCTGGTTTGCGACGACTGGCCTCTATGCCGGTTCGCGGCTTTTCGTAGGGCGGCTTTGCGGGAAAGAGCTCGCGGCTGAAGCCGCTCCTAAGAAGAGCCGAAGCAGCAGACTCCGCTCTACAAGGACAAGGCAAAGAAAAAGCGGGCCGTGGCCCGCTTTTTCGTGTTCGCTGCGATGGAGTCGTGGTTTACTCGGCGGTAACGCCCTCGCCTTCCTCGACAGCCTTCATCGACAGGCGGATGCGGCCCTGCTTGTCGACTTCCAGCACCTTGACCTTGACCACGTCGCCTTCCTTGAGCACGTCGCTGACTTTCTCGACGCGGTCGTTGGAGATCTGCGACACGTGCACCAGACCGTCCTTTCCGGGCGAGATGGTGACGAAGGCGCCGAAGTCCATCAGCTTGACGACCTTGCCCTCGTAGATGCGGCCCGGCTCGACGTCGGACGTGATCTGCTCGATGCGCGACTTGGCGGCCTGGCCGGCGGCGGCGTCGACCGACGCGATAGTGATGGTGCCGTCGTCCTGGATGTCGATCTGGGTGCCGGTTTCCTTGGTGATGGCCTGGATCACCGAACCGCCCTTGCCGATCACTTCGCGGATCTTGTCGGGGTGGATCTTGATGGTGATCAGACGCGGCGCGAAATCGCTCAGCTCAGGACGCGGCGCGGTCAGCGCGTGCGCCATTTCGCCGAGGATGTGCAGGCGGCCGGCCTTGGCCTGCGCCAGCGCGGTCTTCATGATCTCTTCGGTGATGCCCTGGATCTTGATGTCCATCTGCAGCGCCGAGATGCCCTTTTCGGTACCGGCGACCTTGAAGTCCATGTCGCCCAGGTGATCTTCGTCGCCGAGGATGTCGGACAGCACGACGAAGTCGTTGTCTTCCTTCACCAGGCCCATCGCGATGCCCGCGACCGGCGCCGAAATCGGCACGCCGGCATCCATCAGCGCCAGCGAGCTGCCGCAGACCGAAGCCATCGACGAGGAACCGTTCGACTCGGTGATTTCCGACACGACGCGGATGGTGTACGGGAAGGCTTCCATCGTCGGCATCACGGCGAGCACGCCGCGCTTGGCGAGGCGGCCGTGGCCGATCTCGCGGCGCTTCGGACCCATCATGCGGCCGGCTTCGCCGACCGAGTAAGGCGGGAAGTTGTAATGGAACAGGAAGTGTTCCTTGTACTCGCCCGAGACGGCGTCGATGATCTGGCCGTCGCGCGCGGTGCCCAGCGTCACGGCGACGATCGCCTGGGTCTCGCCGCGGGTGAACAGCGAAGAGCCGTGCACGCGCGGCAGGATGCCGACGCGGGAAGCGATCGGACGTACGGTGTCGAGCGCGCGGCCGTCGATGCGGACCTTCGTCTTGAGCACGGAGCCGCGCATGGTCTGGTATTCGAGCTCGCCGAATTCCTTCGACATCTCGCCCGCGTTCCAGCCATCGGCTTCGGCGCGGCCGGCCAGCGACTGCATCACGTCTTTCTTGATCGCGGCGATCGCGTCGCGGCGCTGCAGTTTGTCGCGCACCTGGAAGGCTTCGGCCAGCTGGTTGCCCACGGCTTCGGTCAGCGCGGAAATCATCGCGTCGTTCTTGGCCGGAGCGGCCCAGGCGAACGCCTTGACGCCGGCTTCGACGGTCAGTTCGTTGATCGCGTTGATCGCTTTCTGCATTTCGCGATGGCCGAACATCACTGCGCCCAGCATCACGTCTTCCGACAATTCCTTCGCTTCGGATTCGACCATCAGCACAGCGTTGGAGGTGCCGGCGACGACCAACTCGAGATCCGAATCCTTCAACTCGGTCACGGTCGGGTTCAGCAGGTACTCGCCGTTCTTGTAGCCGACCTTGGCGGCGCCGATCGGACCCTGGAACGGGGTGCCGGCCAGCGACAGCGCGGCCGAGGCGCCGATCAGGGCCAGGATGTCGCCGTCGACTTCCGGATTCATCGACATCACGGTGGCGATGATCTGCACTTCGTTGCGGAACTCTTCCGGGAACAACGGGCGGATCGGGCGATCGATCAGGCGCGAGATCAGCGTTTCCTTCTCGGTCTGGCGGCCTTCGCGCTTGAAGAAGCCGCCGGGGATGCGGCCGCCTGCGTAGAACTTTTCCTGGTAGTCGACGGTGAGCGGGAAGAAGTCCTGCCCTTCGCGCGCGCTCTTGGCGGCGACGGCGCTAACCAGCAGCACGGTGCCTTCGCACGACACCATCACGGCGCCGCCGGCCTGGCGTGCGATCTCGCCGGTTTCCAGGGTGACTTGCTGCTTGCCGTACTGGAAGGTCTTGGTAATTTTCGCCACTTTAGTTTCCTTGATGCTTATGAACCGGCGCGGGCCCTTGCCCTGGCCGGGTGGCCGCGCTGCGCGGCCCGTTCGTAAAGACAGAATTTCATTCGTAACAAAAAACCGCGGCGCATCGCTGCGCCGCGGTCGGATTCTTTTAGCGACGCAGGCCCAGCTTCTGGATCAGGGCTTTGTAACGCTCGGCGTCTTTCTTGTGCAGGTAGTCGAGCAGGCTGCGGCGGCGGTTGACCATTTTCAGCAGGCCACGACGGCTGTGGTGGTCCTGTTTGTGGGTCTTGAAGTGGCCGGTGAGCTGTTCGATGCGTGCGGTGAGCAGGGCGACCTGGACTTCCGGGGAGCCGGTATCGCCGGTGCCGCGCTTGTTGTCTTCAATGATCTTGCCGGTGTCGATGGACATGCTTTTGCCTCTGGGTAGATGCGAAAACCTGCAGGAACGCGCCACCGGGAAATGCCGGAGCGGCGCACCGCGTGGTTCGCCGTGAACTAGGGTGTGTGGGCCGAAAAACGGCCGCGAAATTGTAGCCGCCAGGCCCTTTCGAAACAAGGCGTTAGTGAGGGGTATCGCCTGCCGGACCGGGTTGGGCGGCCCAGGTGAACAGGCGTTGCGGGCGCAACCGGCCCTGCGGATCGATATGACCCAGGCCAAGGACGCGGCCTTCCTCGCCGTACAGCGCCACTTCGCCCGCAGGATGGAAATCGCCGGCGACGGTCTGGCCTTGCGCCAGGCGGCGGGCCTGGGCCGGATCCACTCGCACTTCGGGCCAGGAGGCCATCCCGGCCTCGACCGGCAACAGGCAGGCTTCCAAGCTGCGCTCGCTGCGAGCGGCCAGCGCCTGCAGGGCTTCGAGCGTCCACATCCGCGGTTCGCGGAAGGGGTCCACCCACAGCCGCCGCAGCTCGGCAACGTGGGCGCCGCAGCCGAGCGCCTCGCCCAGGTCGCGGACCAGGCTACGCACATAGGTGCCCGAGCCGCATTCCACATGCAGGCGCAGCAACGGCTCGCCGGCATCGAGCAGGTCGGCGGCCGATTGCAGTTCGAAGGCATGCACGTCGACTTCGCGCGTTTCGATCTCGACCGTCTCGCCGCGTCGTGCCTTGGCGTATAGCGGCTCGCCGCCGCGCTTGAGCGCCGAGTAGATCGGCGGACGTTGCTGGATGCGTCCGGTGAGGTCGCGCAACGCCGCATCGAGGGTAGCGATATCGAGCATCGGCACCGGGCGTTCGCGTAGCGGCTGGCCTTCGGCGTCGTCGGTATCGGTGACCACGCCCAGCCGCGCCACGGTGTCGTAGGCTTTGCGCGCACCGAGCAGGCCGCCGGCGATTTTGGTCGCCTCGCCGAAGCAGATCGGCAGCAGCCCGGTGGCGAGCGGATCCAGGCTGCCGGTATGCCCGCCCTTTTCCGCGCGGAACAGATGGCGCACGCGCTGCAACGCCTGGTTGGAACTCAGGCCGCGCGGCTTGTCGAGCAGCAGGATGCCGTCGAGCTTGCGGAATCGCGTGCGCGGCTTTTGGGTCATTGGGCGGGATTGTATAGGCCGGCTAGCCGCTTTTTTTGTGGGAGCGGCTTTAGCCGCGAGCTCTTGATCTTGTCCGCTACAGCGGGAAGAGCTCGCGGCTAAAGCCGCTCCCACAAAAGCGGGGCTCAGCCCTTATCGGATTCGTCGACGGCGGAAGGCGGCAGATCGCGCAACAGGTTGTCGATGCGCTCGCCGCGGTCCACCGAATCGTCGTACTGGAAATGCAGTTCGGGTACATGCCGCAGTTTCATGATGTTCGCCAGCTGGTAGCGGATCTCCTTGGCGCGCTCCTTCAACCCTTTCACCGCTTCCGCGGCGCGGTCGGCCTGCAGCGCCACGACGAACACCTTGGCATGCGCCATGTCGCGGGTGACTTCCACGTCGGACACGCTCGCCGACGGCAACCCGTGCTCGTCGATGGTCTTGCGCACCAATGCGCCCAGCTCGCGGCGGAGCTGGGCGGAGACGCGGTCGGTGCGGTGGAAGGACTTCTTCTGCGCCATGGCTTACAGCGTGCGCTGCACTTCAATGCGCTCGAAGCACTCGATCTGGTCGCCGGGCTGCACGTCGTTGTATTGCTTCACGCCGATGCCGCACTCGGTGCCGTTGCGCACTTCGTCGACGTTCTCCTTGAAGCGGCGCAGCGATTCCAGCTCGCCCTCGAAGATCACGGTGTTGTCGCGCAACACGCGGATCGGCTTGTGGCGCTTGACCACGCCCTCGATCACCATGCAGCCGGCCACCGCGCCGAACTTGGAGCTGCGGAACACGTCGCGGACTTCCGCGGTGCCGATGATCTCTTCGCGGATCTCGACGCCGAGGATGCCGGACGCGACCTGCTTCACCTGGTCGATCACGTCGTAGATGATCGAGAAGTAGCGCAGGTCGACGCCGTTGGATTCGATCACCCGGCGCGCCGAAGCGTCGGCGCGGACGTTGAAGCCGATGATCGTGGCCTTCGACGTCACCGCCGAATTGGCGTCGGATTCGGTGATGCCGCCCACGCCCGAACCGATCACGTTGATGCGGATCGCATCGGTCGACAGCGCGGTCAGCGCTTCGCGCAGGGCCTGCACCGAGCCCTGCACGTCGGCCTTGATGATCAACGGCAGGCTGAGCTGGCCTTGGGCCTCGCCCATCTGCGCCATGATGTCTTCCATGCGGTTGCCCGGCACGGCGACCAGGCGCGATTCGCGGCGCTTGGCGTCGCGTTGCTGCGCCACGTCCTTGGCCAGGCGCTCGTCCGCGACGACGACGAAATCGTCGCCGGCATCGGGCACGCCCGACAGGCCGAGCACCTGCACCGGGATCGACGGCCCTGCGCTCTGCACCTGCTTGCCGTTCTCGTCGAACAGCGCGCGCACGCGGCCGTACTGGATGCCGCAGACGAGGTAGTCGCCCTTCTCGAGCTTGCCCTGCTGCACCAGCACCGTCGCGACCGGGCCGCGGCCCTTGTCGAGCGAGGATTCGATCACCACGCCCGAAGCGCGGCCGTCCGGCGCAGCGCCGAGTTCCAGCACTTCGGCCTGCAGCGTGATCGCGTCGAGCAGCGCATCCACGCCCTGCCCGGTCTTGGCCGACAGCTCCACCATCTGGGTGTCGCCGCCGAAATCCTCGGCGACCACTTCCTCGGCGAGCAGTTCGTTCTTGACCCGCAGCGGATCGGCGTCGGATTTGTCGATCTTGTTGATCGCCACGATCAGCGGCACGCCGGCGGCCTTGGCATGCTGCACGGCTTCCTTGGTCTGCGGCATCACGCCGTCGTCGGCGGCGACCACCAGCACCACGATGTCGGTGAGCTTGGCGCCGCGCGCGCGCATCGAGGTGAACGCGGCGTGGCCGGGCGTGTCGAGGAAGCTGATCACGCCCTTGGGCGTTTCGACGTGATACGCGCCGATATGCTGGGTGATGCCGCCCGCTTCGCCCGAAGCGACTTTGGTGCGGCGGATGTAATCCAGCAGCGAGGTCTTGCCGTGGTCGACGTGGCCCATGATGGTGACCACCGGCGGACGCGGCTGGCGGTTGCCCTGGGTTTCTTCGACGTGAGCGAGCAATTCGGTCTCGGCATCGCCTTCGTCGGCGCGCACAGCGGTGTGGCCGAGTTCTTCGACGACCAGCACTGCGGTGTCGTGGTCGATGGTCTGGGTGATGGTGGCCATCACGCCCATCTTGAACAGCGTCTTGACCACGTCGCCGCCCTTCAGCGCGAGCTTCTGCGCCAGGTCGGCCACTGTGATCGCATCGCCGATGGCGACTTCGCGCACGATCGGAGCGGTCGGCCGCGAGAAGCCGTGCTGGGCGCTGCCGCCGCTGCGGGCCTGCTCGACCTGGCGCTTGGCCTTGGGCTTGCCGCGCGCGCTGGTGCGGCGCGCGCGCTCGCTGGCGCTCAGATGCAGCTGACCGGCGAACCGCGCGGCGTTGTCGTCGTCCTCGACGCCGGCGACCATGACGTGCGAGCCGCGCGTCTTGTGCTTGTGCGCGTTGCGGTCGTCGTTGCGCGGCGCCACGTCGTTGCGCGACGCGGACTTGCCGTGGTGGCTGGAAGGCTTGGCGGCGCGGCCGACTTCCTCTTCGGTGGCGCCCTCGGCGACCGCTGCAGCCGCGGCGGCGGCCGCAGCGGCTTCGGCGGCGGCGAGCTTGGCGGCCTCTTCTTCCTGGGCGCGCTTGGCGGCCAGTTCGTCGGCGCGGCGCTTGTCGTCCTCGGCCAGTTTCTGCTGTTCGCTCAGGTTGCGGCGGCGCGATTCCTCGAGTTTGCGCAGGGCTTCGTCGCGCTCGTCGTTCTGCGGCACTTCCACTTCGCCGGCCTTGACGTAGGTGCGCTTCTGCCGCACTTCGACGTTGACCGTGGTCTTGCTGCGGCCGGCGGCGACGGTGATTTCCTGCACCTTGCGGCGGTTCAGGGTGATCTTCTTCGGCGCGGCCGCCGCTTCGGCCGGCTTTTCGGCCTTGCCGTGGGCGCGCTTGAGGAAGCCGAGCAGCTTGACTTTCTCCATGCTGGTCACGACCTGATCGGGACCGCTGAAGCTCATGCCGGCCTCGGCCAGCTGCTCCAGCAGTTTCTCGACCGGCGTGTTCACCAGTTCGGCCAGCTTGCGTATCGTGGTTTGCTGCGACATTCGGTTTCCGTGTCCTAGGCGCGGGCCGGGGCCAGCGCGTGATGGAACGATTCTAAATCTTTATGGGCAAGGGCTTTTTTTAGACACGGATAAAGTCCGAAAAAAGCGGATTAAGCCACTGATTTTTCGCTTTTATCCGCTTTTATCCGAGCTGATCCGTGTCCGAGCCTTTCAACCTTGTAGGCCGGGGCTACGCCCCCGACGCACGAAACAACGATAGTTAGCGAGCGTCGGGCACGTAGGCCCGACCTACCTCATCCTTCCCGCTCCAGCCGGGCGATCATGTCGGCGCGGGCCGCCATGATCAGCGCTGCGGCGCGCTCGGCGTCCATGTCCTCGATATCGGTGATCTCGTCGACCGCCAGGTCGGCCAGGTCGTCGCGGGTGCGCACGCCGCGCGAGGCCAGGACGTAGGCGGTGGCCTCGTCCATGCCCTCGAGCGTCAGCAGGTCCTCGGCCGGCTGCTGCTCGTCGAGCTGTTCCTCGACCGCCAGCGCCTCGTTGAGCAGCGCATCGCGGGCGCGGGCGCGGAGTTCCTCGACGATGTCCTCGTCGAAGCCTTCCACCGCCAGCAACTCGCCGACCGGCACGTAGGCGATTTCTTCCACCGTGCTGAAGCCTTCGGCGACCAGGATGCCGGCGATCTCGTCGTCCACTTCCAGCTTGTCCACGAACAGCTGGCGCGCGGCGGCCTGCTCGGCCTCCGACTTCGCCGCGACCTGGTCCTGGGTCATCACGTTGAGCTGCCAACCGGTCAGGCGGCTGGCCAGGCGCACGTTCTGGCCGCCCTTGCCGATCGCCTGCGCCAAGCGGTCTTCGGCGACCGCCAGATCCATCGAATGCTTCTCTTCATCGACGATGATCGACTGCACTTCGGCCGGCGCCATCGCGTTGATCACGAACTGCGCGGCGTTGTCGCTCCACAGGATGATGTCCACGCGCTCGCCGTTGAGTTCGTTGGACACCGCCTGCACGCGCGAACCGCGCATGCCGATGCAGGCGCCGATGGGATCGGTGCGCGCGTCGTGGGCCAGCACCGCGATCTTGGCGCGATCGCCCGGGTCGCGGGCGCAGGCCTTGATTTCGACCAGGTCCTGGCCGACTTCGGGCACTTCCAGTTTGAACAGCTCCATCATGAATTCGGGCGCGGCGCGGCTGATGAACAGCTGCGGGCCGCGCGGCTCGCTGCGCACGTCGTATAGATAGCCGCGCACGCGGTCGCCGGCGCGCAGCACGTCGCGCGGGATGCCCTTGTCCTTGGGGATGAAGGCCTCGGCATTGCCGCCGAGATCGACATAGATGTTGCCGCGCTCGGCGCGCTTGACGGTGCCGGTGACCAGCTCGCCGACGCGGTCCTTCCACGCATCCACCACCTGCGCGCGCTCGGCTTCGCGCACGCGCTGCACGATGACCTGCTTGGCGGCCTGGGCGGCGATGCGGCCGAAATCCGGGTTCTCGATCTGCTCTTCGATGAAATCGCCCACTTCGGCGCCGTCGCTCTCTTCGATCGCGTCCATCAGGCGGATCTGGCGGTCCGGGGACTCCATGACCACGTCGTCGGCCACCACTTCCCAGCGGCGGAACGTTTCGTAGCTGCCGTCCTTCGGATCGATCGCCACGCGCACCGACACGTCCTGTTCGGGATAGCGCTTCTTGGCGGCCGAAGCCAAAGCGGCCTCGATCGCTTCGAGGATCACTTCCTGCGGCACGCCCTTTTCGTTGGCGACCGCGTCGACGACAAGCAACAGTTCCTTACTCATTTTTCGCTCCGCAATCGACGGCCGGGGCCGTCGGTTCGATGGTTGATCTCAGTTCTTGGCTCGCGGCGTTTTCCTGCCGCTGCCATTGGTTTTCCTGGCCTTGCCCGGCCGCGCATCCCTTCCGGACGCGTCCTTGGCGGGACCGAAGCCCAGCGCGACCCAATCGGGGACCAGTCGCGCTTTTTCTATGTTGTCGAACGCCACCGCGAATTCGCCGACGCCATCGATGGCGAAGACGATGCTGTCGCCCTCCACGCGCAGGATCGTGCCCTGCAGCTTGCGGCGGCCTTCCTGCGGCAGCTTCAGGCCGACTTTGGCCTTCTCGCCGGCGAAGCGCCCGAATTGCGCAGCGGTGAACAGCGGCCGGTCGACGCCGGGCGAAGACACTTCCAGCGTGTACTGGCCGCTGATCGGATCTTCGACGTCGAGCTGCGCCGACACTTCGCGGCTGACCGCTTCGCAATCCTCGATGGTCACCGCGCGCGGCGCGCCGTCGGCCGAGGTGTCGGATTCCGGCACGTCGATGTACAGGCGCAGCGTGGCGCTGCCCGGCGCCGGCAGGTATTCGGCGCCCAGCAGCTCCAGGCCCAGCGATGCGATCGTCGGGCTCAGCAGTTTCGCGATGTCGGTCGCTTTGTCGCTCATTCGTGTCGCGTGAATCCGTTTGCGGATCGTAAAAACAAACAAGGGGCCCATTGGGCCCCTTGTCCGATACCACTGGATTTCGGTGCCGGAACGCATCGCGTGCGTTTCGGCAAAGCCCGACTTTCCGGCCAACAAAAAAGCCTCTGAAGAGGCTTTCCGCCGGCTACGAAAAGCTGGTAGCGGGGGCAGGATTTGAACCTGCGACCTTCGGGTTATGAGCCCGACGAGCTGCCAGACTGCTCCACCCCGCAGCAGACCCGGAATTATGGTGATCGGATGGACTTATTGCAAGCCCGGGGCTGAATTCGGCCCCTGCCGAGGCTTTGCCCTTCCTTCTCCCTTCGGGAGAAGGTGGCGCGACAGCGCCGGATGAGGGTCCGGCGCGAGCGCGGCGCTACACCTCACACCGAACCCTCATCCGCCCTTCGGGCACCTTCTCCCGATGGGAGAAGGAAAACACCTCAGGCGAACGCCTGCTGGCACCAGGCCATGATCGGGTTCCAGAACAGCCCCAACGCCAGCAAGGCCAGCGCGTTGACGCCGAAGACCACGCCCAACGGACGGTCCGCGCGCGGGATCGGGCCCTCGCCCACCGGCTCGTCGAAATACATCGCCTTGATCACGCGCAGGTAGTAGAACGCGCCGATCACCGCGGTCACGATGCCGACGATCGCCAGCCACATCAGGTCGCCGTTCAAGGCCGCGCGCAGCACGGCGAGCTTGGCCCAGAAGCCAAGGAACGGCGGCACGCCGGCCAACGACGCCATTACGCACAGCACCAGGCCGGCCAGCCACGGGCTGCGTGCGTTCAGGCCCTTGAAGTCGTCGATCTTGTCCGCTTCGAAACCGGCGCGCGACAGCACCACGATCGCGCCGAAGGCCGCGGCCGACATGATCGCGTAGCTGATCGCATAGAACATCGCCGCCGCATAGCCCTGCGCGCCGCCGCCAGCCAGACCCAGGAACAGGAAGCCCACGTGCGACACGGTGGAGTACGCCAGCATGCGCTTGAGATTGGTCTGCGCCAGCGCAACCAGGTTGCCTACGATCAGCGACAGCGCCGCCAAACCTGCGATCAGCAATTGCCAGCGGCCGTCGAGCGGACCGAAGCCGGATTCGAGCAGCCGGTACGCCATGCCGAAGATAGCGAGCTTGGGCGCCGCGCCGATGAAGATCGTGATCGGCGTGGGCGCGCCGTGGTAGACGTCCGGCAGCCACATGTGGAACGGCGCGGCGCCGAACTTGAAGGCGATGCCGGCGACCACGAACACCAGGCCGGTGAGCATCAAGTCGGGGTTGGCCGATACGTCGGCGACCGCGCGTATCTGCGCCAGGTCCAGCGTGCCGGTAGCGCCGTAGATCAGCGACAGGCCGTACAGCAGGATGCCCGACGCGAGCGAACCGAGCACGAAGTACTTGATCGCCGCTTCGGACGCGACCGGGCTGTCGCGGTCGACCGCGACCAGCGCGTACGAGCTCAACGCCAGCATTTCCAGGCCCAGATAGACGGTCACCAGGCTGCCGGCGGATACCAGTAGCATCATGCCCGATACCGCGAACAGCATCAGCACCGGCACTTCGCCCTTGTACAAACCGCGCTCGCGCAAGTAGGACCATGCGTAGACCAGGGACATCGCGCTGATCGCGCAGATGGCGATCTTCATCACGTCCGCGGCGGCGTCGCGCACGAACATGCCGTTGAGCACGACGCCCTGTCCGCCCACGCCTGCCACGATCAGGCCGGCGGTGATCAGCAGGATGACGATCGCGGCGAGATGCGTGATCACGCGCTTGGACTCGTCCACGAACAGGTCGAGCATCAGCAGCGCGAACGTGGCGCCGACCAGCACCAGCTCCGGCGTCAGCGGCAACAGTTCGGTGGCGGGCGGAATCGGAAGCATCATCGTCACAGTCCGGTGAGTTTGGTGGCCGCCAGCTGCGCCGCCAGTTGCGCGATCGAAGGCTCCATCAGATCGGTCAGCGGCTTGGGCCACAAGCCGATCAGCAGCACGCCGACGGCGTAGGTGCCCAGCACCAGCGCTTCGCGCGGATTGAGGTCTTCCAGTTCGGCCACGTGCGCGTTGCCGATTTCGCCGTAGACCACGCGCTTGATCAGCCACAGCGTGTAGGCCGCGCCGGTGATCAGCGTGGTGGCCGCAGCGAACGCGATCAGCGGATGCTTCTGGAAGCTGGCTAGGATCACCATGAACTCGCCGACGAAGCCGCTGGTACCCGGCAGGCCCGAGTTGGCCATGCCGAACAGCACGAACAGCGCCGCGAACCAGGGCATCACGTTGGCCACGCCGCCGTAGTCCTTGATCATGCGGCTGTGCATGCGGTCGTAGAGCACGCCGACGCAGGAGAACATCGCTGCGGAAATGAAACCGTGCGAGATCATCTGCACCATCGCGCCCTGCAGGCCCAGGCGGGCGGCGTCGACGTTGGCGTAGTCGCGCACCAGGCCGAAGGCGATGAAAGTGCCCAGGGTGACGAAGCCCATGTGCGAGATCGACGAATACGCGATCAGCTTCTTCATGTCGTCCTGCACCAACGCGACCAGGCCGACGTAGATCACCGCGATCAGCGATAGCGCGATCACCAGCCAGGCCCACTCCTGCCCCGCGTCGGGCACGATCGGCAGGCTGAAACGCAGGAAGCCGTATCCGCCGATCTTCAGCATGATCGCGGCCAGGATCACCGAGCCGCCGGTCGGTGCCTCGACGTGCGCATCCGGCAACCAGGTGTGCACCGGGAACATCGGCACTTTCACCGCGAACGCGATCAGGAAGGCGAAGAACAGCCAGGTCTGCTCGGCGGCGGACAACTGCAGCTGATACAGGTCGGCCAGCTGCCAACTGCCGCCCTTCAGGTACATGTAAATCAACCCGACCAGCATGAACACCGAGCCGAGGAAGGTATAGAGGAAGAACTTCACCGACGCGTACACGCGCCGCGGGCCGCCCCAGACGCCGATGATGATGAACATCGGGATCAGCATGCCTTCGAAGAACACGTAGAACAGGATCGAATCCAGCGCGCTGAACACGCCGATCATCAGGCCTTCGAGGAACAGGAACGCGGCGTAGTACTGGCTGACGCGCTTGTCGATCGATCCCCAGGCGCCGATCAGCACCAGCGCAGTGACCAGCGTCGTCAGCCCGATCAGCGCGACGGAAATGCCGTCGGCACCGAGGTGGTACTGGATGTCGTAGGCCGGAATCCAGGCCTTCTGCTCCAGGAACTGCATGCCGGCATCGGCGTAATCGAAGCCGGTGAACAGCGGCACGCTCAGCGCCAGGCTCGCCAGCGCGACGGCCAGCGCCAGCCAGCGCGCTGCGCTCGGACGGCCGTTGCCGAGCGCGAGCACGGCGGCGCCGCCGAGGATCGGCAGCCAGATCAGAACACTCAGCAAGGGGAACATGCTTGGCAAGGGCTCGGGGCTCACGTCGCGGGTCCTTGGGTCATAACCAGAATTTGATGATCACGCCCAGGCACACGATCAGGCCGAGGATCATCGCGAAAGCGTAGTGGTAGAGGTAGCCGGACTGGGTGCGCCGCAGCAGGTTGGCGCTGAAATCGACCAGCCGCGCGCTGCCGTTGACGAAGGCGCCGTCGATCACCTTCTCGTCGTTCTTGCGCGACAACCTGCCGAGCTTGAGGCCGCCGCCGGCGAAACCGCCGATCCAGAGATCGTCGGCCCAGTATTTCTTTTCGAGCACGCGTTTCGCGAAGGCGATCGGCCAGATCCGGGTCAGCTTGCCGGGCAGTTCCGGCTTCCACCAATACAGCACGGTCGCCAGCGCGAAACCGGCCAGCACCAACAAGAACGGCGCCGCGCGGAACCCATGCCACGCCATGGCGGCCGGGCCATGCCAGTGCTCTTCCTTGACCTTCGCCACCGTGTCGTGGATCGCGGACACATCGATCGAGCCGAGGAAATACGGCAGCTGCGCGTGATGGCCGGTCCAATCGGTGGCGAACAGCATCGGCCCGACCGTGAAGTAGCCGATGATCACCGACGGGATCGCCAGCAGGATCAGCGGCAGCGTCACCACCCACGGCGATTCGTGCGGCTCGACCGGGCCGTGGTGGCCGTGATCGTCGTGCGCATTGTGGCCATGGCCGTGATCGGCATGCGCGTCGCGGAAGCGCTCCTTGCCGAAGAAGGTCATGTACAGCAGACGGAAGCTGTAGAACGACGTCACGAAGGCGCCCAGCAATACGGCCCAGTAGCCATAACTAGCGATCCAGCCCGGCGCTTCGTGCGCGTGCGCGGCGGCGGCTTCGATGATCGTGTCCTTCGAATAGAAGCCGGCGAAGAACGGCGTGCCGACCAGGGCCAGCGTGCCGATCACGCTGGTCCAGAAGGTGATCGGCATGTATTTGCGCAGGCCGCCCATCTTGCGCATGTCCTGCTCGTGATGCATGCCGATGATCACCGAGCCGGCGGCCAGGAACAGCAGCGCCTTGAAGAAGGCGTGCGTCATCAGGTGATACACGGCTGCGGAATACGCCGACACGCCCAGCGCCACGGTCATGTAGCCCAGCTGCGACAGCGTGGAGTAAGCCACCACGCGCTTGATGTCGTTCTGCACCATGCCGATCAGGCCGGTGAAGAAGGCCGTGGTCGCGCCGATGAACAGCACGAAGCTTAGCGCGGTTTCCGACATCTCGAACATCGGCGACATGCGCGCGACCATGAAGATGCCGGCGGTGACCATCGTCGCGGCGTGGATCAGCGCCGAGATCGGGGTCGGGCCTTCCATCGAATCGGGCAGCCAGACGTGCAGAGGCACCTGCGCCGACTTGCCCATCGCGCCGATGAACAGGCAGATGCAGATCACCGTGGCCACGGACCACGGGTGGCCTTCCATCAGCGTCATCTCGGCGCCGGCCATCAGCGGCGCGTTGGCGAATACGGTGGCGTAGTCCAGCGTGCCGAAGTAATACAGCACCGCTGCGACGCCCAGCAGGAATCCGAAATCGCCGACGCGGTTGACCAGGAACGCTTTCAGGTTGGCGAAGATCGCGGTCGGGCGCTTGAACCAGAAGCCGATCAGCAGATACGACACCAGGCCCACCGCTTCCCAGCCGAAGAACAGCTGCAGGAAGTTGTTGCTCATCACCAGCATCAGCATGCTGAAGGTGAACAGGCTGATGTAGCTGAAGAAGCGCTGGTAGCCGTCGTCGTCGGCCATGTAGCCGATGGTGTAGACGTGCACCAGCAGCGAGACGAAGGTGACCACCACCATCATCATCGCGGTCAGCTTGTCGATCATGAAACCGACGTGCGCGTCGAAGCTGCCGATCTGGAACCAGGTGTAGACGTTCTCGTTGAACGGCGCCGCGCCCTGCCCGACCAGTTGCCACAGCACCCAGCACGACAGCGCGCAGCTGATCGCCACGCCGAGGATGGTGACGCTGTGCGCCCCCGCCCTGCCGACGCGGCGGCCGAACAGGCCGGCCACGATCGCGCCGATCAACGGCGCCAGCACGATCGCCAGCAGGACGGTCTTGGAAATTGCGTAGTCGGCGCCCGGCATCGCGTCAGCCCTTCAACGTGTCGATTTCGGCGACATCGATCGTGCGCCGGTTGCGGAACAGCGTGACCAGGATCGCCAGGCCGATCGCGGCCTCGGCCGCGGCCACGGTCAGGATGAAGAACACGAACACCTGGCCGGCCGCGTCGCCCATCTCGCGCGAGAACGCGACGAAATTGATATTGACCGCCAGCAGCATCAGCTCGATGCACATCAGCAGCACGATCACGTTCTTGCGGTTGAGGAAGATGCCAGCCACGCTGATGCAGAACAGCACCGCGCCGAGCGCGAGGTAATGGCCCAGGCCGATGGTCAATGCGGTCATGGCTGCTTCTCCTCTGCGGCCGCATCGGGTTCGACGATCGGGCGCTCGGCCTGCATGCTGATCATGCGCAGGCGGTCGGAGGCCTTGACCCGCGACTGCGCCGACGGATTCTGGTGCTTCACGCCGACGCGGCGGCGCAGCGTCAGCATCACCGCGGCGATCACCGCCACCGTCAGGATCACGGCTGCGGTTTCGAACGGCAGCAGGAACTCGGTGAACAGCGCGCGCGCCAGCCAGGTGGTGTTGGGGATCTCGCCGGCCGCTTCCACGACGGGTTTGAACGGCACCGAACGCGCCTTGACGCCGATCAGCACGAACATTTCGACCAGCATCGTTACCGCCACCACCAGTCCGATCGGCAGATAGCGCACGAACCCTTCGCGCAGCGGCGCGGTGTCGACGTCCAGCATCATCACCACGAACAGGAACAGCACCATCACCGCGCCGACATAGACCAGGATCAAGGTCACGCCGAGGAACTCGGCGCCGGCCAGTATCCAGGTGCAGGCCACGGTGAAGAAGGTCAGCACCAGGAACAGCGCGGCATGCACCGGGTTCTTGACGCTGATCACGGCCACGGCCGACATCACGGTGGCGGCGGCGAAGACGTAGAAGGCGAGCGAGGCAAAGTCCATTCGTCGTCCTCAGCGGAAAGCGGCGTCGGCGGCGCGGCGCTCGGCGATCTCGGATTCGAGACGGTCGCCGATCGCCAGCAGCTGCGGTTTGGTCAGGATGTTCTGGCCGCGCTTGTCGAAATGGTATTCGTGGATGTGGGTTTCCACGATCGAGTCGACCGGGCAGCTCTCCTCGCAGAAGCCGCAGTAGATGCACTTGAACAAGTCGATGTCGTAGCGCGTGGTGCGGCGGGTGCCGTCGGCGCGCTGTTCCGAATCGATGGTAATGGCCAGCGCCGGGCACACGGCTTCGCACAGCTTGCAGGCGATGCAGCGTTCCTCGCCGTTCGGATAGCGGCGCAGCGCGTGCACGCCGCGGAAGCGCGGCGACATCGGCGTCTTTTCCATCGGGTACATCAGCGTGTACTTGGGACGGAACAGGTATTTCAGCGTCAGCCACAGGCCGCCGAACAGTTCCAGCAGCAGCAGGCTCTTGAAATAGGAGACGATTCTGCTCATGTCAGCGGCCCGCCTCGATGACGCCGAAATAGGCCAGCAAGGTGGTCACGGCGATCCATGCGATGGTGAGGGGAATGAAGACCTTCCAGCCCAGCCGCATGATCTGGTCGTAGCGGTAGCGCGGGAACGAAGCGCGGAACCAGATGAAGGCGCTGGCGAAGAAGAATACCTTCGCGAACAGCCACCACCAGCCGTCAGCCGACAGGAAAGGAATGCCCCAGCCGTGGAACGGGCTGAGCCAGCCGCCGAGGAAGAAGATCGAAGTCAAGAAACTGACCAGGATCATGTTGGCGTATTCGGCCAGGAAGAAGAGCGCGAACGCCGAACCGGAATACTCGACCATGTGGCCGGCGACGATTTCCGATTCGCCTTCCACCACGTCGAACGGCGCGCGGTTGGTTTCGGCCACGCCCGACACGAAGTAGACGATGAACATCGGCAGCAGCGGCAGCCAGAACCACTCGAAGAAGCCCATGTCGCCGGCCTGCGCCATCACGATCTGGCTCAGGTTGAGGCTGCCTGCGGCGATCAACACGCCGACCAGGGCGAAGCCCATCGCGATTTCGTAGGACACGACCTGCGCTGCCGAACGCATCGCACCGAGGAAGGCGTACTTGGAGTTGGACGCCCAGCCGGCCAGGATGATGCCGTACACGCCCAGCGAGGTCATCGCCAGCAGGTACAGCAATCCGGCATTGGCGTTGGACAGCACTACCTGCGCGTCGAACGGCACCACCGCCCACGCGGCGAACGCCGGCGCGAGCGTGATCAGCGGCGCCAGCACGTACAGCGCTTTCTGCGCGCTGGTGGGCTGGATGACTTCCTTGAACAGCAGCTTGAACACGTCGGCGAAGGCCTGCAGGATGCCTTTGCCCACGTACATCGGGCCGCGGCGCACATGCATCCAGCCGATCAGCTTGCGTTCCCAGACCACGTAGAACGCGACCGCGACGATCACCGGCACGGAGATCGCCAGGATCTTCAGCACGATCCACACCAGCGCGCCGATCGCGCCGTACGAAAGCAGCCAGTCGCGGAACGGGTCGATGAGCATCGTCGAAATCATGCGCGGCTCACCTTGACCTTGGCGGCGGCCAGCGGCGCGGTGGCGCCGTAACCGGTCTCGATCCATGCACTGCCGGCGGCGACCTGGTCGCTGACGAACACCTGCAAGGTCGCGACGCCGCGGCCGTTGTCGAGCTTGGCCATGGCGCCCTCTTCCAAACCATGCGCGCGCGCGTCGTCCGGATGCAGCGTGACCCGCGGGCCGAGCGTCAGCGGATGCGCCTGCAACGCGGCGGCGCGGCGGGTGATGCCGTCGACGCGATAAACGGCTTGCGAAGCGGCCACTTCCAGCCCTTCACCCGATGCGGGCGCCTTGGAGGCGGCGACCGCGGCGACGTCGCGCGGCGCGATGCTCGCGCGCAGGCCGGCCAGATCGGTGAATTCGAAGCCCGGTGCTTGCAGCGTAGCGCCCAAGGCGCGCAGCACGCGCCAACCCGGACGCGCTTCGTCGGGCAGCTTGCCGGCGGGCACGGCGACTTGGTTGCGGCCGTCGAGATTGGTCAGCGTGGCGTCGATTTCGGGCAGCGAACCGATCGGCAGGATCACATCGGCCACCGCGCGCGTCGATTTGCACGCGAAATGGCTGAAAGCCACGACCTGCGCATCGCCGAGCGCCTTCATCGCAACGGCCTGATCGGCGAAATCCAGGCCCGGCTCGATGCCGTAAATCACGTAAGCGCTGCGCGGCTGCTCGAACATGGCCTTGGCGTCGTGCGACGCCGGCAGCACGCCGTGGCGCGCCAGGCCGACCGCATTCGCGCCCTGTGGAATGCGGCACAAACGCGCGCCGGTCGCCTGCGCCAGCGCGCGGGCGGCGGCGCGGATCGCGGCGGCGTGCGGACCGTTCTCGGCGACGCCTCCGACGATGACGGCGGCGTTGCCGCCAGCGTCGGCCAGAAGTTTCGACCATGCGGCGTCGCCCAGCGATTCGGCGATGCGCGACGGCGGCACGATGCGCTTCGAGGCCAGCTCGAAAGCGACGTCGAAATCGACCGGATTGACCGCGTGGATCTTGGCGCCGTTGCGCCAGGCCTTGCGCAGGCGCGCATGCACCAGCGGCAGTTCATGGCGGATGTTGCTGCCGACGATGAGGACGACCGAAGCTTTCTCTAGCTCGGCGACCGGCATGCCGAAGACTTCGGCACGAGCGCCGTCGGAAAGGTCCTGCTGGCCGATGCGGTGATCGAGATTGCCCGTGCCGAGCGCCTCGGCCAGCCGCGCGAGCAGCGCGCCCTCCTCGTTCGAGGTGGCCGGATGCACCAGCATGCCCAGATCGTCGGCGGCGTTGTCTTGCAGGATTTTCGCGGCGCGGGCCAGCGCTTCGTCCCACGAAGCGTCGCGCCAGCTTTCATCAGGCGTGCCGCCGTTGTCCTTCACCATCGGCCGCTTGGCGCGGTCGTCGGCGTACAGGCCTTGGCTCGCGTAACGGTCGCGATCGGACAGCCAGCATTCGTTGACGGCTTCGTTGTCGCGCGGCACCGCGCGCATCACGTCGCCGCGGCGCGCATGGATGAACAAATTGCTGCCCAGCGCATCCTGGAAGCCGAGCGATTCCTTGGCGATCAGCTCCCACGGCCGCGCGCGGAAGCGGAACACCTTGTTGGTCAGCGCGCCGACCGGGCACACGTCGATGACGTTGCCGGACAGTTCGGTGGTCAGCGGCTTGCCGTCCCAGGTGCCGATCTCGAGATTCTCGCCGCGCTGCATGCCGCCGAGTTCGTAGGTGCCGGCGATG